>DATEKA010000097.1:0-2258 GCA_035277685.1 Candidatus Acidiferrales bacterium
AAAGGCGCGGAGGGCGTACCTGCTCCGACGGCGTCGTCTCGATGAAATGCCTTGTAAAGTTGTAATTGTCTAAATTGCCGTGGCTGGAGAGGCAATCGAGCCGGTGCAGCTCCAGATGTTCCTCGAAGCGCTGCTGGCGGATGAACCTCTTTAGCGTGGCCGGCTTCATGTTCAATACATCTTTGAACTTCATGTGGTTGGCGACAAGGGCCGCGATTTGGTCCGTTTCCTCATTTGAGAATCTGAAGCGACGGCAGATCGCTTCGGCCATGCGGGTGCCGACTTCGGCGTGTTCGTTAAATCTAATGCGATCACCAGTTATCTCTGGTGGCGCAAAGGTTGGGGGCTTGCCGACATCGTGCAGGAGGACGCCCCAGGCAAGGGCGTGAGGGCAGCCTGCCGGGAGCTTTTCCAGCATGAGGAGCGTGTGGATCCAGACGTCGCCCTCCGGGTGATATTGCGGCGGCTGAGCAACTCCTTTCATTCTGGAGACTTCCGGGAGCAAATATTTGAGTAGGCCGGTTGAATCGAGCAACTCGAAACCGCGGCGGGCGGCGCCTTCGGTGAGGATTTTCGTGAGCTCGTCGCGGAGACGCTCGGCGGAGACTTGGGCAATTTGTGCTCCGAGTGCGTCAACCGCCTTGACGCAATTTGACTCTAAAACGTAGTTAAAACGCGCTGAAAAGCGCACAGCGCGCAGCATGCGGAGCTTGTCTTCCGTGAACCGGCGAACCGGGTCGCCGATGGCCCGGATCACGCCCGCTTCGATGTCTTTTCGTCCGCCGACGAAGTCCAGGACCTTTTCCGTTTCGGGATCGAGAAGGAGGCCGTTGATGGTGAAGTCGCGGCGGCGGACATCTTCCTCGGGCGATTTCGTGTAGGCGACGCGGTCTGGGTGGCGACCGTCGGAATAGCCGATATCGGAGCGGAAGGTGGCAACTTCGACCTGCGCTGGGTTTTCTGGCGCGGAGTCGTCGAGGACAATGATGACGCCAAATTGTGCGCCTACGGCGAGGCTGCGCGGGAAGATCTGTTGAACGACGTCCGGCGTGGCGTCGGTGGAAACGTCGTAATCGGCTGGCTCGCGGCCGAGAAGGATGTCACGCACACAGCCGCCGACCAGATAGGCCTGGAATCCTTTGGCCCGCAGTGTGGCGCAGATTTGCTTCGAAAGCGATTTGCCGTCCATATGTCGATGCCGCTAGGCTCGATTTTCCGTTACGCGTAGCAGAAGGCAGGTGATGTCGTCCTGCTGGCGCGCGGTTCCGACGAATTCATTCAGCTCACCCATGACCCGATCGCGCATGTCCGCCGCGCTAATATTGGGCAGGCTGCTCAAGAGCGACAACAATCGCTGCTCGCCGAATTCGTCGTCATCCTCGTTTACGGCATCAATCACGCCATCCGTGAAGATGAAGAGCAGATCGCCCACTGCCAATTGGATGCTGCCGCACTCGTAGTGAGGTTCAGCACCGTGAAAGAGCGGCAGGCCAAGAGGAGGCCCGCCGTCCTCAAGCCGCTCGGCTGAGCGAGATGCGTGAACCAGCAGCGGAGCATTATGACCGGCGTTTACGTAGCGCATCACTCGGGCAACCGGGTCGATTTCAGCGATGAACGCGGTGGTGAAGCGGCGGCCCTCGAGATTGTGGGCGCGGGAGTAGCGATCGAGGCCGATGACGTTTTCTTCGAGAGTGGCGGATGTGCCGGCGAGCGCGCGCAAGCTGGCTTGAAACGTGGCCATGAGCAAGGCGGCGGGAACGCTCTTTCCTGCTACGTCCGCGACGGCGATTACGAGCGGCTGCACGCCTGTTGCGCTTGCCGGTCGAAGGAATGCGTCGTAGCAATCGCCCGCGACGGTATTTTGCGGGCGCGTGGCGAAGGCTATATCCAAGCCCGAAATTTCAGGCGCTTTTGCGGGGACGAGCCACTGCTGGATTTCGCGCGCGATTTCGAGATCGCGTTTTAAGGTGACGCGGTCGGCTAACTCGAGAGTGAGGATCAGGAAGAGAATCACGGAGCCGAACCACGAGACGCTGATGCGAGTGAGTCCGCCGCCGACGTGAATGTCCGTGGGAATCAGAATGACGATGATCGCGAGGAGCAGCAACACGCGGCGGGCGGGGCTGAGCTTCATCAGCATCGCCTGGAACAGACCCCACATCACGCGGAACGGCTTTTTCCAGCGCTTCGGTTCGCGATCGATGCCATCCCAATCGACATCATGCGAGAAAAGGCCATAGCTGGCTCGGGCTTCGGAG
>DATEKA010000098.1:0-3320 GCA_035277685.1 Candidatus Acidiferrales bacterium
TCGCGCGCAATGAGTGGATCTGCTGGGTCATCTCTGTCAAGAAACCGGAAACCAGAAGGCAACATATTGAACGGGTGCGCACGGAACTTAAGGAAGGAATGCGCCGGCCTTGTTGCTGGCCGGGCTGTCCTCACCGCTGAAATAAGGCGGTGGAGTCGCTTTCCACCCTCAAACGACGTGTCCGCCAGCCAGAGTTCTTTATCGCCGGCGGAACCAAGCACGCTCCGGTATCCGGCAGATGAGGCGCTGCCGAATCCACTCACTCTGGGTTTCGTGCTAAACTAGCGCGGCAAGAGCGGTGTGGTAACCGCGGCTCCTGCCACGCTTTTGCACGCTGGAGCCTGCCTCCGTGGCGGGCGGCCGTAACAGAGTTGGCGCGCTCCGATCCAGGTTCTAGTCGCTCCGGATTCCGCGCGCTTGAGTTCAATTTTCAGCGCCTATGAAGCCTGCCGAGCGGCAGGGCGGGCGCGACAGAAGGTTCGATCCATGTCTGGACACTCAAAATGGGCCACGATCAAGCACAAGAAGGCGGCAACCGACGCCAAGCGCGGCCGCACCTTCACCAAACTGATTCGCGAATTGACGATTGCGGCGCGCAGCGGCGGCGGCGATCCCAACACGAATCCGCGCCTGCGCACCGCCATTAGCGCGGCGAAAAACGAAAACATGCCCAATGACAACATCGAGCGCGCCATCCAGCGCGGCACGGGCCAGCTTGAAGGCGAGACACTCGAAGAAGTGACCTACGAAGGATACGGTCCGGGCGGCGTTGGAATGCTGGTGCAGGTGGTCACGGGCAATCGCAACCGCGCGGCAGGCGAAATTCGTCACCTGTTCTCGAAGAATGGCGGCAACATGGCGGAAACCGGCGCTGTGGGCTGGATGTTCCACCGTAAGGGCGACATTACCGTCCCAAAAGAAGCTGCGGACGAAGACAAGATGATGGGCATCGTGCTCGACGCGGGCGCAGAGGATTTGCGCGACGACGGCGCGTCGTGGGAAGTAGTGACGCCGCCCGAAGCAATGGAGAAAGTTCGCGAGGCGCTGGAAGCCACGGGGATTAAGCCGGAGTCGGCGGAAGTTGCGTGGATTCCGCAGAACTACGTGAAGCTCGCCGGTCAGCAGGCGCAGCAGATGTTGCGCATGATAGAAGCGATGGAAGAGCACGACGACGTGCAGCACGTTTACGCAAACTTCGATATTGACGAGAAGGAAATCCAGGCCGCGGTGGCGAGTTAGCCCGCGCCGGCAAGCTATCTTTTGCGCGACCGAGTCCGCGGGCTTACACCTCGGCTATGAACGTGTAACTGTCAGCCTGTCACGTCTCGTAACGCATTGTATTTATTGTTCTTAGGCCGTTTGCAGCGCCCCTCGGGTGTAAACATCTCCGACACTTCGCCTCTTTTTTGCCTGGCGTTTCCATTGACATACCCGACAGTTTGACTAAACTTCGAGTCGTCTGTGACTTAGAACGGCCTGACGGCGCAGAAGCCGAGCGCGATCCGAAGCCAGGAGGAGCCCAGATGGCTACCTTAGTGAAGCCCGCCCCGCAGCCGATTCCTCGAATCGCGCCTCGTGAAGATCTGAACCCGTATCGCATCGCGCAGATCCAGTTCGATATAGCGGCCGAGTATCTGAAGCTCGACCCGGGACTTCGACAGGTGTTGCGCACGCCGCGGCGGATTCTGGAAGTGTCCATCCCCACGAAGATGGACAACGGACAGGTGAAAGTCTTTACCGGGTTTCGCGTGCAGCACAACGTAGCTCGCGGACCGGCAAAAGGCGGAATCCGCTATCATCCGAATGTCACGCTCGACGAAGTGAAAGCGCTTGCCGCGTGGATGACGTGGAAGACGGCCACCGTCAATATCCCGTATGGCGGCGCCAAGGGCGGCGTCATTTGCGATCCGAAGCGCATGAGCAAGGGTGAGCTCGAGCGCATGACGCGCCGGTTCGCCTCCGAGATTCTCCCGATCATAGGACCCGAGCAGGATATTCCCGCGCCGGACGTCTACACGGATTCGCAAACGATGGCCTGGATCATGGACACCTACTCGATGACCAAAGGCTACTCGACGCTCGGCGTTGTGACGGGCAAGCCGGTTTCGCTCGGCGGATCCGAAGGGCGAAACGAAGCGACCGCGCGCGGGTGCCTGGTGGCGTGCGAAGAGGCCTGCAAGGTAAAGAAAATGAATTTGCGCGGCGCGAGCGTCGCGATCCAGGGTTTCGGGAACGCGGGTTCCATTGCCGCCAAACTTTTCACGGAGAAAAAGGCGCGAGTCGTAGCCATCAGCGACTCACGCGGAGGCGTGTTCAACTCCCGCGGCATCGATCCGCTGAAAGCGATGCGGTACAAGGACCGCTCAGGCACCGTCGTGGGGATGCCGGGGACTTCACGCATCTCGAATGACGACCTTCTGACGATGAAGTGCGACATCCTGATTCCGGCGGCGCTTGAAAATTCGATCACGTTGAACAATGCCGATCAGATCAAGGCGAAGATCGTCGCCGAGGCGGCCAACGGGCCGACCACGCCGCACGCAGACGAGGTTCTGGCGCGCCGAGGAATCATGGTGTTGCCCGATATTCTCGCGAACGCCGGCGGCGTGACCGTAAGCTACTTCGAATGGGTGCAGGATTTGCAGGGCTTCTTCTGGTCCGAGGACGAGGTGAAGGCGAAACTCGAAACCGTGATGCGCCGCGCGTTCCATGAAGTTCACGAAATGACGCGCAAGCACCGGACGCACATGCGAACGGGGGCGTACGTTCTGGCGGTGGGCCGCGTAGGCGAAGCGACTCTCGTCCGCGGCCTCTTCCCATAGAATCTTTCCGCATCGCCTTTTTAGAGAAAAGCCGGCGGGGTGCAGCCAGACTGAGCCCGGCGCGCTGCGATCTGCGATATGATGCGGACGGGGCTGAGATTCGCAGAGATGTCTCGGAGATTCCGCAGAGTCGCCGCTCATCACGATGATTTTCAATGTGCCGGTCTTGCGCGATTCCGCAGCGCGACCGCGCCGATCGGCGTTCTTCTTCTCGGCATAACTCTCGCCTTGATCGGCGCATCGGCGCAGACGGAAGCCCCACAACCTGAAACCGGCGACAAGGAAGGGGCGTTTCTTGTCGCGCGCCCGGCGCTGTCCGACCCGCTGTTCGCCAGATCGGCGGTGCTGATGCTACCGGTCAAAGACGGCCCGCTGCTGGCCGGACTGATCATCAATAAGAGAACCCGTGTCTCGCTGCACGAACTTTTTCCGTCCGCCGGCGCGACGAATAGCGATGATGCGACCGCTTTCTTCGGCGGCCCAGTGGACATTCACTCG
>DATEKA010000099.1:0-7958 GCA_035277685.1 Candidatus Acidiferrales bacterium
TTCAAGATTGTTCTTGCGCTGCGAGCGACAACGCGCGTACATTGCAAATTGCCGGCGTGCCCAGACCTGCTTGTCCGCAGACTGGGGCAAGCGCCGGCATTTGTGCCTGGCGCGGAGGGCACGGCAAGTTGAACAATCACGCAAGCCACACGCCAC
This sequence comes from Candidatus Acidiferrales bacterium, assembly GCA_035277685.1. GTDB lineage: Bacteria > Acidobacteriota > Terriglobia > Acidiferrales > UBA7541 > Palsa-295. Next base: position 157 of record DATEKA010000099.1, read on the forward strand.
CGATTCTTCTTACGATCGCGGGCTTCGATCCATCCTGCGGCGCCGGTGTTGCAGCCGATCTGAAGACTTTCGCGGCGCACAACTGCTATGGCGTGGCGGCGGTGACGGCGCTCACGGTTCAGTCGACGCAGGGCCTTGTCAGCGTACATGCCACTCCTTCCGCGACGTTGCGCGCTCAACTGGACGCGCTGGCGGACGACGTCGCGATTGCGGCTGTGAAAATCGGCATGCTCGCCAACCGCGTGAACGCTACCGCCGTGGCGGAATTTCTCGATAAACATAAATTCGCGAACGTGGTACTTGATCCCGTTTTTCATCCGACAGCGGGAGCGGGCGAGCTGCTCGACGCCACGGGATTGAAGTTCGTTCGCGACGAGCTGCTGAAACGCGTGAGCGTCATCACTCCGAACATTCCCGAGACGGAATTTCTGACCGGCATGGAAGTGAAAGACGTGAACGGAATGAAAGCGGCGGGCCAGAAGCTGGTGGAAATGGGATCTCGGGCGGTGATCGTCACTGGCGGGCACCTTGAAAAGCCGACGGACGTCCTCTGCGAAGGCGCGGAACCGGAAGTTTTCGGCGGGGATCACGTGAAGAGCCCGAATACGCACGGTTCGGGCTGCACATTTTCTTCCGCCATCGCGGCGCAGCTTGCTTGCGGGCAGCAGCTCCGGGAGGCCGTGATTCTGGCGAAGGCGTATATCACGCGCGCGATCGATAAGTCGTATGCGATCGGAAAGGGCGCCGGCCCGGTCAACCAGCTTTTCCGCTTCCACCAGGAAGCGCCCGCTCGCGGCGTCCACGAAGTGCCGCAGCACGGGATGCATCCCGCCGCCGAGCCTGCCGCGCAGTAAATCCGATTTGGTTCGTCCGACCCGGGAATAGAATGCCGCGCGAAGGAATTTGCGTGGTCGCGCCGATCGTGCCGCCGCATCGCCCCTAAGTTACGGAGACCAAGTATAATGCGCCCGGGCGCGGCGGCCGGGCATCCAATCGCGCGGGCGAGGCGGTCGCACAAGGTCTCTGTATTCCGGCCGCATGGTCGCCCACGAAGAGTGGTTCGAATCCATGGAAGAATCACGCGAAAAAATTATTGTTCTTGAGAGCGACGAAGCCGAACGCGGGCGGTTGATCGAATTGCTGCGGAGCGCGGGCTACGATGCGGAGACGTGCGCGTCGCTGGAGGAGGCTCTGGAAGCCGCCCGGCGGTCTGGGGCGGACCTGCTCCTCCTGGATGCGGGTGCGTGCAGCCCGGATTCGCGCGAAGTGATCGCCTCGGTGCGCGGCTCCGCCGCGACCGCGGCATTGCGCGTGATTCTGCTGGTGGGTGCGGCGGCCGTGGATCGAGCCTCAGCGCTGGACATCGGCGCAGATGACGCCATTTCCCGCCCATGGGACGCCGGGGAGCTGGTTTCGCGAGTGCGCGTGCAACTGCGAGTCCGGCGCGCGGGAAAGGATTTGCGCGAAAAGGCGCGAATTGCCGAAGAGGGTCAGCAGATCGCGCACACTGCGTTCGAAGCCCTTGCCGTAACGGAAAAGATGGCGAGCGACGCGAATTCGCTCGACCGCAGGCTGAAGATTGGAGTCGCGGCCGCGTTCGGAGCGTTGATCGTGATGGCTGGACTCTATTTTCTGTTTGCGCGGAGCGCGCAACATGAAACGAAGAACATGCACGCGGTGATCGCGCAGCTGAACGGCAGCCTCACGAGCCAGCAGAACCTGATGGCGAGGGTGCAACAGCTCCGCGAAACGAGCGCCGCAGGCCCGCCAGGCGCGGACAGGGATGAGCTGCAGAAACACGCGCAAGAACTGAGAACAAAGATGGCGACCGCCGATTCAGCGGAGGTCTTGGCCCTGCGAAAGGACCTTGCGCAGACAAACGCGCGGCTGAAACGCATCGAAGATGGCGACGGATCGGTCGAGACGCTGATCGCGCAAAGCCTGAAAAGCGTTTGTCTGTTGCACGTGGCGGTCGCGTTCAACGACAAGGAGACCGGACAGCGCCTGCGCTACGCGAGCATTGACAATGAAGGCGAGCCGGCTCGCGACAGCGAGGGCTATCCCATCCTGACGCTACAAGGGACGGGGCCGGAAGTGACGGTGGATGTCTTTGGGACCGGATTCCTGGTCAGCAGCGACGGCGTCCTGGTGACGAATCATCATGTCGCTCAGCCCTGGTGGAAGAGCACCGAGCTCGGCGGTCTCACCTTGCAGGGATTTCAGCCGGAGATTGCTTCGATTCGCGCCTATTTCCCGGGCGAAGGGCGTTCCGTTTCCGCCAAGATTCAGGATATTTCACAGGAGACGGATTTGGCCACTCTTCGTCTTGAAATGGAGGGCCTGCACCGGGCGCCGCTGGTTATTGATTCCAGCAAAAGCGCGGCTGTGGCGGGCGAGCCGATCGTGCTGATGGGCTATGCGACGGGTCTTGCTGCGATTCTTGCGCGCGCCGACCAGACGACCGTGCAGAAAATCATCGGAGCAAGCCACGGCGACGTTTCTCAGATCCTCAACGGCCTTGCAAAACAGGATTTGATACGGCCGCTGATTACGCAAGGACACATCGGGGACGTTTCCTCCGAAAAGATTGTGTTCGACGCGCAAACCACCTCGGGAGGATCCGGCGGGCCGCTGTTCAATGATCGCGGCAAAGTGATCGGCGTGACGTATGCGGTACTGCGCGGATTTGGCGGATCGAATTTCGGGATTCCCATCCGGCTGGCACAGCCACTGCTCACACAGTGAATGCCGGAAGCGAGTCCACTCCGGCTCGCACCACGCCTGATTTCTTCGACGCCTGCGATATTTGGTAAACTTGGAACTTCCCGCAGGCGGCGGTGAGGCGCTATCGCACGGCGATTCACGCCGCATTCAGGACCATGGAAGCGCCTTCGCGCGAAAAAACGATTCTTGACCGCATCGTGGACGCGCGCCGGGTCTCGATTGCGCACCGCAAGCGCGTGCTTCCCGAGGTCGCGCTGAAGATTGCGGTTGAAAAGAAGGCGCCGCCCGCGCGCGATTTCGCGGCGGCCTTATCCCGCGGCGCGCTGAACGTTATCGCGGAGCTGAAGAGGGCCTCGCCGTCGCTCGGAGTGATCCGGGAGGAATATTCGCCGATGGCGCTTGCGGGGCAGCTTCAGGACGCGGGGGCTGCGGCGCTGTCTGTTCTGACAGAGGAGGAGTTTTTCTCGGGATCGCTGGCCGATTTGAAGGAGGCGCGAACAGCCGCGCGGATTCCGGTTCTGCGCAAGGATTTCATGGTGGATCCGTGGCAGGTGTGGGAAGCGCGCGCCGCAGGCGCCGATTCTTTTTTGTTGATCGCCGCCGTGTTGAGAGACGAGATGTTGAGCGAGCTCGTGGAATTAGGGCGGTCGCTGAAGATGGAGCCTCTGGTCGAAGTGCATTCGCGCGAAGAACTGGATCGCGTGCTTGGCGCTGGCGCGCGCATCATCGGGGTGAACAACCGCGACCTGCGCAGTTTTCAGGTGCGTCTGGAAACTTCGCTCGAACTGGTCGAGGCGATTCCGGAAGACTGCATTGCCGTGAGCGAATCCGGCTTGCGAATGCACGACGATTTGGTCCGCCTGCGCGCGGGGGGATTCGACGCGTTTCTGATCGGCGAGCACCTGATGAAGGCGGCCGACCCGGCGGCTGCGCTCCGGAACTTCCTTGGGGATGGCTCGGGAGCGCGGGCGTGAGCCAACGCATCCACGCATTCGAAAGCGAACGCGATGGCAACGAAAGCAGTGAAGGTTAAGGTCTGCGGCATCACGAGCTGGCGTGACGCGAGGTTTGCTTGCGAGGCCGGCGCGGATTTGGTCGGTTTCAACTTTTATCGCCGGAGCCCTCGCTACGTTGATCCAGCGCGCGCGCGCGTGATCGTGAGACGCTTGCCGGAGAAGGTCGCGAGCGTGGGGATTTTCGTGAATGAGCCCGAGGACAAGCTGATTCGCACGGCGCGACTCGTAGGAACGCAGTACGTCCAGCTTCATGGCGATGAAACACCGGCAGCGGTTTCGCGCTTGCGGCGCGCGCTGGGCGCGGTGAAAATTATCAAGGCCGTCCGCGTGCGCAACGCGTCCTGCATCAAGAAGGCGGGGCGATTCCGCTGCGCGGACGCAGTTCTTCTTGACGGCTTCGACGGCCGGCGATTCGGCGGCGCCGGGAAAAAGTTCGATTGGTCGCTGGCGGCGCGCGCGAACGGGCGAACGCGTATTTTCCTGGCGGGCGGGCTGACTCCCGAAAACATTACGGAAGCGATCCGCACGGTACGCCCGTATGCTATTGATGTGTGCAGCGGGGTTGAATCGTCGCCTGGGAAAAAGGACCCGGCAAAAGTGAGAGCGATGCTGGAAGCGGTAAGAGGTTCGAAGGCGGAAAGGCGAAACAAATGAGTTCAGCGGCGCAAACCGTTCCGGATGCTCGCGGGCGTTTTGGCCCGTACGGCGGGCGCTACGTTCCCGAGACGCTTATGGCGCCGCTCGAAGAACTGGAAGCGGCTTACACGGAAGCGCGCGCCGACCGCTCGTTTCGGCTCGAGATGGATGATCTCCTGAAGAATTTTGCGGGGCGGCCGACGCCATTGCAATCTGCGTCCCGGCTCAGCGAGCATCTCGGCGGGCCGCGCATTTACATCAAGCGCGAAGACCTGCTGCATACGGGCGCGCACAAGATCAACAACTGCATCGGGCAGGGCCTGCTTGCGAGACGCATGGGGAAGCGGCGCGTGATCGCCGAAACGGGCGCGGGGCAGCACGGGGTCGCGACGGCGACCGTCGCAGCGCGACTGGGACTTTCGTGCACGGTGTACATGGGCACGGCAGACATGGAACGGCAGCGCTTGAACGTTTTTCGCATGAAGCTGCTCGGCGCGGAAGTCGTCGGAGTCGATTCGGGCAGCCGCACGCTGAAGGACGCGATCAACGAAGCGATGCGGGACTGGGTGACGAACGTGCGCACGTCGCACTACTTGCTTGGCTCCGTGCTGGGCGCGCATCCGTACCCCGCCATGGTGCGCGATTTCCATAAAGTGATCGGCGAAGAGGCGCGCGAACAGATTTTGCGCGCTGAGAACCGGCTCCCGGATTATCTCTTCGCTTGCGTCGGCGGAGGATCGAATTCGATTGGCTTGTTCCACGCATTTCTGGGCGATTCGAGCGTGAAGATGACCGGCGTGGAAGCGGGCGGGCGCGGGAAGTCGTTGGGCGAGCATGCGGCGCGGCTCGCCGCGGCGCGGGGATTCAGCGGCGCGCGTCCGGGTGTGCTGCAGGGGACGTACACGTATGTATTGCAAACGCAAGATGGACAGATCTCAACGACGCACTCCGTTTCGGCTGGGCTTGATTATCCGGCGATCGGTCCGGAGCATGCCTGGCTCGCCGATCAGGGACGCGCTGAATACACGGCCGCCACGGATGACGAAGCGATCGAGGCCGCGCGCACGCTCGCGCGCATAGAAGGTATCATTCCTGCGCTCGAGTCGGCGCACGCGCTGGCCGAACTGATTCGCCGCGCGCCGAACATGCGCAAAGACGAAGTGGTCATTCTGAATCTCTCCGGACGCGGGGATAAAGATATGGAAATGCTCTCGCGCTATGTCTGACGCCGCCCCGCAAACAGCTCCGAGCGATGCGCGGCCCGCTGGTCGAATCTCGGAGCGATTCCGCGACCTTTCGAGAAACGGAGAACTGGGCCTGGTCGCATACATCACGGCGGGCGACCCGTCGCTCGAAGCCAGCGAGGAAATCGTGCTGGCGGCGGCGGAGGCGGGCGCCGATGTGGTCGAGCTCGGCGTTCCGTTCAGCGATCCCGTCGCCGACGGCCCGACGATTCAGCGGGCCAGCGAGCGCGCTCTGCGTAGCGGAACGACGCTCGCGGGCGTTCTCGATCTTGTGCGGCGCTTGCGCGAGCGGACGCAGGTCCCGCTCGTCCTCTTCAGCTACTTCAATCCAATTCTGCAGATGGGAATCGAGAAATTCGCGGACGCCGCCGTTTCCGGCGGCGCGGACGGCGTTCTCGCCACCGATTTGACGCCCGAAGAATCCGCCGATTATCGCGCGATATTGCGTTCCCGCGGCCTCGACACGATTTTTCTTGCCGCACCAACTTCGACGGATGCGCGGCTCAAATTGATCGCGGGCGTCAGCAGCGGATTTCTCTACGTGATTTCGCGCACGGGCGTGACCGGCGCGCGCGAATCGCTTCCCGAAGAAGTGCCCGCGCTTGTGCGGCGCATCCGCCAGTGTACCGCCCTGCCAATCGCCGTCGGCTTTGGCATTTCGCTGCCGACCCACGTTACGGTGCTCGGCGGAATCGCGGACGCTGCCGTCGTTGGCTCGGCAATTGTTGCCGAAATTGAGAAAGCAGGCCCGGCAGACGCCGCGGCGAAGGTCGTTGGCGATCTGGTCGGTCGTTTGAAGCATGCCGCCCGGTCGGGTGTCAGCCGCCGCAGCGCTGACTTGGGATAGCGCCTGCGCCGCTATAAAACAGCCCGCGGATTGCAGTACACTGCTGGCGAGACGCGAACGAATTCGACGAGGACTAATGGACAAGCGGGTTGCTGATGCGGACGCCGCGGTCGCGCGCATTCAAGACGGCGCGACGGTTTTACTCGGCGGCTTCGGCCTGTGCGGAATCCCGGAAAACCTGATCGCGGCGCTGCGGCGCAAAGGCTCGAAGAATCTCACGCTCGTCTCGAATAACGCGGGCATCGACGACTTCGGCATCGGCATCCTCTTTCAGGGCAAGCAGGTCAAGAAAATGATCGCCAGCTATGTGGGCGAAAATAAGGTGTTCGAGCAGCTCGCGCTGACCAAACAGATTGACGTCGAGCTGAATCCCCAGGGCACTCTCGCCGAGCGAATTCGCGCCGGCGGCGCGGGTATTCCCGCGTTTTTCACGCCCACCGGCTATGGCACGATGGCGGCGGAGGGAAAGGAAATCCGCGAATTCAATGGCCGGCCGTACGTACTGGTTCCCGCGCTGCGCGGCGACTTCGCCTTCATCAAGGCGTGGAAGGCGGACCGCTGGGGAAACCTGATTTATCGCAAGACAGCCCGGAATTACAACGCCGTGATGGCGACGGCCGCCGATTACACCATCGCAGAAGTCGAGGAGATCGTCGAGCTGGGCGAACTGAGCGCCGATTGCATTCACACGCCCGGCGTGTACGTGGACGCAATTTTTGAGGGAGCGAACTACGAAAAGCGCATCGAGCATCGCACGATACGGAAGCGCTAGAGGAACGCAATGATATCGTCACCGACGGACAAGCGGGAAGTGATCGCGCGGCGAGTCGCGCAGGAACTGCACGACGGAGACTACGTCAACCTCGGCATCGGCTTGCCCACGCGAATTCCGAATTATCTTCCGCCCGGAATCGAAGTGGTGTTGCAATCGGAAAACGGAATGCTCGGCGTCGGCCCGTATCCCTTCGAGGGCGGCGAAGATCCCGACGTAATCAACGCCGGCAAAGAAACGGTGACGGAGATTCCCGGCACTGTTTATTTCTCGAGCGCCGAATCCTTCGCCATGATCCGAGGCGGCCGCATCGACGTCACCGTGCTTGGCGCGCTGCAGGTGGACGAGAAAGGAAACCTTGCGAACTGGGCTATCCCCGGCAAGATGCTGAAAGGGATGGGCGGAGCGATGGACCTCGTCGCCGGAGCGAAGCGCGTGATCATCGCCATGGAGCACACCGCAAAAGACGGCAGCCCCAAAATCCTGAAACAGTGCAGCCTGCCGCTCACCGGCGTCGGCGTGGTCGATCTGATCGTCACCGATCTCTGCGTAATCGAAGTCAC
>DATEKA010000100.1:0-6468 GCA_035277685.1 Candidatus Acidiferrales bacterium
AAAATGAAATCGCTGATTCCGCTTGGCCGCTTCGGTGCGGATCGCGACGTCGCCGCAGCCATCGTCTTTCTCGCCAGCGACGAAGCCGGCTACATCACCGGCCAGGTCCTCGGCATCAACGGCGGCATGCACATGGGCTGAAGTATGGGTGTCAGGCTTGAGAGAAATCCTTCGCTTCGCCTGCCTACGACAGGCCGGCTCAAGATGACCCTTCGGTCAGGATGAAAAAAAAGGCGGCCGTAAGGATGTCGATTGAATCGTACGAGCAACTGATTGCCTTAAAACACGTCGGCCGCATCTGCCATCTCGCGCTGGCGGCCATGGCCCGCTTCGTGCGCCCGGGCGTGACCACGCTCGAAATCGCCGATGTCGGCGCGGCAGTGATGCGCGAGAACGGAGCGCGCTCGGCACCTGCGATGGTCTACGGGTTTCCCGGCGAAATCTGCATCAGCGTGAACGACGAGGCCGTCCACGGGATTCCGGGGCCGCGCGAAATTCAGCCGGGCGATCTCGTTAAGCTCGACGTCACCTTCGAGAAGAACGGCTACATGGCCGACGCGGCGCTCACGGTTCCCGTCGAGCCGGCCAGGGAAGAGACGCGCCGCCTGGCGCGTTGCGCCGAACGCGCCTTCGATCAGGCCATGCGCGCGGCCAAGGCGGGAACTCGGGTGAACGAAATCGGCCGCGCGGTTGAGCGCGAAGTTCGCCGGAGCGGATTTTCGGTGATTCGCGCGCTCTGCGGACACGGAATCGGCCGCACCATTCACGAAAGGCCCAGCGTCCCGAATTTTGCCGATCTCGCGTCGCGTGACCGCCTGACGCCCGGCCTGGTGATTACCGTCGAACCGATCATCGCGGCGGGAGCCGGACGCTGTGCCACAGCCGGTGACGGCTGGACCGAACGCACCGTGGACGGCAGCCTCGCTGCCCATTTCGAGCACACCATCGTCATCACCGACAACGCTCCGATTCTATTGACAGCGGCGTGAAAAGGAGCAGCCTCGCGATATTGCGCTGACCGACGCGGGCCTGCGCGCCGTTGCGGTTGACCCCGCCATACGCGCCGAATACAATGTGCGGGATTGGGAGCTGCCGCGTTTCAGGGTATATTCTCAGAGTCGAAACGAAGGCGTGATGTTTCGGGCCTGCTCGTCGTGGGGGCGCACGCGCCTGTTGAGGACCTGCAGCAGGCAGAAAGCGTGGCAGCGGCGCGGGTTCAAGATTGACAACACCGGAGGAACTACCAGAATGGCCAGCGTCGAAGAACGCGTGAAGCAAATCATCGTCGAGCAGCTCGGTGTAGATGAAGGCGAAGTGACTCCAACGGCCTCGTTTGTGGACGATCTCGGCGCCGACTCGCTCGATACGGTCGAGCTGGTGATGGCCTTCGAGGAGGCGTTTGGCATCGAAATACCGGATGAGGACGCCGAAAAAATCGCCACGGTGAAGGACGCGACCGATTACATCGAGAAACATTCCAAGAAATAATTCAGTGGCATGACCGCCATCGGAGGCGTGTGTGCCATGGCGGCCCGCCTCATTCCCGAACAGGAGACTCTTCTTTGGACCGCCGAGTTGTCGTCACGGGCGTTGGATTGGTCTGCGGGTGCGGTATCGGCACCGACGAAGTGTGGCGCAACTTGCTGGCAGGCAAGAGCGGCATCGGTCCGATCAGCGGCTTTGACGCGGCCGCATTCGATTGCCGCATCGCGGGAGAAGTCCGCAACTTCGATCCGCTGAATTGGGTCGAGAAAAAGGAAGTCAAGAAAATGGGCCGGTTCATTCAACTGGCCCTGGCCGCTTCCGATTTTGCGGTGCGCATGGCGGGTCTCGAAATCACGCCCGAAGTTGCGCCCGCTGCGGGCGTTTACATCGGCTCCGGAATCGGGGGATTCGACGTGATCGAGCGCGAGCACTCGAAATATTTGCAGGGCGGCCCGGGGAAAATTTCCCCCTTTTTCATTCCCGCGTCGATCGTGAATCTTGCTTCGGGACACGTCTCGATCCGCTACGGCGCGAAAGGGCCCAATTCGGCGACCGCCACGGCCTGCTCGGCTTCCGCGCATTCGGTGGGAGATTCGTTCAAAATTATCCAGCGATGCGACGCTGAGGTGATGATCGCGGGCGGCGCGGAGGCGGCGATCACGCCGATGGGCGTAGGCGGCTTCGCAGCCATGCGCGCTCTCTCGACGCGAAACGATGAGCCGGAGCGCGCCAGCCGGCCCTTCGACGCGCAACGCGACGGCTTCGTGGTGGGCGAGGGAGCGGGGGTGCTGATTCTCGAATCGCTCGATTTTGCCCAGCGCCGCGGCGCAAACATCATCGCCGAACTTGTCGGCTATGGAATGTCGGGCGACGCCTTTCACATCACACAGCCCGCGGAAGAAGGCGACGGCGGCTATCGCGTGACGCTCGCCGCGCTGAAAGACGCGAAGATTGGCCCGGGCGACGTTGGGTATCTGAACGCGCATGGCACTTCGACGCCTCTGGGCGACGCCATCGAAACTACCGCGCTGAAGCGCGCTTTCGGCGAGCACGCGAAGAAGCTGCCGATCAGTTCGACGAAGTCCATGACCGGCCATTTGCTTGGCGGCGCGGGAGGGCTGGAAGCGGGCATCAGCGCGCTGGCACTGCGCGACCAAATTCTGCCGCCGACCATTAATTACGAAAATCCCGATCCGGCCTGCGATCTGGATTACGTTCCGAACAAGGCGCGTAAGGCGGAAGTTGTCTACGCCGTCTCGAATTCGTTCGGCTTCGGCGGCACGAATGCTTCGCTCGTCATCAAACGTTGGGGCGGCAAATAGGGCTTTTCCGCGGGCAGTGCAGGGACACGGCATGTTGCGTTTCTAGCGCGCGGAGAAAAACGCGCTCGGTTCGACACCAAATGGATTGGAATGACCGATGAAAATCGGCGTTTGCATTAAACAGGTTCCGGCGAAAGATGCCCCGCTCACCATTCTCGAAGGCGGCGCCTGGATTCGCGAATCGGATATCAGCTTCGAAACCAACGAGCCCGATAGCTTCGCCCTCGAAGAGGCGCTCCGCCTGAAGGAAAAGCACGGCGGCGAAGCCGTTGCGATCTCGATGGGCCCGGAGCGCGCCAAGCAAACCATCAAGGAAGCGCTTGCGAAGGGCGCCGACCGCGGCATCCACGTCTCCGACGCGGAATTCTACAAACTTGATCCGCTCGGCTCGGCCCGCTCGCTCGCAGCAGCAATCGAAAAGGAGAATTTTGACCTGATCCTCACCGGCTTGCAGAGCGACGATCAAGGCTTCGGCCAAACGGGAGTTCTGCTCGCTGAATTGCTCGGGCGTCCGCACGCGACCATTATCATGGCCATTGAAGTTCTGGACGGCCGCATGAAACTGAAACGCGAGCTCGAATCGGGCTGGTTCCAGTGGGTCGAGTTGCCGTTGCCCGCTGTGCTGTCGATTCAGTCCGGCATCAACAAAGTGCGTTACGCGACGCTGAAAGGTATCATGGCGGCCAAAAAGAAGGAAATCGCGACGATCGATCGCAAATCGCTCGGCATTCCGGACGCGCCGACCCAGCGCGTCGAACGCATCTACGTGCCGCAAAAAACGAAGAGGACGGAATTCATCACGGGCCAGCCCAAAGAAATCGCGGCGAAGCTTATCGAGAAGCTCCGCCACGACGCAAGAGTGCTGTAGAGCCGGCGCCTGCCCACCGCAGGCAGGTCTCGCCGACATTTTGTGAAGTTACGTTTTTTTACGTGTCGTCCTGACGGAGCATCGCGACCGAAGGATCTCTGTTAGCGGGTAGCAGGCAAGAATGAAAATTCTACTTATCACCGAACAGCGCGAAGGCAAGTGGAACAATGTCAGCTTTGAAACGCTCGCGGCAGCGCAACAAATTGCCTCGCAGACGAGCGGCACAATCTCATGTGTTGTTGTCGGCAAAGGTGTCTCGGCCCTCGCGGATGCGCTTGCGGCTTTCCAGCTCGATGAAGTGCTGCTGGTCGAACACGATCTCCTGGAAAAGTACACGCCTGACGGGTTTTCCATCGCGCTGCGGCAGGTGATCGAAAACGCGAAGCCGGGCCTTGTTCTACTTCCTCACACATACCAGGTTCGCGACTTCGCGCCCAAACTTGCCGCTTCGCTGAGTAAAGACTCGCCCGGTGAGGGGGGAAAAGGATTGATCGGCGATTGCATCGGCTATCGCCATGAGAATGGAAGATTGATTTTTGTACGCCAGATGTTCCAGGGCCGCACGAATGCCGACGTTATCTTTACGGGCGAGCCGCCATGGATCGCCACATTTCAGGCCGGCGCTTTTCGCGCCGACCTCGCGGCCAAAGGGGCGAGCAAAGCACCTATCAAAACTATTCCGGTGGAGCTGAAGCCTGAGCAGATTCGCACCAAACCTCTCGAGCTTTTCCGCGAGGCCAAACAGGCCGTCGACCTGACGCAAGCGCCGATTCTCGTTTCCGTCGGCCGCGGAATCAAAGCGCCCGAAAATATTCCAATAGCTGAAAAGCTCGCCAAGCTTCTGGGCGGCGAAGTTTCCGCGTCGCGGCCCATTTGCGACGAAGGCTGGCTTCCTATGGACCGCCAGATCGGCAGTTCCGGCCAGACCGTCGCGCCGAAGTTGTATTTCGCTCTCGGGATTAGCGGCGCGATCCAGCATGTCGTGGGCATGAAGGGTTCGCGCACGATCGCCGCCATCAACAAGGATCAGAACGCGCCCATTTTCGAAATCGCTGACTACGGCGTCGTCGGCGACCTATTCGAAATTGTTCCCGCCCTGATCGAAGAACTCGAAAAATCGCACTGATCTTGCGAGGGCATGAAAGTCTTGCCGTTTTAGGCGCACGGCATGCTGTGCCCTTCGAAGACCTCATTTTGGCTCCCACTTTGACGTGCCGGCGCGATGTCGGGCTGATCAGTTGGGGATTCCTGATTCTGCTAAGATGAATCGGATGCCCGATTCACAGCCGCCCATCGAACGCGAACGCCTCGACGCCGACGTTCTCATCATCGGCGGCGGTCCGGCCGGGTTCGCATGCGCGCTGCACCTCGCGAAGCTGATTGAGCAGCACAGGCAGGCGAACAAATCGCCGCAGCTTTCCGCCGAGAATGTCTACGTCCTCGAAAAGGCCCGCGAGATCGGGGCGCACCAGCTTTCCGGCGCGATTCTCGATCCCTGCGCGCTTCGCGAACTCGTCCCGGACTTCGAGAAATCCGCGCCGCTCGATACGCCCGTTACGGGCGACGCTGCGTACTACTTCACCGCAAAGAAAGCGTGGAAACTTCCCATCACTCCTCCTCCGCTGGCAAACCACGGAAATTTCGTGGTCTCGCTGAACCGCCTGGTGAAGTGGCTCGGCGGCCTCGCCGAAAAGAGGGGAGTGAATGTCTTCACGCAATTTGCCGGCAAACACCTCATCTACGAGGGCGACGGGGCGAACGCCCGCGTCGGCGGCGTGCTCACCGAAGACAAGGGCGTGGACAAAAATGGCAAGCCGAAGGACAACTACACGCCCGGGTACGAGCTCCGGGCGAAAATCACGGTTCTTGCCGAAGGCCCGCGCGGCTCGCTGACGAAAGAAATGGTGAATCGTCTAAAGCTCGACGGCCCAAATCCTCAGGTGTACGGCATCGGCATCAAGGAGCTTTGGGATGTCCAGCCCGGGCGCATCAAGGCGGGCTTCGTAGGGCACACGCTCGGTTGGCCGCTCGACGCGCACAAATACGGCGGGGGCTGGATTTACGGACTGCGCGATAACCGCGTGTCGGTGGGCATGGTCATTGCGCTCGAATACCAAAATCCGCTCTTCGATCCCCACGAGGCCTTTCAGAAATTCAAGATTCACCCATTCGTAAAGGAAATTCTGGGCGGCGGCAAGCTCGTTCGCTACGGAGCGAAGACTGTTCCGTACGGGGGATGGTACTCGATGCCGCGCAGTTACGTTGACGGCGCGCTCATCATCGGCGATTCCGCCAGCCTGCTCAATTCACAGCGCCTGAAAGGCATCCACACCGCGATCAAGAGCGGCATGCTCGCTGCGGAAACAATCTACGAAGCACTCTGCGCGGGCGACACTTCAGCGAAAACGCTTTCGACATATCGCGACAGGCTCGAGCGGAGCTGGCTGAAGAAGGAATTGTACGCGGTGCGGAATTTCCATCAGGCCTTCCATGGTGGCCTCTGGACAGGCCTGTTGAACGCGGGCGCGCAGTTCGTCACAGGAGGGCGCGGCTTCATCGATCCGATGCGCGGCGAAGCTGGCTACAAAGAATACGAGAAACTCGATCGTGGCCGCGCGCTCGTGGATCAGTCATCGCGTTTCAAAGGCGACGGCAAACTCACTTTCGATCGGCTGACCGACGTCTATCACTCCGGCACGCGTCATGAGGAAGACCAGCCGTGCCATCTGGTGGTGCTCGATCCGAATATTTGTTCCGACCGCTGCGTCCGCGAGTATGGCAATCCATGCCAGT
>DATEKA010000101.1:0-4684 GCA_035277685.1 Candidatus Acidiferrales bacterium
GACCGCCGTCCTTCCCGCTCCAGGAACGGGCAGCGCTTTGTAGCCCAGCGACTCGATGCGTTCGCAGACGGCGCGAACCTGCTCTTCCGTTGCGTGGGCGTGCATTACGACGAGCATGAAGAGGTTCTCCAGTTGAGGCGAACCGACAAGTTTAGCTCAGGGAAACAACCCGAAGCAAAGGAAGAACCGGGATGGAACATGGGGCAGGGAAGCGCAGTATGCGGCAGCCATGCGGGAGAAGGGAGGTGATTCCGGGAGAAAAAGGTGGATGGCAGCAGGCACGGCAACATCAGCGGGAATGTACTTGACATGGCGATGTACTTTGCCTTACAAAGTACATCAGGAGGATTTCCATGCGATCAGCCAAGCGGCTCCCTTTGTCTTTCCTGGCCCTCAGCGAGTGGGTGATGGTGCTCCCGGCGACGATCTTTCTGGCGGCGGCAGCCCTGCGCCAGCTCCAACCGCGTCAGGATGAGCCGGCGCGCACGAGCTGGCTCATTTTCGATTGGACGATGCAACACATTTCGAGGCTTGGCGCCGGGATTCTGTTCGTCGGCCTTCCGGCTATCGCGTTGATGATCGGCTGCGGTCTGTTGGCGCAGAAGTGGCACGCCGACGAAACGTTCCGGCAGGATGTAATCGCCGCCTTCTCGGCTTTGCGCCGCAACATCACGATCGCTGTCGTGACGGCAGCGACCGCGTTGGCCGCGGCCATTTTCCTGTTCGCAGTCGTCCACATCTTCACGGATTGAGCGGCTGTGCAGCCGAAAGTGCTCGAAGAGCCAGTGGAAAACGCGGGTTCGCCGGCGGAGCTTGCTTCCAGCTCTCGGCTGCGAACGTTCAACTGATTCCTGGAGGCGCGGGGCAGAATCGAACTGCCGTTAAAGGTTTTGCAGACCTTCGCCTTACCACTTGGCTACCGCGCCTCTGAAGCGGAAGGAAACGTAGAGCTCCGAGGCGAATCCATCATAGCATCAAACTGAGCGAGGGTTCGAGAGCCACGCCTTCTCGTCCTTTGTGCGCAGCTTTGTCTAAAACAGCGCTTCCGTCCGGTGGCGCGGTGAGCGAGAATTGAGGGCGGGAAGGGAATTTGCGATGGCGGTCGAGAAGGTGTTGTCGGACAAAGCGTACAGTCTGTTGAGGGCCTCCTCGCGCGCTGGCTTTCGACACGCGTACAAGCGCATCCGCCTTGACCCTCAGGCTTACTTCGAGAAGCTCAAGCGGCATCTGAACTTGCCTGCCATTCACTCGTGGCAGCAGTTGCAGTATCTGGACGACGAAGAGCTGAATCCGCACGCGGATCGCGTCATCAAGACTTCGGCGCGCCTGGCGGCACTTGAAGGCGTGGGATTCGGGCTGGGCGGCCTGGCTGCGGCGCTGCCGGATTTCGGAATTCTAGCCGCAGTCACCGTGCGCATGCTGCAGAAGTTGAGCCTCACGTACGGTTTCGATTATTCGAGCGACGAAGAGCTGTTCGGGCTGTGGCTTGCGGCTGCGAGCGCGGCGGGTCTCGACCTGGGGCGCGATTTTCTCGGAAAACAGGCGATGGAACACGCGGTCCCGAAGATCGTAGACGCGGTGGCGCTGAGGGCGGGAGCGGAGGTTGCTGAGACGATTGGCACGCGCGTGATTCCAGTCGTTGCCGCAGGGGCTGCCGGCGCGTTGAACTACTGGTTCGTCAAGTCCTGGGGACGCCGCGCGCAGCGTCACTTCCTCGAGCGGCGGGGCGCGATGCGCGTTTTGCCGGAGCCGCAGCGTCCCTATCTTTTGCGCTCTTCGTTGCCCAGCTAGGGTTGTGTTCGCCGAGCTTCGCCAGGATTTGCGCCAACCGCCGTCGCGAACTCGAATTCGATTCTGCTGTCCACACAGGAGCGCGCACCATTCCCGAATTTATGAAGTTGCTGCCGCGAATCCGGCTCTTCGTGTCAGGTTAGAAACGTAGTTCCCCCGCCGTGATGTGGTTCCCCAGCCGCCAACTAGAACCTCGAGCCCGTTTCACTCCGCTTTCTGTGACGCTTCACTCTTGAAAAGGAAAAGAAACGAGCAAAGTGATCCCGGCGTGCAGTGGTAGCGCGCGAAGGTGTGAGCCACGGATGAACACACGTGGACGCATGGGCCAACGGGACCACCGCGTGGATTTCGAATCGAAATAAGTTCAATCGAAGGGAACGGCTCAACCAACCTGGGCGCGCCACGGCGAATGTCCGATCTTCCCAAAGGCGAACAGTTTCGTGCCGCATTGCGAACGCGGCTTCCAAATTTCCCGGCTGCGGCGCGCGGTTTGTCAAAATTCTGAAAAATTCGCTCGAGCGATCGAAACAATTTTCCTGATGGACCGTCTTTTCCAACAGAAGCAGGATTTTCCTCTGGCGTCTCGCAAACGTTCAACGAAAAGCAGCTCGGCGTGCAGCGAGCCGCATAGATTGACGGGTGAGGGCGCAGCGACTGCGGGCGGGGCGTTGGGAAGAGGCGAACATGCAGTACCCCGAGCAAGATGGAAGTGTGGCAGGTTCATTGCGTTCCGGAGAGAGGTTTGGAGGGGCGAGATGGAGCTGGACGCGGTGCCATCGTTATGGAAAACGCGGCGGAATCGTTGGCCGGCAATGCGGACGGCCGGTACGTGTATGTGTAATGTGGGCTGTTGCGCTTGCGTGGGCGGCATGGCCCGCGATTGCCAGCGGGCAATCTGCGGAAGCGGTGAGCAGCACAATCGAACCGGGAGCGAACGGCAATTCGGAAATGAAATCGCGCGGGCTGGTGGAGGGCCTGGCGGCGTACAAACAGGGACGCTACGGCGAAGCGGAGCAACAGCTTTCCGCGGCTTTGCAACAGGCGGAAACGCTGGACCCGAAGAACCCGGAGATCGCAGATTCGGCGAACGCTCTTGGAGCCGTCTATTACGCGGAAGGGAAATACGCCACAGCACGTCCTCTAATCGAACGGGCGCTGGCGATTCGCCAATCACTCGGACAGTTTGAAGAGCCTTCCTGCGCGCAGATCGAAAGGAACCTCGCGGAACTTGATCTGGCGCAGGGTGAATACGTTTCCGCGCAAAAACGATTCCGGCATGTGCGCGAAGTGGACGCGAAGGCGTTCGGAGGGGAAAGCCTGGAGGCCGCATCCGCGGCGCAGGGTCTGGGCGAAGCGCTGATGGCCACAGCGGACTATGCGGATGCGGCGTCCCAGCTCGATGCGGCCCAACGCGTCCGAGAGAAACTGCTCAGCGCAAACGATCCTGCGATCGCGCAAACACTGAGAAGCAAGGCGCTCATGTTGTCGGTGCTCGGAAAGAACGAGGAAGCGAAGGAGCTGGCCGAGCGTGCTCTCAGAATAGACGAAGAGGCGTTCGGCCCAGGCGATCCTGCGCTGACCAACGACTTGAACGATTTGGGGCGAGTGGAATTCAAGATGGGCGCCGACGCTGCCGCGATCGAGTTGCTGAAATGCGCCCTGGCGATTCAGGAGAAGCATGCAGGACCGGACGACCTGGGGGTCGCAGCCATTCTGACGAATCTGGGTCTGGTGTACCGGGTCGAACAGAAATACCGGGAAGCGGAGAAGCTTTTCGACCGTGCTCTGCGGATCAACGAGCGTTTGATGGGAGCGAACCATCCGATCGTTGCGCAGGTGCTATACGAACAGGCCAACGCATTCGAGCACCAGCACAAGTACGACAACGCGGTCCCGCTATACGAACGCGCGCTGGCGATCCGGACAAAGACGCTCGGACGCGATCACGTGCTGGTGGCGGAAACGGAGTATGGTCTGGCGGCGACGTACCTTTCGATAAGACAGTACGACAAGGCCGAACCGCTGTTTCGCAACGCAGTGGAAATTTTCGAGAAGAAACTTGGGCCGGACCACCCGCAAGTGGCAGCGGCGCTTACGGGGCTGGGAGAAGTTGATGCGGCGAGGAAGCGGTTCGACGAAGCGGAAACGTCCTACCGGAGGTCGCTTGATATCGAGCGAACGGCGCTGGGACCGGTGAATCCGGTGATTGCGGATACACTCGAAGCGTACGCAGTGCTGCTGAGGAAGGTAAATCGTCAACCGGAGGCCGACCTGCTGGCGGCGCGGGCGATGGTCATGCGAGCGCAGTGGAACGAGCGCGCGCCGCAATAAACGTGCGTGGCTTCATTAGTTTTCGCGCCGCGGTCTAAGTAGCTGGAGCGCGCTCGATCGCGGCGCGGTCCCACTTGCCCAGAGTCGCGGCGGCGGCGTAGGTGGATTCGGCAAAGCTGAGGAGCGCAGCGCGGGGATCCGGAGCGCGGCGAACTTCGTCGTAGCCGAGAAGGAATTCGCCGAGTTGCGCGTTCCAGCGGGCGTTTTCCGGTTTGACGGGCGCTTCGGAGTAACCTGGCGGCGCCGGAACGGCGTAGGCGTAGAACATGGGCTCGGTGATTTTGCCGCCGCCGGGCCACCAGCCGACGCTCGAGACTTCGTGCGAATAGGCTTCGCGCGTGATGCGGTCGGCATTGGGGCGCTCCGGTGCGCGGCGGCCCGAGAACGCGGTGAACGCCAGATCGAAACTGCCCCAGAAAAAATGCACGGGGCTGACTTTGCCGAGGAAGCGCGCGCGAAATTCCTTCAGCACGGTATCGATGCTGGAAATCACGCGCCAGAAACGGTTGGCATAGACCGGATCGTAGCGCGAGTGCGTGACGTCGCGATCAAAGGGAATCGG
>DATEKA010000102.1:0-2648 GCA_035277685.1 Candidatus Acidiferrales bacterium
CTCCGAACAAGACAGATGGAAGCACGCCGCGGCGGACTCCGCCCTCTCTTTGGTTGAAGATGGCATGGTTCTCGGCCTTGGTTCCGGTTCCACCGCCGCGCTCTTTGTCGCTTCGTTGGCGCGCCGCATCTCGGATCAGCGTCTCAGAATCGTGGGCGTTCCCACCTCCATCCAGACCGAACAACAAGCCCGCAGCTTGAATATCCCGCTCGCCACCCTGGCCGAGCAGCCGCAGCTCGACCTTACCGTCGACGGCGCCGATGAAATCGTTCCGGGGATTCTCTGCCTGATCAAAGGTCACGGCGGCGCGCTCCTGCGTGAGAAGATCGTTGCTTCCGCGAGCAAGCGAATGGCGGTCGTTGGCGACGAGACCAAGGTTGTTGAGCGCCTTGGTTCTCTCGTGGCCGTCCCGGTCGAAATCGTTCCGTTCGGCTGGGAAGCAACCCAAAGAAAACTCGACGCGCTCGGCGCGCGGCCCTCGCTGCGCCTCTGTACCGATGGGAAGCCCTACGTCACCGACGGTGGTCACTACATCATGAATTGCGCGTTCGGCCCCATGGACAACCCCCAGGAAGTCGCCGATCGCCTCGATCATGTCGTCGGCGTGGTCGAGCACGGCCTGTTCCTCGAACTTGCCACCGAAGCGCACGTAGCCGGTCCAAACGGCGTCCGCATCCTGAAAAAAGACACGCACCGTTCCCGTCCCGCGGCCCGCTAGCGCTGAGGCCGTCGCCGGGTGGCCGCATCCCCGATTGCCTGGCGCCGAAACGGCGATCGCCTTTCAAGACCCGCCGCCCTACGCCGCCGTTTCTACAGCGGAATATTTCCGTGTTTTTTCCGCGGGTTCACGTCTCGCTTGTTTTCCAGCGACCGCAAAGCCGCAATCAATTTTGCGCGTGTCTGCGACGGCTCGATCACCGCATCAATGTAACCGCGCTCGGCTGCGACATACGGATTCGCGAATCGTTCGCGGAACTCCTCGATCTTTTCCTGCCGCAACGCCTCGCGATCCTCTTCCGCTGCGCGCTCGATTTCCCTGCGGTACACGATGTTCACCGCTCCCTGAGGCCCCATCACCGCAATCTCCGCGCTCGGCCACGCGTAATTGATGTCCGTCCGTATGTGTTTCGACGCCATCACGCAGTACGCTCCGCCGTACGCCTTCCGCGTGATCACCGTAATCTTCGGCACGGTCGCCTCCGCGAACGCGAACAGCAGTTTCGCCCCGTGCTTGATGATTCCGCCCCACTCCTGTTGCGTGCCCGGCAGAAATCCCGGAACATCCTCGAACGTTATCAATGGAATATGAAACGCGTCGCAGAAACGCACGAATCGAGCGCCTTTCACGGACGCGTCGATGTCGAGCACCCCTGCCAGGAACGCCGGCTGGTTCGCCACCACCCCCACGGTTCCTCCGTCCAGCCGCGCGAATCCGACCACGATGTTCTTCGCGAAATGCGCGTGAATCTCGAAGAATTCTCCGTCGTCCACCACCGCCTGAATCACATCCTTGATGTCGTACGGCTTTTGCGGGTCGTCCGGAACCGCCGAGTTCAACCCGCGTTCTTCGCGGTCCCACGGATCCTCAGTTTCTCTGCGTGGCGGATCGTCCAGGTTATTCGAGGGCAGGTACGTCAGCAGCTCGCGAATCATCGCCAGGCACTCACGATCGTCCGTCGCCGCAAAATGCGCTACGCCGCTCTTCTCGTTATGCGTCATCGCGCCGCCCAGCTCCTGTTTCGTCACCTCCTCGTGCGTGACCGTCTTGATCACGTCCGGGCCGGTCACGAACATGTACGACGCGCTGCGCGTCATAAAAACGAAATCCGTAATCGCCGGAGAATACACCGCTCCTCCCGCGCACGGACCCAGAATCGCGCTGATCTGCGGAATCACTCCGCTCGCCAGCACGTTGCGCAGAAAAATGTCCGCATAGCCCGCCAGCGACATCACTCCTTCCTGGATCCGCGCGCCGCCAGAGTCGTTCAGCCCTATCATCGGCGCGCCCTGCCGCACCGCCAGATCCATGACCTTCGTGATCTTCGACGCGTTCGCCTCCGAAAGCGAGCCGCCAAACACCGTGAAGTCCTGCGCGAATATGTACACCAGCCGTCCGTGAATCCGCCCATATCCGGTGATAAAACCGTCCCCTGCCGGCCGCTGCTCGCCCATCCCGAAATCCGTGCAGCGGTGTCGAACGAACTTATCCAGCTCCTCGAACGATCCCTCATCCAGCAGCAATTCCACCCGTTCGCGCGCGCTCAGTTTCCCCTGTTTGTGCTCGCGTTCGCGGCGCTCGGCTCCTCCACCTTCTTCGGCCTCGGCATTCAGCTGCCTCAGTTCCTCGATTCGGTCTTCGTGCTTGCGGTGTGTGCTCATGAATTTTGCTTCAGCGTTAGCGTGTCCTGCTGACCTCAGCGCTCACCGCCTGCCGCACCCGCTTCGGCGGCCCCGTGCGCCGTTACCGGCAGCGGCTGCAAGTTGTATTTCGCCAGCAGAGCGTTCACCGAAGGCAATGATTCCGTCTGCAATTTCCGCCACGCCGCCAGATCCGTATCGAGCTGCCCGCACGATTCGTCGATGGCCGCCTGTGCTGAATCCGACGGCGCTCCGTCGCCCACCTCGATCATAAACAGGATGCGCGCCAG
>DATEKA010000103.1:0-13795 GCA_035277685.1 Candidatus Acidiferrales bacterium
CTGAACCGGTTCAATATCGGCAACTGCATGGACACCAACGTCGGCGATAGCAATTTTGGGATCAACAGCACCCCGGGCGTTCCTTGCCAGGGCACGAACCCGTCAACAGGGTTAGGTCCAAGGCAAGGCCAAGCGAAGCTACAGGTCAATTTTTAACCACCCCAAGCGGGGCGACAGCCCTGAATTGGAAAGCGAGCGACGCCGGGGCCAAAAGCCCCGGCGTTGTGCTGTTCGAGCTTGCTTTTTTCGGACCCGAGCGATTGCAGCCCGAATCGTGTGTTGGCTGTTTTCCGGTACGGCCGGCGTCCTATAATTCGAAGTCATGAGGCCTCTGGCTCTCAGTCTGGTGATTTCACTTTGCCTGTGGGGCTGGCCTGCGCCTGCGCGAATTCCGACTCGTCCAGGCAGTCAAGTGCCATCAGTGCGGGCACAAGCGGGTTCTCCGGCTGCGCCATCTGCAACGGACGGAGGCACGTCCGCTTCTGGCCCGGCATTGGCCGAAGCGGAGTTGCTCGCGCAAAAGGGCTCGCTGAACGAAGCCGAAGCGGCAACGCGCAAATTTCTCGCGCAGCACCCAGACTCAGGCGATGGACATTTTTTCCTCGGCCACATTCTGTTCGATCAGCTGCGGCAAAAATACGCCGGCGAAGAACGGCAAGAGGGTGAGAGCTTCCGCTACAACGATAGCGTCAGCGGCGCCCTGGCGAAGACGCGCGACGCCATGGCGCGTGAATCGCTCGCCGAGTTTTCGGCCGGAGCAAGATACCGTCCGGCGACAGCTTTCGATTTGAAGATTG
Source organism: Candidatus Acidiferrales bacterium (assembly GCA_035277685.1). Classification (GTDB taxonomy): domain Bacteria; phylum Acidobacteriota; class Terriglobia; order Acidiferrales; family UBA7541; genus Palsa-295. The sequence goes on from DATEKA010000103.1 coordinate 798, forward strand.
TGGCGCTCGACTATTCGCTGCTGAAAGACAACGTTGCCGCCGACAAGTGGCTCAGCATGGCGCTCAGAATGCAGCCGAAGGACGCGCAGGGATGGTTTTACCTCGGCCGGACAAAATACAGTGAGAGCCAGTTTGCAGGCGCTATCGAGGCATTCGAACAGTGCTTGAAGCTGGAGCCGAGAAATATTGCGGCGGAATACAACGTGGGTTTGTCCTACGAGGGGCTGAACCAGAAAGACGAAGCGGTCCAGGCATATCAGAATGCAATCGCGTGGCAGGAGCAGAGCGAAACGAAATCTCCGGAGCCGTTTCTCTACCTGGCGCGGCTTTACCTAAGCCAAAATCGCCCGGAAAGAGCGGTGCCGTACCTGACGCAAGCGGCTGCGGCGTTTCCGCAGGTGTCTTTAGCGCATGAGGAACTGGGGAAAGCGTACTCGCTGCTCCACCGGCTTCCCGAAGCGCAAGCGGAGTTGGAGAAGGCGGTGAAGCTCTCGCCGGAGAAAGCGTCGCTGCGCTGCGTGCTGGGACAGGTCTATCAGAGACAGCACATGACGGCCCAGGCGCAAACAGAGTTTGAACGCTGCTCGGCGCTTCAGAACGCGCAGGCTTCTCGATCCAAGGGGACGGAATAAGCCGCGAACTGTAGGCCCTTTGAGGAATAACCGGCAGGGCGCTGCGCGACGCTCTTCGGGTTCTAAGTGTCCGACAACGATAACTCGGCCATGAGAGGAGTGTTATGGCGAAATGGACGCGTCGCGAAGTCCTAAGAGCGGGCGTGGCTGCTTCTGTCGCGCCAGGGATGTTGAAGGCGTCCCTGGCGGCGTCCTCGGGTGTGGATTCGGCTGCTCGGAGTTCATCAAAAGGCGCGCCGTCATCGCTTCCGCCGAACGCCGATTTGGCACCAGCTTCCCCCCGCGAACGGCTGCTGCTGGATTTTGGGTGGCGTTTTCATCTCGGGAACGCCGATGATGCGGCGAAGGACTTCGGGTTTGGGGCGACGGAAGTGGAGGCGACATTCGCGAAGTCGGGCGATTTTCCCGAAGTAACGCAACTGGACTTCGACGATAGCAGTTGGCGACAAATCGATCTCCCGCACGATTGGGCTGTCGGGCTTCCATTTGTGGACGCGCCGAACCTGCCGAACCACGGGGCGAAGCCGCTGGGACGCGAATACCCGGAGACGAGCATCGGCTGGTACAGACGCGTATTCGATCTTCCCGCAGGCGATTCGGGCAAACGCATCGCGGTGGAGTTCGACGGTGTGTTTCGCAATGCGATGGTGGTGTTCAACGGGTTCTATATGGGGAGGAATTTCAGCGGATATGCGCCGTTCCGTTTCGATCTCACCGACTTCGTGAATTTCGGCGGGAAGAATGTGCTGACCGTGCGCGTGGATGCGACGCTGGGAGAAGGCTGGTTCTACGAAGGCGCTGGAATCTATCGGCACGTCTGGCTCACGAAGACGGCGCCCGTACATGTGGCGCAATGGGGAGCGTTCGTAAAGTCCGATGTTCGCGGGGCGAGCGCCGCCCTTTCGATTTCGACGGAAGTCGAAAACGAGAGCGATCACATGACAGGCTGCCGCGTGATCTCGCAGATCCTCGACGCTGCTGGCAAAGTTGTTGCGAGGGCGGAGCCGGGGAGCTCGCCGGTGGAAGCATGGAGCGGCCGCACATTCGAGTCGCAAGCAACGGTCGAACAGCCTTCGCTCTGGTCGATCGAAGAACCTAATCTCTATCGGCTGGTAACAACGGTTGAGGCCGACGGAACAGTCGTCGACATACACGAAACGACTTTTGGAATTCGCACGATTCGCTTCGACGCGGACAAAGGATTCTTTCTCAACGGGCAGCCAACGAAACTCAAAGGCACGTGCAATCACCAGGATCACGCCGGCGTGGGCTCGGCCCTTCCAGACCGTCTTCAGTATTACCGGATCGAACGATTAAAGGAGATGGGATCGAACGCGTATCGCACGTCGCATAATCCGCCGACGCCGGAGCTGCTGGATGCGTGCGACCGCCTCGGCATGTTGGTGATGGACGAGACGCGCATGATGTCGTCCGACCCGGAGGGTCTGAGCCAGCTCGAGCGCATGATTCGCCGGGATCGCAATCACCCGTCGGTGGTGATTTGGTCTGTGGGGAACGAAGAGCCGTCGCAAGGCACACCTCGCGGCGCCCGGATCGTCACGAGCATGAAACGCCTTGCCCGCAAACTCGACCCCACGCGTCCCGTTACAATGGCCATGAATTGGGGCTGGGGAAAAGGCGTTTCGCGCGTCGTGGATGTGCAAGGCTTCAACTACGCGGGCGCCGGCGGCAACGGCGGCGCCAACATGGGCAGGAATATTGACGATTTCCACGCGAAATTCCCGCAGCAGCCGGCAGTCGGCACGGAAAGCGCCAGCGACTACTCGACGCGCGGCATCTACGTAACCGATAAGGAAAAGGGCTACGTCAGCGGGTACGACGTGAACCACCCCGGCTACACGCTGACTCTTGAAGGCTGCTGGAAAGTTTTCGCGGAACGCGCTTTTGTCGCCGGCAGCTTTGGGTGGACCGGTTTCGATTATCGCGGCGAGCCTTCGCCTTACGGCTGGCCCTGCATCAGCTCGCATTTTGGCGCGATGGATACCTGCGGGTTTGCGAAGGACAACTACTTCTACTATCAATCGGTGTGGGGATCGAAACCCATGCTGCACGTGTTCCCGCATTGGAATTGGGCGGGCAAAGAGGGGCAAGCGATTGAGGTCTGGTGCTACACGAATCTCGACAGCGTGGAGCTGTTTCTGAACGGCGAGAGCCTCGGAGCGAAGAAGGTTGAGAAGAATTCGCACCTCCAGTGGGACGTAAAATACGCTGCTGGAATTTTGGAGGCGCGTGGCTCGAGAAACGGAAGCGTCGTGCTGACTTCAAAGAGGGAAACGACCAGCACGCCGCACAACATCGTTCTGCGACCCGACCGGCCGGCCATTTCCGCGGACGGCGAGGATGTCTCGGTGATAACGGTCGAAATCGTGGACGCGCACGGACGCCCTGTGCCGACGGCAATGAACGAGGTGTCGTTTCGGCTGGAAGGTCCGGGTCGCCTGATCGGCGTCGGAAACGGCGATCCAAGCTGCCATGAGCCAGACAGGCCCCCGTCGATCAGCGAAGCTAACCGCAGTGTGTTCAATGGGTTATGCGCGGTGTTCGTCCAGGGCCTAAAGCAGCCCGGAACGATTCGCATCGCAGCTTCGTCGCCCGGACTCGGACTAGGCAGTACCCTGCTGCAAAGCCAACCAGCGAAACCGCGGCCTGCGATTGCTTAGATCGGCCGATCCGCTTCCGCGAAACTGATGCTTCGGATAGACCTTTTTAGGGCCTAGATTGGGCCTCGATTAGGTCCCAGGAGGGCCGTCCGCTCCGCCGTTGAAATCTCGCGTTAGTCCGTTAATGGGTCTTCCACACGGCTATATCTCCTGCATCCAAATTGCTCCCGAATGGGGGCTTTCCAATTTCAGGCGCTGACCGAATACTTGCGGACGCACGGGGTGCACATGAAGAGTGTCCGAGTATTGGTCGCAAACCGGCCCAGGCTGATGCGGGAACTGATCCTCGCGACTGTTTCGGATCAGGAAGGCATCGAGATCGTCGGCGAGATACAGGAAGAAGAACAAATCGAAGCTGCGGTCGCGGAGACGCAACCGGACTTCTTGATCGTGGCGCTCGACGGAGCGAACCGGCTCCCGGATCCCTGTATCACGGCCTTACAGAGTCATCCGAACATGCGCGTGATTGCCATTTCTCCCGACCGCAACAACACCATGTTCTATTGGGCTTCGCTGAACATCCAGCACACGCAGATCGAGGCTTCCGAAGAAGGAGTACTCAACCTTCTGCGCGGGCGAACCCAGTTCGTGGGGAGTTGAGTATGAAGAAGTATTTTTTGGGGTGTTACGAAGCTCCGACTGCGATTCGTCCCTTCAGAAGGGCGCTGATACCCGCCGCGGTTGCGCTGGCGTGCGTGATTCTTTCGTCACCGGGAGTGTGCGCGCAGACGCAAGCAGGAATGGATACTCCGCCTTCCGATCTTGCGCGACAGAATTTCGAGCGCGTAGCGGCCACTCCCAGCCAGATTGAGACCGTCCTTCGCAAAGATCCCGGAATGATGGTGGAACTGAAGCGGTGGATAGCGAAGGATGCGACCGATCACGGTCAACTGGTGACGGACGCAGATCTGACGGAGCAAGCCATCTACGATCGGCTGGAATCGGACGTGCAGTTCCGGGCCGTGGCCACGCTTCTCGTCCAGAAATATGGATATCTGCAACCGCAGCTCAATCCCGATTCCCCACAAGGCAAGCAACAGGAGTTGGTAATCAAAGACCGCGCCAAATGGCTCGCTCAGGATGAAGAAGAGCAAGTGACGGAGGCGCGGCAGGCAAGCCGCCGCAGCGGTTTTGACGCGCGGGGTTGCGATCCGAGACAGGATCCGAGTTGCACGACTCAGATGCAGCGAGGCAGCTACCCTTCCGCTTATCCGCCGGGACAGCAGCAACAAGAACAGGAAATTGGCACACCAGTGCTGCCGCAGGGGAACTACCCGACGGGGAATCCGAACGGCCAAGGACTGCGATCGCGAAACACGCCATTGCTCGAGCGGACCCAGCTCACCCGACCTCAGATGCAGGATGGCGCGGACCTCGCAGACATGGATTTCGGAGAGCCCGTGCCGTCCGTTTTCGCAGGCATGGGCCAGGCGGGGCCTGGAACACTCGTGGCTTCCTCATCATCGCCAAACATGATCGACGGAATCTTTCCTCGGCAAGGGCCGGGGCGCGATTTGAGTTCAAGGGGGGCGGCATCTGCAGGAGTGCCGGACACCGGCGCCGACTCGGAGTCCGGATCACAAGCGCTCGCCAACAGAGGAGGCATGACCGGATTTGACGGCGCGTCGTTCGGCGCGCCAAACGGCTCTCGCGAATACGGGATCGAAAATGCGTCCACGATGCAGCCGAATGCCGCGCCGAATTCCGCATCATATCCTGCCTTTTATCCGTATCGCCCGCGACCGAATCCGAACCTGAGCCGGGCGATGCTGCGAAAGCCGGTTCCGTATGTCGATGTGCCATCGCTTTACGACATGTACTTGCAAGCCGTGCCGCAGCCGCCCACACCACAACGCTTCGGCATGGAGGTTTTTGAGAACGGTTCGCGCGATTCGCAGATCATCCCATTCGATCTTCCCGTTGGGCCGGATTACGTCGTCGGACCTGGCGACAGCCTCGCCGTTGATCTTTGGGGGGGAGTGTCCCAAAAACTGCTTCGCACCGTCGATCGCCAGGGCCGCGTCAGCCTGCCCGAAGTAGGTCCCGTGCTTGTGGCGGGGAAATCGTTGGCGGACGTTCAAGAATCGGTGCAGAAGACTCTACGCTCGCAATTCCGCGACATCTCCGCAGATGTTTCGCTGGCACGTCTGCGCACGATCCGCGTTTACGTGGTGGGAGATGTAGTTCATCCGGGAGCGTACGACATCAGCTCCCTCTCGACGCCATTGAACGCTCTCTTTGTGGCGGGCGGACCGACCAGCGGAGGATCGCTAAGAATTGTCGAGCACAACCGCGGCAACCAGCTCGTCCAGGACGTGGATGTTTACGATCTGCTGCTACACGGAGTAAGGACGGGGATTGATCGTCTGGAGAACGGAGATACCGTTCTCGTTCCGCCGATCGGATCTCAGGTCACCGTCGAAGGAATGGTGCGACGCCCGTCCATCTACGAACTGCACGGCGAAAAGTCGTTGAGCGACGTCCTGAGCCTTGCCGGCGGCCTGCTTCCGACGGCGACTTTGCGCCACGTGGAAGTGCAGCGCATTGTCGCGCACGACAAGCGGACGATGCTGAGCCTGGATGTGCCTCCTGACGCGGACCCCGCGGCAATCCAGAAACAGCTCGACGACTTCCAGGTGCATGACGGCGACAGGATTCGCGTTTTTCCGATTGCCCCGTACAACCAGGACACGCTCTATCTCGAAGGACATGTCATTCGCCCGGGAAAATATTCCTACCGGGCGGGAATGCGCGTTACGGATCTGATTGCTTCTTATAAGGACCTTCTGCCCGAGCCGGCGACGCAATACGCGGAGATCATTCGGCTGAACGCGCCCGATTTCCGGCCTACTGTCGAGAGCTTCAATCTGGCTGAAGCCCTGAGCCATCCGGGCAGCGCGCCGCTCCTGCAGCCGCTCGACACGGTTCAAATCTTCGGTCGCTATGACTTTGAAAATCCGCCAACCGTTTCGGTCGGCGGGGACGTTCGAGCTCCCGGCACCTACCAGACGTCGGGACAGTTGCACTTGAGCGACGCCATTCACATGGCGGGAGGGCTCGCGCCGGATGCGGAGCGGGAGGACGCGCAAGTGTTCCGACACTTGCCGGACGGACAACTGAAAATTTTCAGCGTCAACCTGAGCGAGGCTCTGGCCGGAAATGCCAACGACAACATCACGCTCGACTCGCGGGATCTCGTCCTTGTGCATCGGAACCCCGCGGACGTGGAACCATCGACCGTTTACGTCAAGGGAGAGGTTGCGCGTCCCGGGCGTTATCCGCTAACGACAAATATGACTGTCTCGGATCTGATCCGCGCCGCCGGGGGCGCCAAACAAAGCGCGGACATGACCGACGCGGACCTGACCCATTACGAGTGGGACAGCAAGTCCTTCATCTCCGGACAGCATCACGAGGTGGAACTTGCCGATGCTCTCGCTGGAGCAAAGGACGCGAACGTTTCTCTGCACAACGGAGACGTGCTGACGATCCGGAAACTGCCCGGATGGGATGATCTCGGGGCATCGATTTCTGTGAAGGGCGAAGTTGTGCATCCGGGAAGCTACGGAATACGGCCGGGAGAAAAACTCAGCGCGATTCTCAAGCGGGCAGGCGGGTTTATGCCGGATGCGTATCCCTATGGAGCGGTCTTGATTCGCTCGGACGTGCAGCAGCTCGAAGACAAGTCGCAGACGGAACTCGTCGAGCGCGTGCGCGAACAGCAGGCGAGTCTGAAGCTCGCCGCGAAAACGGTAACCGATCCGGATGAAAAGTTGGGCGACGAAGCCGCTTACCAGCAGTGGCAGAACACGCTCGACGGGCTGCTGAACAATCCTCCGTTGGGCCGCGTGACGATCCAGGTGTCGAAAGACATCAAGAGCTGGCAGGGCACGTCGCGGGACATTGCCGTGCGGGCGGGAGACAAGCTCGTGGTTCCGAAACGGCCGAGCTACGTGATGGTGCAAGGCCAGGTGTTCAATCCCACGGCCGTAGCGTTCCGGCCGGGAAAGAGCGCCAAGTGGTATCTCAGTCAGGCGGGCGGGCCGACCAATCTTGCCAACAAGCACGCGATTTTTGTGATTCGAGCCGACGGAAGCGTTATCGGGGCTCGCGGGTCGGCGCTCTTCCTGGGCAGCGCCCTCGGGCAGTCTTTGCAGCCCGGAGACATGGTGGTGGTCCCGGAGAAAGCGCTGGGTGGTCCTCCTGTGTGGAAGGCGATCTTCCAGTCGGTACAGGTTGGAACCGCGATCACCTCAAGCGTTCTTCTGGCGGCGAGGTACTAAGGCAGACTTGATGAAAGGTCGTTGGGTTATCGCCAGCGGGATCGCAACGATACTGTTTGTGGGGAGTACGACGACGACCGGCGCACAATCTGCAGGCGCGCAAGATTCGAACGACGGCCGCGCAAGCTCGATGGCGAGCGCGCGGAACGGTAGCGGCGCGCCGGATTCGGCCGCGAGACCCAAAAAATACCCGAAAAAGCTCGAAAAGAATGAACGGATCATTCAGCCGAGCCAGGACGACGGATTCGAGAACACAATCGGCAAAGCGCCGCGCAACTTTCTACTGGACCAGAAAGGTATGTGGACAAGTCCCGCTCATCTTCGGTTCTCGGATGCCACCTGGCTGGTTCCCTTGGGTGGGATGACGGCGGCTCTGTTCTCGACGGATAGCGACGTTAGCCGCCATCTGAATCAGGATCCGAATACATTGCACCGTTACCAGCAAGTTTCTAACTACGGTATCGCGGCGATGGCAGGAGCGGGCGCCGGACTCTATCTCCTGGGATTGGCGAGGCACGATGGTCACGCGCGGGAGACCGGGTTCCTCGCTGGAGAAGCAGCAGTCGACAGTTTGCTCGCGACGGAGGCAATCAAGTACGCGACGCGACGGGAGCGCCCGTACGTGGACAATGCCAACGGAAATTTTTGGCGCGGTGGGGATTCATTTCCATCCGAGCATTCCACAGCAGCATGGGCCATTGCGGGAGTTATCGCACACGAGTATCCCGGTCCGGTTCCCAAGCTCGCCGCGTACGGACTGGCCACAGCGATCAGCGTTTCGCGAATCAACGGAAGGCAGCACTTCCCTTCCGATGTTCTCGTTGGAAGCGCACTGGGCTTTCTGGCCGCGCAGTACGTCTATAAGCATCATCACAACCCGGATTTCATCGGGGCGCCGTGGGAAATTCCCGCTGTGCGGCCGGACAGGCCTGCACACTGGCGCGCGAAGTTTATGGGATCGCCGTACGTCCCCGTGGACAGCTGGATTTATCCGGCGCTTATCCGGCTTGCGGCGCTGGGCTACGTCAACACCGACGCGGAAGGGATGCGTCCTTGGACGCGCATGGAATGCGCGCGGCTTGTCGAAGAAGCAGGCGACCGCATCAGCGAAGACCAGTCGGGGAGCAGCGAGCCGACCAAGCTCTACAGTTCGCTCGTTAAGGAATTTTCCGGCGAAATCAATCTTCTGAGCGGAGGAGACAATCGGCAGGTCAACCTCGAGTCAGTCTACACGCGGGTGACAGGCATTTCCGGCCAGCCACTGACCGACGGTTACGACTTCGGGCAGACGATCACGAATGATTACGGGAGACCGTATGCGGAAGGCGTGAACACGATCTCAGGAGCATCCGCATGGGCGTCGGCGGGGCCCTTCGTCGGCTATGTTCGCGCGGAATATCAGCACGCGCCATCCTCGCCGGCGCTTCCGGCTGCGGCGCTGCAAAGTATCGCCCAGGAACAAGGAATACCCACCGCTCCGCCCGCGGTGCCGACGGCCCCGGTCGATCGTCTCGACATGCTCGACGGATATGTCGGCATGCAACTCGAGAATTGGCAGATCACCTTCGGCAAGCAAGAACAATGGTGGGGCCCCGGCGAGGGCGGTTCCATGTTGTTCAGCAACAATGCTGAGCCGATTGAAATGCTGCAGATCAATCGCACCACTCCATTCACGTTGCCGAGTTTCCTGGGAAGGATTGGGCCAATTCGAGTGCAATACTTCCTCGGGCGGCTCGGCGGTTACCACTGGATGTATACAACCACGTTTGGGTACACCGGCGCTTGGTCGCAAACGCTGAGCGATCAGCCCTTCATCACCGGCGAAAAGATCAGCGTAAAACCGACGCCAAACCTGGAACTCGGTTTCTCTACGACGACGCTCTTCGCCGGCCAGAACATCCCGTTCACGCTGCACAAATTCGGCCAGGTAACGTTCCGCTTCGGAGTTTATGGCGGCGGTTTCGAGACACCGTCGCATCCAGGCGATAGCCGCGGCGGATTCGATTTCAGATACCGGCTGCCCGGCATGCGCGACTGGGTGACGTGGTATGGCGACGGGTTCACAGATGACGAGCCGAACCCTATCTGGGGTTCGTTCGATAAGTCGGCGTTCGACTCGGGACTCTATTTTTCCCATCTGCCGAAACTGGGGAAACTGGATTTGCGGGTCGAAGGCGTTTTCACCGATAACCCGAACCCGAATCCTGTGCTTCAGCATGGGTTCTTCTACTCAGAAGGCACCTATCGGAGTGGATACACGAATGACGGCAACTTGATAGCGAACTGGATTGGGCGTCAAGGCCAGGGAGCGCAAGCGTGGGCCACGTACTGGTTCACACCAAAGAACAAGTTGGAATTCAATTTCCGACATCAGAAGGTGAGCAAGGAACTGGTGCCGTCCGGCGGGACGATAACGGACGGCGGAGTGCGGGCGGATTTTTGGGCCAATTCTACTTTCAGCTTGAGCGGCTCTTTTCAGTATGAAAGGTGGAACTTTCCTGTGCTTGCGCCAACGCGGCAAACGGATGTGAGCACGGCGATCCAGGTGACGTTTTGGCCGCGGCTGCGAGGAGCAAAGAGCGACACATCGGAGTAGATAGCTCGAATCCGTTTTGCCGATTGATGTGAGTGACAAGCGATGAGCAAAGACGTGGCCAAACTGGAACAGGACCGCCGACCGGAACTCGATCTCTTGGAACCGGAGTTGAATGAGGAGGATCTGAGAGCGAGCCGGGAGCGTTCGGTTGAGAGGCTTTCGCTACTGTGGAGCCAGCGAAGATTCTTAGCTCGAACGGCGGGCGTGGGGCTGCTGGCGGGCATTGTGATTGCGCTTCTGATTCCCGTGAAGTTCAAGTCCACGGCCAGGTTGATGCCTCCTGATCAAGGGCCTGGATCCGGGATGGCGATGATGGCTGCGCTGGCCAGTAAAGCCGGCTCTCTGGGTTCGCTGGGCAGCGAATTACTGGGCTTGAAAACAACCGGTGATCTGTTCATTGGCATTCTGCAGAGTCGGACGGTTCAGGACGATCTGATCACGAAATTCAATCTGCGAAAGGTGTATTCGCCGTTCGGAAGCGAGCGCTGGGAAGCAGCTCGAAAAGAACTGGCCCGGCGCACGGAGCTGTCGCAGGACCGAAAGAGCGAGATCATCACAATTTCCGTCTTTGATCGGAGTCCGCAGCGGGCGCAGCAGATGGCCCAGGAATACGTTAAGTCGCTGAACGACGTGGTGATCAACTTAAACACGTCTTCAGCCCATCGCGAGCGCGTTTTTCTGGAAGGCCGGTTGAACCAGGTACAGAAGGATCTGGAATCGGCTGAGAAGGACTTCAGTCAGTTCGCGAGCAAGAACACGGCGATCGACATTCAAGAGCAAGGAAAGGCGATGATCACGGCGGGAGCGACCCTGGAAGGTCAGCTCATCGCGGCGCAAACCGAACTTGAAGGTTTGAAGCAGATCTTCACCGACAACAACGTTCGCGTTCGCGAAACGCAGGCGCGAATAGACGAGCTCAAGCGGCAGTTGCACCAACTCGGCGGCAAGTCTGGCGTGGATTCGGCAACGACGCAGCAGTCTCCGGACGGCATGCTCTATCCGACGATTCGGCAGCTTCCGATCTTAGGCGTCACGTATGCCGACCTCTACCGGCGAATGAAAGTGGAGGATGCCGTTTTCCAGTTACTTACACAACAGTATGAAGCGGCAAAAGTTGAAGAAGCGAAGGAAACACCGAGCGTGAAGGTGCTCGACGCTCCGGATCTTCCGGAAAAAAAATCGTTTCCGCCACGTACGTTGATCGCGTTGTTCGCAATGTTGATGGCTTTTGCGGCCGGTATTACCTGGCTGCTGGCATGTGAAGCCTGGGCGACAACTGATCCCGCGGATGTGCGCCGCGTTTTCGCAACTCAAGTGTGGAACGATGTTCGTGCGAGCGTACCCTGGGCCGGGAGAAACGGACGCAACGGCGCGCATGCGGAGTTGCCGCCGGATGGAACTGAGGATGAGCGGTTTGGATCGGGCTCTAAGAGCGGGAATTCAAAGGAACGCCAGGGGCCGATCAGCAGGTAAGTGATTTTGTTCGCTAGGCATAAGTCACGAACTATCAGTGGGTTAGGTCACAAAAGCCCTGTGAGTGACGGGGCGGAGCTGTAGATAGAGCCCGAGGAGCCAAGCATTCCAATGGCAACGTTGGCCAGCGCAATTTCCAGTTCAACCTGCTCGAGAGCGGGCTTTGAATTCGACAATTGTGCCGACCCCGCGACGAAAGACAACGAGTGCCAGTGGTACGCGGCATATACGAGCGCGAACCATGAGAGGCGCGTGGCAGCCCAGCTAGCTGATCGCGGTGTGGAGCATTTTCTACCCTCGTACACTTCGGTGCGCCAATGGAAGGATCGGCGAGTGGTGCTGCAACTGCCGCTCTTCCCCGGATACGTATTCGTGCGCATGGCGCTTGCCAACCGCTTGAGTGTCCTTCAGGTTGCCGGAGTGGCGAGACTGGTGGGGTTTGGCCGGTCGCCGGCGCCTCTGCCGGAGGGGGAAGTCGAAGCGCTGCGAACCGGATTGACGCACGGAATGCGTGCGGAGCCCCACCCGTACCTTAAGGCGGGCCGGCGTGCGCGAATAACGGCGGGGCCGCTCGCAGGACTGGAAGGAATTTTGCTTCGCTGGAAGGCTGGTTGGCGTGTTGTGCTGTCGCTTGACTTGATCCAGCGATCGGTTGCCGTAGACGTTGATGCGTCGGCACTGGAACCGGTTTTGTAGGATGGAGGCGGGGCCCGAGGTCAGCCAGGCTTGCGGCAAGCCTGCAATGAGAACAGGCCGAGGGTACGAAGAAGTTAACACTTAGACACTAATCGGCGAATTCTTCCTGTGCATCATCGCTGCTTTCCGGCAGGATGAGATTTCCTATTCAGATATTTTATTGCCGTGGTAAACGACGTTGAACCAGGGTTGCGCTTGAAGTCATAGGAGGCAGGGGCGTGAAGATATTTGTGGACTCATCGGATTTCAGGGAAATTAAGAAGTGGGACGCGCAGGGCGTGGTTGACGGCGTCACAACGAACCCCAGCATCATGCTGAAGGACGGCGTTTGCGACATGGAAGACAGCACGCGACGCCTCTGCGCGATGATGGGCGAACGGCCCGTCAGCATTGAGGTTACGACGAACGAGCAGGATGAAATGATTCGCCAGGGGCGGCAGTTTGCGTCGTGGAGCGGCAACGTGGTGGTAAAGGTGCCGGTGGTCAACGAATACGGCGAATCGTGCCTGGGTGTAATCCACGCGCTGAACCGGGAAAACATCCGGGTTAACGCGACGGCGATTCTTTCCTTCAACCAGGCGATGCTGGCAGCCAAGGCCGGCGCGACGTACGTCAGCATTTTCGGCGGGCGCATCGC
>DATEKA010000104.1:0-4995 GCA_035277685.1 Candidatus Acidiferrales bacterium
TGGAGCGAATCATCTATGCCATTTTCAGTCGCTTCAACCAGGATTGGAAAACCCACACCCTCCACCTATTTACACAAGCGGCTTGACGTCACCTCAAGCAATCCGCGGGTTCACAATCCCGGCGATGCGAACTAAAATGAATTGTGCTGCGATTTCTCAAATCCACTGGAGCTGTCACCCCAATTCATGCGCTACTTCGCGCTCGCGACTGACTACGACGGTACGCTCGCCAATGAGGGAACCGTACGAAGCAGCAGTATCGCGGCGCTCCGCCGCCTCGCCGAGTCGGGACGCAAGCTGATCCTCGTTACCGGCCGCGAACTCGACGATTTACGCGCCGTTTTCCCCCAACACGCGATCTTCCAGCGCATCGTCGCAGAGAACGGCGCAGTTCTTTACAATACCGCAACGCACGAATCGCGGCGCCTCGGCGAGCCGCCCTCGCCTGAGTTCGTCGCTGCCCTTCGCGCTGCCGGTGTCGCGCCCTTGAGGGTTGGCGCGTCCATCGTCTCGACGGTGCAGCCGCAGGACGCAACGGTTCTCAAGGTGATTCACGATCTAGGCCTCGAGATGCACGTGATCTACAATCGTGAAGCCGTCATGGTCTTGCCTTCCGGCGTCAATAAAGGCACCGGACTGCGCGCCGCGCTTGCCGAACTCGGGCTTTCCGTGCACAACACCGTCGGCGTGGGCGACGCGGAAAACGACCACGCCCTGCTGAACGTTTGCGAATGCCGCGTGGCTGTCGCCAACGCGATTCCCAATCTAAAAGAGCGCGCCGATCTCATCACCAGCGATCCCGATGGCAAAGGCGTCGAGCAGCTTATCGACAAGATGCTCTTTGACGATCTTCGCAGCGTTCAACCCCGCTCGCCGCGTTACCCCATCCTCTTCGGTCAGACCCCCGAGGGCAGGGAAGTGACCATCCCCGCGTACGGGATGAACCTCCTCGTCGCAGGACCTTCCGGCAGCGGCAAATCCAACGCCGTTGTGGCAATCCTCGAGCGGCTCCTCGAACATGGCTATCAAGTCTGTCTTGTCGACCCGGAAGGCGATTACGAACGCCTCGAGCGCGTTATTTCCCTTGGCGCCGCTTCGCGCTCTCCCGAGATTTCCGAGATTTCAGCGGCTCTGCAAAAACCGAAGACATCCGTTGCCGTGAACCTGCTCGGCCTGCCGGTGGGCGATCGCCCCGCGTTCTTCACGTCTCTGCTTCCCACCATTCAGGAAATGCGCGCCAAAACCGGCCGCCCCCATTGGCTGGTGATCGACGAAGCGCACCATCTTCTGCCGGCTTCCTCCGACGCAGCCGCTGCGTCAATCCCTCCCACCATGACGAACCTTCTGCTGATCACCGTCCACGTTTCCTCGGTGCTGCCGTCCGTGCTGAAAATGATGAAGGGCCTGATCGTAGTGGGTCCTTCTCCGGAGCAGACCATTCAGGAATTCAGTGCAGCGATTGGCCGGCCATCGCCCGTACACTCGCCTCTTCCGGCAAAAACAGGAGAGGCCTTCGTCTGGTTCCTGGATGACCCGCGCGGCCTGATTTCCGTTCGCGTCCATCCCTCAAGCGTCGAGATGCTCCGCCATAGAAGAAAGTACGCCGAAGGGCGCCTCGCTCCGGAAACGAGCTTCTTTTTCAAGGGGCCTCAGAACAAACTGAATCTTCGCGCCCACAATCTGCTGATCTTCAATCAAATTGCCGAGGGCATCGACGACGAAACCTGGCTCTTTCATCTGCGACAGCGGGACTACTCGAAGTGGATGCGCCGCGCGATCAAGGACGACGACCTCGCCTCCGAAGTCGCGGCTGTGGAGACCGATTCCGCCGCGACGCCGCAGGAGAGCCGGAAGAGAATTATCGACGCGGTCAACAAGCGCTACACCGGTCCCGAAACAGCCCAGCCGTGAATGCTTCGTGACCGCAGACCAGACTCAAATCACTGCCGCGAGCCAACCTGCCGGCGCATTGCGCGCATCTCGGAAACGGATGCGTGCACCAGCCTGGCGCTACTCAATCGGCACAAGAAGTTCACAGTTGAATTGCGTCGTGCGCGCCAGCCGCATACGATTGATTCGCCGATGAAGAACCGGGCTTCGCTGGCTGCTTCCGCGCTGTTTTTACTTCTGGCCGCCGTCTCCGGGTGCTCGCGCCTCAGCTCCTCCGCGCAGGCACAGAGCCCGGCGAAGCCGCCGCTCGAATTCGTCAGCCAGTGGGGTGCGAAAGGCCAGGATCCCGGCCAGCTCGACGACCCGGAGGGGATGGCCGTCGATTCGATCGGCAACGTTTACATTGCGGACGCGGGCAGCGGCTTCATCAGCAAGTTCGCGCCCGATGGAACTCCTCTCCTTTCCTTCCAGGAAAATTCGCTCAAGGAGCCGCAGTCCATCGCCGTGGATTCAGGCGGCGCGATTTACATCACCGATCCCTCGCACAGCACGGTGTTCATCGTCTTCCCCACAAACGAGCACGACTTCCACCGCGTCCTGCGCCTGCGCACACACTCCAGTTCGGAGAATTCGCTCACGGTGGCCGTCGATGACGACGGGATGATCTTCGTCCTCGACGAAAACGCCGGAAAAATCTTCAACTTTTCGCCGCGGATGCGATTGCTGCGGTCGTGGTCGCCTTCCGGGTTTCGCTCGGTTGTCGCGAGACGCCAGGCGTCGCTCGGACCGCTGCGCATGGGCGGCGACGGCAACCTCTACGTCGCCGATCTGGACGCCGGGCGGCTGCTGCGCTTCGATCCCGCCGGCCACCTGCTTGCCGAAATTCCGTCGCCTGCGACGGCACCCACGCCAGCTGCCGATCCGCCGGCCCAGAGCTCGAGCCGCGCGCCGGTTAAGTCCAGGCTGAGCAGCGAGTTTGCCGTCTCGCGCAGCTACATCTTCGTCATGGACGAGAATGGCTCGACGCTGCACGTCTGGAACATGGACGGTTCGCCAAAACTCGACTTCGACCTTTCACCACGGCTCGGGCAGGTCCACCGGCCGCCGATGCTCGCCGTGAGCCAGCGCAAGGACCTCTTCGTGCTCGACGCGGCGAATTCCCACGTCCTGCGCTACCGCATCAACTTCTAGGCCAATCCGCCGCGCGTCTGTTTCGCGACAACTTTTGTCGGAAGGCAGAAGTCAGGAGGCAGAAGTGAGAAGGCATGTTGTCCAAACCAGCGCGTGCCAGTGATCGGGCATCCGGACGTAGCCGAGAAGTTTGAATCGCAGCTTTGCTCGCGACTCTTCGATGGAGGCAACCGCTTAGCATATTCTGATTCCTTAAGCTGTGCCAGGGCTCGACGCAGGTTGACCGTCACGAAGAAAATGCGATCCGATTCCCGCAGTCTATGCATGTGCTACACGCGCGACACGACTTATTAACATGTGCGCGCGTTAGTGGGCCGATACGTCAACGGCCCAGAACCGTGCGACATACCCACGGCACAAAAACCGTGCCGTGGCTACCCGCTGCCCGCTCGGGGCAGTGCAAGGCGCAAAGCGAAGAAAGATTCTTCGGGCGGAAGGTGCCCCTCAGAATGACAGCGCGCAGGTTTTACCACATGGTGTTGAACCGATGGGTCCACGACACAGAACTGTGCCACATACCCACGGCACAAAAACCGTGCCGTGGCTACCGCTCCTGTCGCGGGAGGCTCACCCAGAAGAGGCGGGTCTCAGACCCCCTACGAAAACCAAAGGGGCCAATCAGGAGATTGGCGGTCCCAGGGGCGGCTCCTGACAAGGCGGCACGGCGGGCAGCTCCGACAGGGGCTGGCGAGACTCGGAATCCACTGTGTTGTCGTTCCGACGTGTGTTGTCATTCCGACGCGTCATTCGCTGGCACCCGCCCGAAGAGGTTCCTTCCGCGCTATGCGCTCCGAAAAATCCGCGACCAGAGTGCGGCCGTAGTACGCGAAGTCTTCCGTTGTGCAGGACTCGACGGAATGGCTTCCGCACCGCGGGCACCGGGGAACATTCTGTCCGAAGTAAATTCGACCGCAGATGAAACACCGCGTATTGCGTTCCAAGCGTTCACCCAATGCTTCGCTAAGTGAATCGCTCAGACGCTCGATCATGTCACGCTCGGCAATCGCTGTTTCCATGTTCTTACTCCTTTCAATGTTAACGGTCCTCATCGAGATGACGGGAAGGGGAAAGAGGAACCGCTGATTTCCGTAGTTGACCATGTAACCCAGTTCCGGCAGTACAAGGTCAGCGCCACACAGGCGCAGGGAATAGCGGTTCCCCCCCAAGTCGACTGAGTCAAGACGGAGCAATTTCGAGTTGTTCCTGAAGACGCTCCATCTTCTGTTGCGTTTGGTCGAACTCCGCGAATGCTTTCACCGACTCGTTCAGTTCGTCTGCCCGGTCGGTGATGACACCGACGTGATCACGATACGGCTCTGTCGAGAGGAACTGCCGATTTTCGTTGAGGTGGTTGATTGCCGCTTCGGTCCGGCCGGCCAATTCAACTGCCGCGGGAACCATGCGGTCGATGGCCTGCTGTTGCCAGGGCGCCGTGGCGTGTTTAATCGCCTGAAGCCGTTCAAGGCGGTCGCCCAGTTCATTGACATGGCCTCGGACGACGTTCAGATAGTTAGCGTGAGTTTGCCGGCCCACCTGGTTCCCGCGCGCGAGACCCGCCAGGGTGTCTGCATTGCGGCTCAGGTCATACGTCAACTTCTTCATTTCGGCCAGGAGGTCAGAAGCTTCCTTCTGTGAGGCCAGGGAATACGGCGTTGTGGCGGCCCCCTCGATTGCCGGACGCGACAAAGGCGAGGCAGCCAGGGAGCCCGAGAGCAGAAGGGCGCCAATTCCCAGTGCCAGGATTCTGCGAAAGTTTCGAATGCGCATGTTTCGATCTCCTTTTGTGAGTTTGGGCACGCGAGATTTGGTTTCGGCCGTTCGTGCTGTTCCGGTCCCGCGTGCCCGTCCTGCAACATGAGAAATACCAGTCACGGTTAATTCGGAAAAGTAGAAAGTTTAGTCAGAATAGTTAGA
>DATEKA010000105.1:0-19570 GCA_035277685.1 Candidatus Acidiferrales bacterium
TGTCCCACACGACTAAACCCGTACCGCCGCATCTCGCGATGAAGAACAGCAGGGGCCGCGAAAATTCCATGCCCGGCGGCGGCGAACGTTCTCGCTAGCGCAAAGTCGTCGAATTCCCCCGCAACATTCAGCCGAACGTTGCTCGCATCGAGCCATTGGTCCAAGCCGAGCCTTAGCGCCGAGCCGGCGGTCGGTAACAGGAATGGCGCCCCGCCGAGCGACGCTGGGAAGCGCTTCCCAATGCGCCTTGCGATGCGCGGAATTGCGTAAAAGGCCACCCCGCAGTCTCCCAGCACGTGGTTGAAGGCGCGAACGCTCGAGTTTGGACTCATGGGAGTATCCGACAGAATGAGGTCTATCTGATGGAGCGCCAGGAGACCCAGAAGCCTGTCCGGAGGCTCCTCGCGACAGATCACGCGAACGGGCGCATTCATGTGGAGGGCGGGTTCGATAAGGCGATATGCGATGCCCTTGGGAAGCACGTCTGCAATCCCGACCATCAGCCGCAAGGGGCGGCCGCTGGGGCGGCCCTTCAGAGTGTCCGTCAGTTCGCGGCCGAGAGAAAAGATCCCCGTCGCATATTCGAATGCAATCTTTCCCGAGTCGGTCAGAGTCAACTGCTTGCGCGCCCGGGTGAAGAGTTTCTCCCCAAGGGCGTCTTCGAGCCGGCTAATCTGAGCACTAATTGTGGGAGGGGCAAGCAACAACTCTTCGGACGCTTTTCTGATGCTGCCGAGCCGGGCGACCGTCCAAAAATACAATAGATGGTGGTAGTTGAGCCATTCCATGGCCGTTATTATAGATAGTTGGCGGTTCGCGGAGGGGAATTATGCCTGTGCTGCTGACGGAAGGGGATGTGCGGTCGTTGCTGACGATGGAGCTGGCGCTCGAAGCGGTGGAGGAGTCGTTCCGGCGGCTGGCGGATGGAGCAGGGCTGGTGCAACCGCGCAGACGGCTGAACGTTCCGGGGAAGAGTTATCTGCACTACATGGCGGCAGCGGATTCGGCGGCGGGTTACATGGGGATGAAAATTTATACGACGTCGCGGCAAGGGCTGCGCTTCCTCATCCCTTTGTTTGACGCAAATTCAGGGGATTCGCTCGCGCTGATCGAAGCGGATTACCTGGGACAGATACGCACGGGCGCGGCGAGCGGCGTGGCGACGAAGTTTCTGGCGCGAGAGGATGCGTCCAGGGTGGGAGTGATCGGGACAGGATCGCAGGCAAAGACGCAGCTGGAAGCGGTGGCGGCGGTGCGCAAAATCAGGGAAATTCGAGCGTACGGACGCGATGCGGCGCGACGAGAGAAGTTCGCGAAGGAGATGACCGCGCAGCTGGGCGCGCGCGTCATGCCCGTGGATTCGGCAGAGGCTGCCGCGCGCGGCGCGGCGATTGTGATTACGGCGACGACTTCGACGCGGCCGGTGCTCGAAGGCGCATGGCTCGCGGCAGGAGCTCACATCAATGCCATTGGCGCGAATTTCCCGCAGAAACGCGAATTGAACGACGAAGCGGTGCGGTTGTGCGAGCGGATCGTCGTGGATTCGCGCGAGCAGTCGAAGATGGAAGCGGGCGATCTGATTGACACTTTGCGCGACGACGATTCGGGCTGGGGGCGAGTGCTGGATCTGTCGGAGATTGTCGCCGGGAAGGTAAAGGGAAGAACGGGAGCGGACCAGATCACGCTGTTCAAGTCGAGCGGAATCGCGAGCGAGGACATTGCCGTGGCGGGACGGATTTACGAGTTGGCCCGGGAGCGCAGGGTTGGCAAGCAGATTGACATGTGGGGAGAGTAAGGATTCCGAGGAAGGTTTTGTTTTGCCGCCTCCAGGGGAGCTTCGATTGTTGATTTGCGAACTGGCGAGGCGAGATCGACGTGCTATCCGAAGCCGGGGGGGCGAACACCTTACGGATGGGCGCGGCGGAGTCGTTTGGCAAGCGCGTCGTGGAGGCGGAGGCGCGTGTCCTCGGGAAGCGGCGCGGGCTCCGAGTTGCAGTAGATCTCGATGGTCTTCTTGCAGGTATTGACGATGATGCGGCACTTCTTGCACTTGGTCAGGTGCTCTTCAATCGACGCGCGAACGGCGGCATCCAGCTCCTCGTCCAGATATTGTTCCAGCTCGATTACGAGTGTCTTGCAGTTCACTGGTTGTCGCTCCGTCGAAAGTATCGAGTGAGTTTCTGCCGCAGCTTCAGACGCGCCCGAAGGAGCCGGGATTTCACCGCGGGCACGGAAAGCCCGAGCGCCTCCGCCGTCTCTTCAGTGGAGAGTTCTTCGATGTCGCGCAACTGAAACACGGTGCGGAAAGGCGGGTCGAGTTCTCCGATGGCCTCGGAAAGGATGCCGGAGAGTTCGACTTGCTCGAAGCGGTCTTCGGGCGACGGACCCCAGTCCTCGACTTCGCGGGGGATGGTGTCCTCGCCGGTGTCCACTTCGGCGTCGAGGGAAACCTGATTGGGGCGGCGCTTGCGCAGCTTCATCAGCGCCTGATTGACGGCGATGCGCACCAGCCAGGTGTAGAAACGCGAATTGCCTTGAAATTCGTGCAGGTGCTCGAACGCTTTGAGGAAGGCCTCCTGCATGGCGTCCTCGGCGTCCTCGCGGTTCTGCGTGATGTTGAGGGTAAGGCGGAAGATTTTGCGTTCGTAGCGTTCGACGAGGGTTTCGAAGGCTTCGAGCTTGCCCGATTGCGCGGCGGCGACGAGCTGGGGCTCGTCTTCCTTCACGACCTGCGACGGAATCTGCTGGCGCTGCGGCACCGGATTGATTTTGGGAGAACTCATCGCCTGTTCATCCATAGCAGAGGGTAACATAGAATTCATCCTGTATGAGTGCGCCGCCCAAAGAGCGCAGAGCGTCTTTGCGAAGCGGCATTGCGGGTGAGACAGCATTTCTACCTCGGCTTTCTAATCGTTTCCTAAAGCAAGCCACTCGAAGCCGCTGACGCCGAAGTGTTCGCAGCGTTCGGAGTAGCGCGAGAGCAATCGATGCGCCTTTTCGGAAATGACGGGAATCTCGTAGTTCGTGCCAGCGAAGCCCCGCACAGCTTCGAGCGAGTCGAACCAGAGCATGGTGACAAATTCGACTTCATCGCCGCGGTCGCGCCGGAGGAGATGGAAGCCGCGATAGCCGCGTCCTCCCAGTTCCTGTTTGACGCGAGGGAAGAGATCACCTTTCAAGTAGGACTCGTATGAGGTCGCGTTTGGGGGCTGGGTCCAGCCGCGCCACATCCGGCAAATCATGCTTGTACCCTGGCCTTTCGTCCGATTCGAGCGCAGCACAACGCCGCGACGCTTCCCGCACTATGCATTTTGGATGCTCCTGGACGGGCGAGGATTCGGAATTCCTGCTGCTATACTCGGGAGCGATGCGCGGTCAGATGATCCACGAAATCATTCCTGTCGGGCTCTTGCAGTGCAATTGCTCGATTCTGGGCGATCCGGGAACGCGCGAGGCGATTGTGGTCGATCCGGGCGACGAGGTGGAGCGGATCATAGAGGCCCTGCGCAAGCACGATTTGAAGGTGCGAGCGATCATCAGCACGCATACACACATTGACCACGTTGGAGGGCTTGCGCTGCTCCATCGCGCGACGGGCGCGCCGGTGTTGATCCACGAAGCGGACCTCGAGCTATACCGCCATTTGGACGTCCAGGCGGAATGGATCGGAATGCGCACGCCGGAAACGATGCGGATCGACGATTTCGTCAAGGAAGGCGATGCGGTGCGGTGGGGCGGGTTCGAAGCACGCGTCCTGCACACGCCGGGGCACACGCCGGGAAGCATCTGCCTGGTTGTGGACGAAGCTGGCGGACCTGGAACGGTTGCAGTGAACGATGCCCGCGTTGAGGGGCGCAAGGGCAGCACGTTTCATGACGATTCCGCGCGAGGCACCGGAGCCGCCGGATCAATGAGCCGGCTGATCGCGGGAGACACGCTGTTTCAAGGCAGCATCGGGCGGACAGATTTGTGTGGCGGTTCGTACCCGCAGATAATCCGATCGATTCGCGAAAAATTGATTGTGCTGCCAGAGAGCATGACGGTTTATCCGGGGCATGGGGAGACCACCACGATCGGCGCAGAGCGCGAGTACAATCCGTTCCTGCGCTAACCGAAATTTTGCGACGCGCGCCCGCAGTTGACTCATTTTCTGCTTTCGAGTAGAACCTCTCCATCGCCGGGCGGCACATCCGGAACGGGTTCGCGTGCAGCCGCCCAGGCTCGAGTTCGACCGGTGGCCGCTGGTCCAGGACTGCCGGATTGAACAGAAGGCGCCCGCTCATGAATGAAACAAGTCCCGGTCCTCCTCTGGAAGGCGCGCCCGCGCCAACCCCTCCCGAACCGAAGCAGGAGCCGCTCGAGGCCTGGGTGACAAGAGGGTTCATGGGCCCCAACGGGATTCGGGCGGGCTGGCGGCTGTTGATCTTCCTCGTTATCGTGGCCGCGCTCGTCGCGGGACTGACTCTGATTACGCTGGCGGTCAATCATGGAAAGCCGCCGAAGGCGCAGTTGACGCCCATGTCCGCGTTGCTGAGCGAAGCATTGTTGTTCTTCATCGTGTTGTTTGCGAGCTGGGTGATGTCGAAGATGGAGAGGCGGCGGATCGCGGACTACGGATTGCCGTTGCGCGGAGCGTTTGGCGGGAAATTCTGGCTAGGCGCGGTGATCGGGTTCGCGTCAATTACGGCGTTGCTGGCTGCGATGAAGCTGGCGGGAGTTTTCTCGTTCGGCGAAATCAGTTTGCACGGCGCGTCCGTCGTGAAGTATGGGACGGCGTGGGGCGCGGCCTTCCTGTTCGTCGGATTTTTCGAGGAATTCACTTTTCGCGGCTATCCGCTGTTCACGCTGACGTCCGGAATGGCCTTTTGGCCGGCTGCGATTCTCCTGTCAGCCTGCTTCGGCCTGGTACACCGGAGCAACTCCAGCGAAAGCTGGGTTGGGGTTTTTACTGCGGGGGCGATCGGTTTCTTCTTCTGTCTGGTGGTCCGTCGAACGGGCGACCTGTGGCTGCCAATCGGATTTCACGCCGCGTGGGACTGGGGCGAGTCGTATTTCTATGGCGTGCCTGATAGCGGAAATGTCTCGCCGGGACATCTGTTCAACGCCCACTTCTCCGGCCCTACGTGGCTGACGGGTGGAACGGTGGGGCCCGAAGGAAGCTGGCTGTGCGTGGCGCTGATCGTAATTCTGCTGGCGATCTTCGCGTTTTTGTTGCGCGACGCAAAATACCCGGACCCAGAGGCGCTGGCGCCGAGAAGACACAAAGAAGAGCCGCCCACGTTGTTTCCAGCGAGTTCGTAGCGAGGAGCGAGTGGCACGGCACCGCCAGCGCTATCCGCGGACGAAGGGATAGATTTCGTCGGCGATCCAGTAATTCGTCAGAACAAACGCGAGGATCGTGCCCAGAAGCCACAGGGTCCAGCGGTAGCTCTTCCACCCCGCGCTGACTGCCGAGAGCTGCATGGGAATATCCACGAAGTAGGCCGCGCAGTAGAAAAGATTGGCAATCAGAGCAAGCCCCGCGAGCCGCAGGAGGTTGAACCATATGAAGGCGGGCTGGAAGTGCGGCCAGGTGGCAGTGATCCAGACGATCACTGTCGCAGCGAGGACGGCATTGTAGGTGATGCGGCGGAGCTCCCAATAGCGTCCGGCATCGGCAAGCAGAGGTCCGAAGCCGGCGGGGAGGGATGACTGCGTTGGTGAGGAATCCATGTGCGGGCCTCCTATGCGAAACGGGGAGGAGCATAGCGCTTCCCCTCGTATATGTCAAGTACTTTGATATACAAAGTATAGGCGTATGCGGAACGACGGGCGCCGGCCGGTTTGCCAGAGCCTGGGCGGAATCCCCGCAAATGGCGCGGCGTTGCTCCCTTCGGTTACATTTTAGACGGCGCGATACGGAACCTTGTTTTCGCGCGGTGCGCGGCGTAGGATTGTCTCTTGCGTTTGCGTTGTGGCCTTCCTGTAATGTTTTCATGATTGGATTGCGGCGGGCAGGGTGCGGCCTGCCATTGCGGAGCGAGCGGATTGAGCAGCGAGGCCCGGACAAAGGCGATCGCGGTGGTTGGCGCGCAGTGGGGCGACGAAGGTAAAGGGAAGATCGTCGACTATCTGGCGGCGGCCTTCGATTACACGGCGCGCTACGCGGGCGGGCACAACGCCGGCCACACGGTGATTTTCAACAATCACCGCATCATCCTTCAATTGATTCCAAGCGGTATCATCCGTCCGGGCAAGAAAGCGGTCATCGGCAACGGGACGGTGGTTGATCCGGCCGCGCTGGTCGCGGAGCTTGAGAACCTGAGGAAATCCGACATAGACGTGCGCGGGCGCCTTTTCTTGAGCAATCGCGCGCACGTGATTTTTCCCTACCATCGCGAAATGGACCGCGCGGCCGAAGCGGCGCGAGGCGCGGCGAAAATCGGCACGACTTCGCGAGGCATCGGTCCGGCGTATGAGGACAAAGCCTCGCGACGCGGGATACGCGTGTGCGATCTGGACACCGAGCACTTTGCGGAGAAGATTGCGCCGGTGATTGCCGAAAAGAACATGATCAGCGCGGCGACGTTCGGGCATCCGCTGGAAACGGCGGGGCTCATTGAGCAGTACCTGGAGCTGGCGTCGCACATTCGGGGTCTGGTGACGGACACGGCGGTGCTCTTGAACGAGGCGCTCGACCGCGGCGAGCCGGTGCTCTTCGAAGGGGCGCAGGGAACGATGCTCGATATTGACCACGGCACGTACCCGTACGTCACATCGTCGAATGCGACCTCCGGCGGCGCGGCGACGGGACTCGGCGTGGCGCCCACGAGAATCACAGGCGTAGTCGGCGTGACCAAGGCCTACACGACCCGCGTCGGCAGCGGGCCATTTCCCACGGAGATGGTGGATCTCGACGCGCACGAAGTCCGCACGCGTGGGAACGAATTTGGCGCGGTAACGGGCCGCCCGCGGCGCTGCGGCTGGCTCGATCTGGTCGTGCTGCGCTATGCGAAAATGCTCAGCGGAATCGATTCGCTGGCGGTGACGAAGCTAGACGTCTTCGACCAACAAAGCGAGATACGCGTCTGCACAGGCTATCGCCACAAGGGCAAATTGCTCGACGAGATTCCGCCCGACATAGAAACGCTTTCGCAGATCGAGCCTGAATATCAGACTCTCCGCGGCTGGCAGAAACCGACTCCCGGGATTCGCGACGTGAAGGATCTGCCGACAGCGGCGCGCGAATATCTGAACTTCATTTCCGAGCAGCTTCAGGTGGAGATCGGGCTGATCTCGACCGGCCCGGAGCGCGAATCTACGATTGTCCCGCGCGGAACGAAGCTCGCATCCTGGTTGTGATACATGCTTTCCTTCGAAGCGGCGCGCGCCAAAGTGGCGGAGGTTCTAGGCGCGCGAAGCGGCGCGCGCGAGACTGAAACCGTCGACATTTCCGATCCCGCATCCGCGCTCGGCCGGATTCTGGCCGAGGAAGTCATTGCCGACCGCGACTATCCGCCGTTCGACCGCTCGACGCGCGACGGCTACGCGCTGCGTGCGGCAGACGCTGCCGAAGTTGGCGCGAAGCTGCGCCTCATTGGCGAGAGCCGCGCAGGCATTCCATTCGATGGCGCGGCTGGCCTCGGCGAGTGCGTTCGGATTATGACGGGCGCGGCAGTTCCGCGCGGCGCTGACGCCGTGGTGATGCAGGAGTACGCGCGCGTGGAGGGAGATTGGGTTGCGCTGGAGCGCGCCGTTTCACGCGGGCAAAATATCGTCGTTGCAGGCTCGGAGTCGCGCGCAGGGGACGCGCTTGTCGCGCGAGGGGCGCGGCTTGCGTATGCAGAACTGGCTATCGCGGCGCAAGCCGGGCGCGCGAAGTTGCGCGTGAATCGCCGTCCGAAGGTAGCCATTCTTTCGACGGGCGATGAAGTTGTCGGCGTGACGGACTCGCCGGGACCATTCCAAATACGCAACAGCAACAGCGTCTCGCTTGCCGCGCAGGTGGAGCTGGCCGGCGGCGAAGTGGTCGCGCTGGGGAATGCGCGTGACGACTCCGGCGATCTGCGCGAGCGAATCGAACGCGGCCTCGCGTCGGATGCGCTTGTTTTGAGCGGAGGAGTTTCTGTCGGGACGTATGATCTTGTCGAACAGGTGCTGCGCGATCTAGGAGCGGAATTCTTTTTCGACAGCGTTGCGATTCGCCCGGGCAGACCTGCGGTGTTCGGCTGGTGCCGCGGAAAGCCGGTGTTTGGTTTGCCGGGGAATCCCGTTTCGACGATGGTGACATTTGAGCTGTTCGTCGCGCCTGCAATCGAGGTGCTTGCCGGCGCGGCAGCTCGGCGCGCTGTTTTCTGCAAAGCGAAACTTGCGCATGCGGTGAGCGAAAAAGCGCCGCTCGCGCATTTTTTGCCGGCGCGGATGAGCTGGACGAGCGGCGATCCAGTGGTGGAGACGGTCGCATGGCAAGGCTCGGGAGATGTGGGAGCGGTGGTACGCGGGAACTGCTTTCTGGTTGTGCGCGGCGAGCGCCAGCGGCTCGAAGCGGGCGAATGGGTGGACGTTTTGCCGCGGCGCGGGTTGATCTAGGATTTTAAGGGGGCGGAGTCGAATCGAGGTGAAGAAGCTCTCGCATTACGACGCGGAAGGCCGGGCGCGCATGGTGGACGTCACGTCCAAGCCGCCGACGGTGCGGACAGCCACCGCGCACGCCTTCGTGCGGATGCGAGCGGAGACGGTGCGGAGCGTCAAACGCCTCGAATCGCCCAAAGGCGACCCGCTGGAAGTGGCGCGAATCGCCGGAATCGCTGCCGCGAAACGGACCTGGGAGCTGATTCCACTTTGTCACCCTCTGGCGTTGACGCACGTGGATGTGCGCGCCAAGCTGTGCAAGAATGGCGTGGAGATCAGTTCGGAGGCGACGGCAACCGGGCCTACGGGCGTTGAAATGGAAGCTCTCGTGGCCGTGTCCGTGGCGGCACTAACGATCTACGACATGTGCAAGGCGCTCGAACGCGGGATGGAAATCACGGAGCTGTACCTCGAACGGAAGTCCGGCGGGCGCAGCGGCGAGTATGTATCGGCGCACTTGCAAAATGCTTCGCCGCGATTGAAAAGCAGCCCGGCGCGTCCGAATATCAACGGGACGAAGGAGCGGGGCAGGTAATGGCGCCCATGAACGATTTTGAGGCGCGTTCGAAGCGGGACGTTCAGGTGCTGGTGGTGGACGACAACGCCCTTGTGCTGGACCTGCTGATGAAAGGGCTTTCGCCGCACTGCGAAACGCGCGCGGCCGCCGACGGCGCCGATGCGTTGCTGAAAGCGGTGGATGATCCGCCGGACCTGATCGTTTGCGATTACCGGATGCCGGGCCTCGATGGGCGTCAACTCTACGAGAAACTTCGCGGGCGCGCGCAAACCAAGCAGATCCCATTCATTTTTCTGGCCAGCCGCGGAGACATCGAGGAGAAGCTGCGTCCGATTGCCGAAGGCGCGGAGGAATTCATCGCGAAGCCGTTCTTCCTGAAAGACCTCGTGCGCCGCACGAAAAAGGTGATCGATCGCCTACGCCTTGAAAAGATGCAGAACCGCGCGGTTCGCCCAGGCGTGATTCAGGGACGACTCGAAGAGATGAGCATGCTCGACCTGATGCAGTCGCTGGAGATGGGACAGAAGTCCTGCCGTTTGACCGTGCGTCACGACGGCGAGACGTGCTTGATGGATTTCGGTCTCGGCCAGTGCAAGGACGCGCGTCTCGGCAAGCTCGAAGGCGAGGGGGCTGTCTTTCAGGCGGTGCGCTGGCCGGCCGGCGATTTTGAGATTGACTTCAACGTGCAACCCTCGCGCGAAACCATTTCGCGCACGACCACGGGATTGCTGATGGAGGCGCTCCGACTGGTTGACGAAGAGCAGCGCGACGGCGCGGGCGAAAGCGCCGCGGTCACGGAAGGCTAGACTTGGCTTCCAGCCATCTTTCCTGAAAACCTATGCGGGTTTTCATTCTCACCGTCAGCGATTCCGTTTCGAGCGGCAAAACAGAGGACCGCTCTGGTCCTGCGGTTGCGGCGCGGTGCAGCGAACTCGGTTGGGAGATCGTATCGTCTGAAGTAATTGCAGACGACCGGACAGCGATCGAGACTCTTCTGAGGCGAACAGCGGACGCGAACGGCGCCGATCTGATTCTGACGACCGGAGGAACCGGCTTCGGGCCGCGCGATGTGACGCCCGAAGCCACGACCGCTGTCGCGGAACGTCTTGCGCCGGGGCTTGCCGAGCAGGTGCGTGCCGAGGGCCTGAAGAAAACAAAACTGGCGGTCCTGTCGCGCGGAGTGGCCGGCATTCGCGGGAACACAATCATCGTCAATCTGCCGGGAAGTCCAAAAGGTGCGGTGGAATCGCTGGATGCGATCGCGGAACTGCTCCCGCACGCGCTTCGAGTGCTTCACGGCGCTCGCCACGACTGATCCATAACCCCGCCGCTCGATTGCTATTCAGAAAACCGGTTTATGACTCGCGTCGCTGGCCAGCTAATTATCGCTGTGCTAGGATGCCGCCTTAAATCGAGGTCCGGAAAGGGCCCAGATCCAGGGGGCCGTCCGTTCGGACTCGATTCCTTTTCGGCGATGCCGAAGCAATACATCCCGATCTTTGTCTACGCGATTCTCGCGGCGGCTTTTCCCGCAGTCACCCTCGTGATCTTCAAATACATACGGCCGGACTCGAAACCTACCGGCGCAAAACTGGACCCATACGAATGCGGGATTCCGCCTGAAGGAACGGCGCGCGGGCGATACTCGGTCCGTTTTTACATTGTCGCGATCCTGTTTGTGATTTTCGACGTGGAGACGATCTTTCTGTTTCCCTGGGCGGTGAAGTACGGGCAGTTGGGCGTGTATGGGCTGATCGCGATGGTTGTTTTTCTCGGGATTCTGCTTGTCGGGTACGTGTGGCTCTACAGGAAGGGCGCGCTCGATTGGGTTTAGCGCCGCGCGATGGAGCGAAGCCGGGTGAATTGCCTGTGGGGTTGCGCGCGCCGAGTTCGGTTGAGACAAAGCGATGACAGACGACGCTCCTGAAAAAGAACCTGCCGCCAAGTCCCCGGATCTGTCTTCTCCGCCCAAGCCCGCGGCTCCCCCGGCGCCTGCTGTTCCTGCCAAACCTGCCGTCGCCGCAGCCCCGAAACCCGCTGCCCTGGAAAACGAACTCATGCAGCGATTGCGGGCGCGGTTTGGCGAGGCGATTCGTGAAGCGACGCTTGATCGCAGCCAAGCGATTGTGCTCATCGAACTCGCGCAACTGCGCGAGATTTGCCGCTACTGCCGGGACGAAGAGAAGTTCGAAATGCTAACGGATTTGACAGCCGTCGACTGGCCCAGGCGCGAAAAACGCTTCGACCTGGTTCTGAATCTCTACTCGTTTGCCAGGAACGAACGGCTCCGCTTGAAGGCGCACGCCGCGCAGGACGAGCGCGCGCCGAGTGTTTTCGACGTTTGGGCGGGGGCGAACTGGCTCGAGCGCGAATGCTACGACATGTTCGGGATTATCTTTGAAGGTCATCCCGGACTGAAGCGGATCCTGCTGCCGGAGGAGTGGGAGGGGCATCCTTTGCGCAAGGACTACGACATCCTGAAACAGGATACGGCGTGGGTCCGCGCAAACTTGGGAATCGAGAGCGGCCAGTGACGAGCGATAGGAAAAGTCCTGCAAAGAACGACCGTAGGGGCGGGTCCAAGGCCCGCCCGCGTTAGAATTCGGACCATGACCGGCAACCTCGACAACGAAACGATCAAGCCCGGCTCAACCGTGCTGGGCGCGGACGAGATCGTCCTGAATATGGGGCCGCAACACCCCTCCACGCACGGCGTGCTGCGCGTGAAGCTGAAACTCGACGGCGAACGCGTGGCCGGTTCGGAATGCATCATCGGCTACCTGCATCGCGGCGTCGAAAAAATCGCGGAGCACCGCAGCTACCAGCAGTTCGCGCCGTACGTGGACCGCATGGATTACGTCGCGGCGGTTTCGAACGGGCTGGGTTATTGCGAGGCCGTCGAAAAGCTGCTGGGAGCAGAAGCGCCGCCGCGCGCGAAAGTGGTTCGCACGATTCTGACTGAACTGCAACGGATCGCAAGCCATCTCGTATGGCTCGGGACGCACGCGCTCGATATAGGCGCGCTCACGCCGGTGTTTTATTGTTTTCGCGAGCGCGAAGAAATCCTGAAAATCTTCGAGAAGTATTGCGGCGCGCGGCTGACGACGCACGCCTTTCGCATCGGCGGGTTGCAGTACGAGACGTACGACGGCTTCGAGCAGGACGTGAAGCGCTTCTGCGACGATTTTGCCAAGAAGATCGACGAGTACGAGGAACTGCTCACCACGAATCGCATCTGGGTGGGGCGCACGAAGGGAGTGGGCGTGCTGGCGGCGGAAGATGCGATAGCGCTGGGCGTGACGGGCCCTGTGCTGCGAGCCAGCGGCGTGAAATGGGACGTGCGCAAGGCGATGCCCTACGCCGCGTACGATCAGTATCAATTCGAGATTCCCACCGGGAAGAACGGCGATACGTACGATCGTTATATTGTGCGCATGGAAGAGATGCGGCAGTCGCGGCGGATTTGTTTGAAGGCCATCGAAAATATTCCGGCGGGGCCGATTATGGCGCGCGTGGGCAAGGTGCTGAAGCCCGCGCCGGGCGAGGTGTATCACTCGATCGAGGCCCCCAAGGGCGAGTTGGGTTATTACATCGTGAGTGACGGTACGACGCAGCCTTACCGGGTGCGCGTGCGACCGCCGTCGTTCGTCAACCTACAGGCATTCGACAAAATGGTGCGCGGCGCGCTTGTCGCGGACGTGGTGGCCATTATCGGAACGATTGATATCGTTCTGGGGGAAGTGGACCGCTGATGAGCCACTTTCTGGCGTCCTCAACGTTCCGGGAGTTGATTCTGCCGATCATTTATGGCGTCGTGATTGTGCTCATATTGCCGCTGGCCGCGGGCTATATCGTTCTTCTCGAGCGCAAGGTGATGGCGGACATGCAGGCGCGGCTGGGGCCGATGCGCGTCGGACCGCACGGCTTGCTGCAACCGATCGCCGACGCGCTGAAGCTTCTGCTTAAGGAAGACATCATCCCGCAGAACGCCGATCACTTTCTATTCTGGCTTGCGCCCGTCGCGAGCGTCGCCATGGCACTGCTCGCTTATGCGGCGCTGCCGTTTGGGCCTGCGTTTCAGGTGGCCGACTTGAACGTCGGCTTGCTGTTCATCCTTGCGGTCAGCTCGCTTGGAATTTATGGGATTGTGCTCGGGGGCTGGGCGTCGAACAGCCACTATTCGCTGCTTGGCGCATTGCGCAGCGCGGCGCAGCTCGTCAGCTACGAAACGGCTGCGGGCCTGGGGCTGGTGTCCGCGCTCGTATGGGCCGGGTCGCTTTCGATGAAGGGCATCGTGCAGGCGCAATACGACCGCGGCGTGTGGTTCATTTTCTATGCGCCCGTCGGATTTTTCATTTACATGGTGGGTTCGATCGCGGAGACGAACCGCGCGCCGTTCGACTTGCCCGAGGCGGAGTCGGAGCTGGTTGCCGGTTACATGACCGAGTATAGCGGCTTCCGCTGGGCGCTGTATTTCCTGGCGGAGTACGCGAACATGATCGTCGTCGCGGGGATTGCCACGACATTGTTTCTCGGCGGATGGCTGCGACCGTTCGCCGGCTTTCACGACCATTTCTTCGGCACGTCAATCGAGTTGCTCGACATTGTTCCCACTCTGCTGTTTCTTGCTGCCGCCGGGTTTTGCTTCCGCCTCGTTCCGCGCCAGCCAGTGAGAATTCAGAAGCGCTTCATGGCGGGGGTAGGCGGGCTCTGCGTGTTCCTGGCGGCGGTGATGTTCGCGGTGTTATTCGCGCCGGCGCCGGTAATGGCGGGAGTCCACGGCGCGTTCTGGTTCCTGGCGAAGGTCGCGGCGTACATATATATATTCCTCTGGTTCCGGTTCACGTTTCCGCGCTACCGCTTCGATCAATTGATGCGGCTCGGCTGGCGCTTCCTGATTCCGCTGGCGCTGGTCAACGTGATTGGCACGGCGGTAGCGATCGCCCTGAGCGAGCAATGGGGCTTGCCGCCGGCTGTTTCGGTCGCGATCACTCTCGCGGCGACAATTGCCGTGGCAGTATGGCTCGCGGCGCGCGGCGATAAGCCCATCACGGCAGCGGCGCAGCCGGCGGATGGCGACTGAATGCTGAACGCAGCCGTTTTCTATTTCTTTGCCGTGCTGGCGGTCGCGTCCGCGATCATGATGGTGACGCGCCGCCACATCGTTCATGGCGCCGTGTATCTGATCACCGCTCTTCTTGCCACCGCCGGTATTTTCCTTCAGCTTCAGGCAGAGTTTCTGTTTGTCGTCCAGATTATTTTGTACGTCGGCGGAATCATGGTGCTGTTCGTGTTCGTGATCATGCTGGTGAATCTGGATCTGTCGCTGCGCCTCGTGCAGTTCAACCGGCAGCGATTCGTGGCGGGAGTCCTCGCTCTTGTTCTGGGCGCGCAGGTGCTAGGCGCGTTCTGGGTGAGCCGCACTCCGATTGGCCGGGGGCCGGCCGCTGCAGTTTCGCCGCAGAACACTGAAGCAATCGGCCAGGCGCTTTTTGGGCGGTACATGGTGCCGTTCGAGATTGCGTCCATCTTGCTGCTGGTAGCGATGATTGGCGCCGTTGTGATGGGCAAACGGAGGATTTGATGCTCCCGATCGGCAATTACCTGTTCCTGAGCTTCACACTGTTCACCATCGGCGTGATCGGCGTGTTGACGCGCCGCAACGTGATCGTGATGCTCATGTCCATCGAGCTGATTCTGAACGCCGTGAACATCAATCTGGTGGCCTTCTCGCGCTACTGGGGTGGAGTGGACGGCCAGATTTTCGCGATTTTCGTGATTACGGACGCCGCGGCCGAAGCCGCGGTCGGGCTCGGCATCATTCTCGCGTTTTTCCGCAATCGCGATACGGTTCTGGCCGACGAGATGGATCTCCTGAAATGGTGAAGATCGCGCAATGAACGCTGCGTTCGCGCAAATGGGCGGTCAAGGCGCGCCACTGCCATATTTTCTGGCCCACGTGTGGCTCATTCCGCTTTTTCCGCTGGCGACTGCCGCAGTCATGCTCTTCGGGCGCCGCCTGAAGAATGGAGTGGTCAGCGCGTTGTGTGTCGCCAGCGTTGCCGTCTCGTTTATTTTCTCCGTGGCTGCGTTTTTCCAGTTGCTCGAGCTGCCCGCAACGAATCGAATCATAACCATTCACCTCTTCGACTGGTTTCCGCCAGTTCCATACCACACAATCGCCGGCGTCCTGGCGTACTTCCGCGCCGATTGGGGCTTTCAGCTCGACCCGCTCTCCGCCGTAATGATTCTGATTGTCGCGGGCGTCGGCCTGCTGATCCACATCTACTCGATCGGTTACATGGCCCACGAGGGCGGCTATTACCGGTTCTTCGGCTACATGAACCTCTTCATGTTCTCGATGCTGCTGCTGGTGCTGTCGAACAATCTACTGGAGATGTTCGTCGGTTGGGAAGGCGTGGGGACGTGCAGCTACCTGCTGATCGGCTTCTACTTCCGTCGCAAGTCGGCGGCGGACGCAGGCAAGAAGGCATTCATCGTCAATCGCGTGGGCGACGCGGGCTTTTTGCTCGGCATTCTCCTGACGTCAGCGCTGCTGGGCACCATTCAGTTCAATCAGATTGGCCCCGCGCTCGCGTCAGGCGGATATCAAACGGGGTCTCGCCTCGTCACCATCATTGCGCTGCTGCTTTTTGCCGGCGCGACCGGAAAATCCGCGCAGATTCCGCTGTACGTGTGGCTGCCGGACGCGATGGAGGGCCCCACGCCAGTCAGCGCCCTGATTCACGCGGCGACGATGGTAACCGCCGGCGTCTACATGGTTACGCGCATGAACGCGATCTATCAGCTGGCGCCCACCGCGATGCTGGTGGTGGCGATCGTTGGCGCGGTCACCGCCATCTACGCCGCATCCATGGGCATCGTGGAGAACGACATCAAGAAAGTCCTCGCCTACTCGACCATTTCGCAGCTCGGCTACATGTTTCTCGCCTGCGGCGTCGGAGCCTTCACCGCGGGAATCTTCCACCTGATGACCCACGCCTTCTTCAAAGGTCTGCTCTTCCTCGCGGCAGGCAGCGTGATCCACGCTCTTTCCGGCGAGCAGGACATGCGCAAGATGGGCGGCCTGCGGAAGAAAATCCCAACGACCTACTGGACGATGCTCGTTGCTTCCCTTGCCATCGCCGGAATCTTTCCCTTTGCCGGATTCATGAGCAAGGACCTGATCCTCAGCAACGCTTACGAAAAGGACTTTCTGCTCTGGTTCCTCGGCTACGTCACAGCGGGCATGACGGCGTTCTATATGTTCCGGCTGATGTTCGTGACGTTCCACGGCCAATCGCGCGCGGACCACGAAGTCGAGCGCCACATCCACGAATCGCCGCGGACGATGCTTGTTCCTCTCGTCATTCTCGCTGCGCTTTCCTTCGCGGGAGGCTGGATCAGTTGGCCTGAGATTCTTGGCGGCAATAGCCGCTTCATCCATTTTCTCGCGCCGGTAATTGCCGTTCCCCACGCGGCGCGCTCGGAGGCGGTCCAGGGCATCACTTCGCGCGCGGGCGAGTTCGGACTGATGCTGCTTTCTGAAGGACTCGTGGTTCTGGGTATTTGGTTCGCCTGGTACGTCTATCTCAAGCGCGGAGAACTCGCCGGCCGCTACGCGAAGGCATTTGGCGGCTTCTATCATTTCGTCTGCCGCAAGTATTACGTGGATGAGCTCTACGACGCCGTTTTCGTGAACCGCGCGAAGGATTTGGGCGCCGCGCTCGGGGTCTTCGATTCACAGGTGATCGACGGCCTTGGCGTAAACGGCGCGGCATGGGTGACGCGCTTTGCCTCCCGCCTTTCGATTTGGTGGGACACGTGGGTCGTGGACGGCTCCGTGCGACTCGGCGCGCGTATCATCTGGCTGCTCAGTTTCCCCGTGCGGCTGATGCAGGACGGGTTGGTGCAGAGTTACATGCTGCTGATCGTGATTGGGCTGATCGGCGTGCTGGCGTATTACTACCATCTCGCGCACGCGGTGCACTAGCGCCTGGAGGAACGGGATTCGTCGTGGGGTTCTTGCAACATCGCGAGGCCATGAATGCATTTCTTCTTTGCCGATAACCACATTCTGAGCACGATCCTCTTCACGCCGCTGGCCGGCGCGATCATTTTGTGTTTCATCCCGCGCGAGCGAGCCGGCCTTCACCGCTGGATCGGCAACATTTTCGGCAGTCTCGGTTTGTTGGTCTCGCTGCCGCTGATCTGGCGCTTCAGCGTCGCGTCCGGCGCGGCGCGCTTCCAGTTCGCGCAGGATCTCGACTGGATTCACTCGATCGGCGCGCGCTATACGCTCGGCATCGACGGCCTCAGCTTCCTGATGGTGATGCTTACCACCCTTCTCGGCGCGATTTCGATCCTTTCTTCCTGGTCCGCCATCCGCAAACGCGAAAAGGAATACTACATTCTGTTCCTGATTCTGCAGACCGGAATGCTGGGCGTCTTCATGTCGCTCGATTTCGTGCTCTTCTACGTTTTCTGGGAAATGATGCTCGTCCCCATGTATTTCCTGATCGGAGTGTGGGGCAGCGAGCGGCGCCTTTACGCGGCGATCAAATTCTTCCTGTACACCCTGGCCGGTTCCGTGCTGATGCTGCTCGCGATCCTGGCGATTTATTCGACGGCGCACACCTTCAGCATCAAGGCGATTCTGGAAACGCCGCATCCCGTGTTTTCGCTGCGCCTCGAGCGCTGGCTTTTCTGGGGTTTTTTCTTCGCCTTCGCGATCAAGGTTCCCATGTTCCCCTTTCACACCTGGCTGCCCGACGCGCATACCGAAGCGCCCACGGCCGGCTCCGTCATCCTGGCGGGCGTCCTCCTGAAGATGGGGACGTACGGCTTCCTGCGTTTTTCTCTGCCGATGTTTCCCGACGCCACGAACCAGTTCCGCGGAATCATGATCGTTCTTTCGATTGTCGCCATCGTCTACGGCGCGCTCGTTTGCATGATGCAGAAGGACATGAAAAAGCTGATCGCCTATTCTTCGGTGAGCCATCTCGGCTTTTGCACGCTCGGTATCTTCGCGCTGACGCCGCTCGGCTTGCAGGGCAGCATCATCCAGCAGGTGAATCACGGAATTTCCACCGGCGCGCTCTTCCTGATCGTCGGCGTGCTTTACGAGCGGCGGCACACGCGCCTCATCTCCGAATTCGGCGGCCTCTCGACGCCTATGCCCAATTTTGCCGCGATCTATCTGATCATCACGCTTAGCTCGCTGGGCATGCCGCTGCTGAACGGCTTCGTCGGCGAATTCACCATTCTGCGCGGCGCGTTCGACGTGCCCGTTTTCGGCTGGCGCTGGGCCGCGTGGGGCGTCGTCGGAGTGATTCTCGGCGCGGCGTATTTGCTGTGGCTCTATCAGCGCGTCATGTTCGGCAGCGTGACCAACGAAAAGAACGAAAAATTGCTCGACCTGAACTGGCGCGAATACGCGACGCTCGTTCCGCTCGTGGTGCTGGCGTTCTGGATCGGCATATATCCGAAGCCGCTTTTCCGCGTCCTGGACGCGCCCGTGCAACGCATCGTCCAGGTGGTGAATCCGCAGGCGCTAGCCGCATCTGCGCAGCCACGGAAGGGCCTTGACGCCGATGTGACGCAGGCATCGGCGAAAACGACTCCTTCTGCGCCGGCGCGTACGGAAGGGAAGTAGCGAAGGAATATGGATTCGCAACTGCTCTCGCGCATGGCCACCGACTCGCTCTTCATTCTTCCTGAGGCGATGCTCGCCCTGTTCGGGCTTGCCATCCTTCTCACTGACTTTTTTCTCGCGCCGCACCAGAAATCCTGGAATTCGCTGACCGCGTTTCTCGGCGTCGCCTTCAGCGGCGGGCTGCTTTTCGAAATCGCCGGCCAGAACCGGCCGGCGTTCGGCAACTCGATCGTCATCGATCCGTTCTTCGTGTTCTTCGGCGCGCTGTTCCTTGCTTCGACCGCGCTCGTGATCCTGCTTTCCGTCCGCTACATGGAAATCGAAGGCGAACAGCACGGCGAGTACTACGCGCTAATGCTCTTCTCGACGATCGGCATGATGTTCCTGGCGTGCGGCAACGATCTGGTCGTCCTGTTCATCGGCCTCGAAACGATGGCGCTTTCGTTCTACGTTCTTTCCGGCTTTCTTCGACGCGACCGGCGTTCCAACGAAGGCGCCCTGAAGTATGTTCTGATGGGCGCGTTCAGCTCGGGTATCCTCGCTTACGGTTTTTCCATTCTGTACGGCTTGAGCGGCTCGACGAATCTCGATGTGGTTGCCGATGCGCTGGCGCGGCGTCCGTCCAATGATCCACTGACGTTCATCGCACTCGCCACCGTCGCCGCGGGAGTGTTCTTCAAGATTGCCGCCGTTCCGTTCCACCAGTGGGCGCCCGACGTCTACGAAGGCGCGCCGACCACAATCACCGCCTACGTCAGCGTCGCGTCGAAAACGGCGAGCTTCGCCCT
>DATEKA010000106.1:0-23089 GCA_035277685.1 Candidatus Acidiferrales bacterium
TTGACTGACGCGATCGAAATTCGAATCGTCGTATTGCCGCGGCAAGTCCTGTCCGATCGCGCCATCGGAGAACGCCATGTACTCCCGGCCAAAGTGCGTGGCGGAAGCGAGAAACATGTTGGGCTGAACGATGGATGCTGCGAGCGAAAGCACACCCGGCGACGTTTCCTTATAAAGGTTGCCAAGCGAATCGAGCGCAAGGAAGCGTTGGACGAGATTCGTCGTGATGTAGGTCTTGAGTCCGTTGACTTGCGGTGCGCCGCCGAGAACTGGAAATTCCGAGGCCAGTCCCGCGCGCGTGCGCACGCCGCCGGGGAAAAACTCCACGTCGGCGAGATCCGGCGAAAGGCCGGGAGGCACATCGGATGGATCAAGCAGCGTGATCCAGGAGCCGAACGTATTCAGTGGAAGCGGCGAAAAGGATTCGATGGACATGGGTTTGAAATGTCAGAAATTCACAACTGTGCAAACGGGAAGGCTGAGGTAGGAAGATAAGCTTCTGGCCCAAGAAACGGACTAGCACGTTCTTCGAGCGGAAATAACTATCTGATGCGTAGTTCTCGCAACAGAAATGAAGACGTGCCTTCCGTTTATAGTCACCCAGTGCGGGTCGCGGTTCTGCTCATCCTCATGAGATTCGGAACCGAGTTGAGCGCCGCGAGCACTCTCGACCGCGCGGCCACAACTCGAGTTCATGTAAAACTTACCGTTGATGAAAGGCATTTTATTCTCTCGTTCTCAGACTGGGATCAGTCTTGAGTCCGGAAAGCGCATCGGCTATTGAAGTTTCTTGAAAATGCCGTAGAAGGTGATTGTGTCGCCGGTAATGGCGGCGGGATAGGCGCCCGCAGCAAGCTCTGGAAACGCGCCTGCACTAGTTCCCTGCTGGAAAATCTTAACCTTTCCGTTGTTCAGCGCGCTGCCGCCCGAGAATACGTAATCGTAGCCGGCCAGGCCATCGATCCGGGCGGTGCCCAGGATCGGCGGTTGCGTCGAAGCCATTGCCGGAAATTGGGAGAGGTCGAGTGTATCGCCGCCAGCCGTGTAGTTGCCCGAAGCGGTGATCGTGCCGGTCGCGTGAATGCGCTTGCCGTCGTCCCAAGTGTCAATCAACGTGAATGCGAGAGCCATTTTCTCCTCCAAGGGAAGTGAATGTGAGCGTGGGCGCCGCCCTGCCGCGCGGAATGGCTTTGAAACCGACTGGTTGCGGCTGCTATGATTGCCGCTTTGCGCGTGCGCCGGATGCTGTTGCGGCGCAACCCGAACGCCTGGTTGTGAATCCAACGCGTCGAAATAAGTCACGCTTGTCGGCGTGCCGGAAGTACACGGAGAACTGAGTGCGGCGAATCCTGCTCGTAAGCGCTGTCACCGTCATGACTTTGGCGGCCGCCGTTCTGGCTCTTGGCCAGAACGGTCCCGCATCTGCTTCAGCGTCTTCAGATGGAAGGGCTCTTGGCCGCACCGAGACAATCATCGCAACGGGCATTTTGCCGCGCAGCCTGACTCTTGATGCGCGCGCGAACATTTATCTAACCAATGCGGACGCGCCGAATCGGATCTTCACGCTGACGGGTCTCGGTGCCATCGGCGCAAACAACGCCTCCGTCGTGCAGCCGACCGCCAGGCTTGCAGTTGTCGCGGGTGATGGTGTTGCCGGATCACTGGGCGATGGCGGCAATGCCCTGGCTGCGCAACTCAATTTGAAGCTCGATTCGCTGTCGCTGCGCAGCGGAATCGTCGTCGCCGATGACGGAACGATCTTCATCGCGGACACGCTCAACGGGACGATCCGCCGGATTGCGGGATCGGACAGCTCCGAGCCGGGCGTGACGCGCAGCATCGCCGGGCGCTGGGCGCCAGGACAAGCTGCCGTGCAGGTTGTCGAGCCGCTCGGCCTTGCCCTGGACCACGCTGGGAATCTATACGTCTCGGATCATGCTTCAGGCGCGATTGATCTGCTGCCAAACGCCATTGCAAGCGGCGCAGGCGAGCAACAGGTTCAGCTGCTAACGCACGTCGCTTCACCCGCCAGCATCGCGCTGACCTCGGACGGACGGAGAATTTTCGTGGCGTCAGCCGATACGGGAGCGATTCTCGAGGTCGATACGCAAACCCGGGCGGTCCAGGCGGTCCCCGGCTTTGCGACGCAGAAAGACGGCTCTCAGGAGCGATCTGTCTCGGCGTGCAGCGCGAATGCCGCGCAGGCGAGCGTACCCGGGCGAGTTTGCCCGGCCGGCCTGGCCGTCGATGGCGCAGGAAACTTGTTCGTTGCGGACATGCGTTCTGGAGACATTCTGCGTCTGAACGCGAAGACGTCGGCGGTCACGACTGCGGCGAGCGGCCTGCGTTCGCCGGGTGATATGACCTTCGACAGCAGCGGCAATCTATATGTAGCTGAACAAGGAGCGAGCCGCATCGTCAAGTTTGCGAGCATGGGCGCCGCGGCGGGAAACTTGACGATAACTCCGCCCGCAGCGCTGCCCCCGCCGCCCGCCCCGCGCGTGTGCCCCCAAACCGCTCCGTTCGATTTCTGCGACCAGGCTGTCGGCGGGTCAACCCCCACGCAGGCTTTCACTCTGTCCAACAACTCGAATGCAGCGGTCACCGGAATCGCGATTTCGTTTACGGGTTCGGATCCCGGGGATTTTCAAGTCGACGGCAACACGTGCGGAACATCGCTTGCGGTCGGCGCGAGTTGCGCAATCAACCTCGATTTCGCACCGACGGTTTCCGGTTCGCGCTACGCCACTCTTTCGGTAACGGACTCCGCGGGCGATTCGGCCACCGCGGACATAAGCGGGACCGGCGACGACTACCAACTGGTTCTCAACGGCAGCCCTCAGGAGCAGTCGGTCATTCAGGGCGGCGTCATCACCTACAATTTCAATGTCGTTCCGGATGCCGTTTTCGGGGGCGAAGTCAGCATCGTTTGCCCCACGGATCTTCCGCCGCTGACGACCTGCACGCCGAGCCAGAGCGCGGTGACCGTGACGCCGGGAACGGCCGCGCCGTTCTCGATAAAATTCGAAACGACGTACAACGGGGTAACTGGCGGTTTCCCGACGAACGGTTTCCTTCCCGGCATTAGGGTAAACCCCAATGGCAAGGGGCCCGGCGTGGTTTTCCCGGCGCTAACGTGGATTGGGGTTTTGTTCTTGTGCTTTGGCGCGCTCGCCCTCGCACGCCCTGGCTCAAACCGTTCTTTGTTCGCGAAACAGTTCCCCTCACATGCGTTCGCTATTGGATGGCTTTTGCTTGCCGCCTGTGCTTTCGTTTTTCTTGCGGGTTGCAAGCACTATTCCGTTCCAGCCAATCTCAATACGCCCGCAGGCGTGACCAGCCTGACGATTCAAGGCACCGCGCAGAATGCCGGACGCGGGGTAACGATTTCTCTTGACGTCGTCGGCCGCGGGTGATTGTTCCTCACTGAACGCGCCCAAATATCTGCGGACGCTCTACAGGTAAATAGTCCGGCGATGGAAGCCATAAGGACGGCGGCGCCGTCCTTTCGCCTGCTCCGGCCGAACATATCGTTCGATCAGATTTTCGGTGGCCATCTGCGCTGTGCCGAGCAGGTCTTGTGCGAGGGCTCGCGCGCCTCGCGAACGCGCGGCCAGCGCCGCCGTTGCGAAGGCAAGCGGATCAATAGCGGCGCGAATCTGGACCGGATCTGTTCCCAGCGTTATCTCCGGCAGCACCTTCTCATAACGCATGCGAACCGTGATCCCCTGCGTGGCGCCGATCAGATTGACTTTGTCTTCGCGCCATTCCCAAAGCCGCAGATAGGAGGACGGCTGCAGATTCAGCATGCTCCCGCCGCTGGTGAACTTCTCCATGGGGACGAACACGTCCGTCGTGTTCGCGGCCGCGCGCTCCCAGAGCATGTGCGGCATCAGACAGTCGGAAGGCAGTTGCGGAGTCGAGGCATCGCTGATTTCCGTGTTCGTGACGCCGCTAGCCGGATCGGGCTCGAGGTCGAGATCCTGCTGTTCGATCAGAACGCTCACGCCATTCTCTGCGAGTTCCCGCTGCAGACCGCGATACGCCGAATTGAGCAACGGCATGAGCAGGGAGTCCGTGAACACCGAACCGGCGGTGTCGTTCAGCAGCGCGCGCGCGAGGTTCAGCGCGTCTACCGCCTGCGAGTATCCAGTTGTCGGTACAACGGGCATGAATGCCTCCGGTGAGTGAGACGGCTAAGCGGCAAACGATCTTCGAGTGGGGCCCACTCTCGCAACTATTCAAGGCCGATGCCAACGACGGGAGCGCCGGTCCACTGCGGTGCCGAACAATTCGGCGTGGCGATGGTGGACGGCAGCGCGCCGCCGCTGGATGTGGTGCTCGAGTTCGTCGAAGGGCAGGCTGTCCATTCGCTTACGGAAGTCGTGGCTAACTGAGCGGTTGCTGCATTTCCTGTGATGGCGATCCAGTAGAGTCCGGGCTGAATCGTCGCGGCGGTAACGTTCGCCTGTTTGTAGCCTGTCGAGCTGAGATTTTGCGCGCCGATGTGCGTTACGAGCGGGCAGCCTGTGGTGTTCACCGCGCAGGGTCCATACAGACCGACATCGTAATTATCGGTTCCGCTCGAATCGAGCGTGGAGACGCTGTAGTCCATATGGCTGAAACTTACGGCATAAGGAACAACGACGCCCCAAACCTTCACCCCGTTGGATGAGAACCCCTGCCCTGCGCCCGAATGCTGGAAGCCCCACGAGGCAAGCGGCGTCTGCAAGGCGATGGCGCCCGACGCGT
Source organism: Candidatus Acidiferrales bacterium (assembly GCA_035277685.1). Taxonomy (GTDB): domain Bacteria; phylum Acidobacteriota; class Terriglobia; order Acidiferrales; family UBA7541; genus Palsa-295. The sequence goes on from DATEKA010000106.1 coordinate 4,753, forward strand.
CCGGCAGCGTGTACGTCCGATTCGCCGTGTTGCTGTGCGTGAATGTGCCGGTGAATCCCGTGTTGGCCTGAAGACTCAGCGTGCCGGCGAAATTGTAGCTGCCGTAAGCATTCACCGCGCCTCCGTTGCCGCTGTCAGGAAGGGCCGCAACGCGCACGTTCGGGGAAACGGGACCCTGGCTCAGCACAACATCGTCGAAATAGACGTAGTTATTGGCCGCCGCCGTGTTTTCCAGCAGGAAGACGCGCATCGAGTGAGCGATCGTACTCGAACTCGAATACGCGTTCGGAATGCGGAATGTGATTCCGTAGTTGCGGCTGGCGGTCCAGGCGCCGGCCGACGAAACCTGCCAATCGGCCCCGGTAACGCTGCAATTGCAGGTGATCCCATTGTTGTAGGTGAGAGAGGCATTTGTTGACTGCCAGTTCGCGCCCGTTCCGGCGAGCGTCGAAACGCCCGCGTAATTAGCGGGGGTGAGCACGCGTGCGTTCGTTGCGACGTTCGTGATTTTATTCGTCTCGGTGCAGTTCGCATCCGAATAGAAGCGGAACCCAGGCCGGAAATTGTTCGATGTAGAACCAGATGCGACGCGGAACATCAGCGTGTATTCAAAGGTCGAATCCACTTGAATGCAGCCGGAATTGACGCCGAGACCTGCCGTGGCACCGTCGCCGACGCGAACGTTGTAGGATCCCTGCGTGTAGGCATCGGCGGCGGGGCTGGCCCCCGAACTCGAGCCCTGCGCGTAAATCCCGCTACCCGCCTGGTCGATGTTCGTGCCGATGACGCCGCCCCACCAGAAGAGCGTGGTCGCGTTCTGCCATCCCTCGAAGCCCGCATTGCCCAGAAGATTGGGACCCGCGAGATCGTTCATGCCGAAATGCATGGATGGCTGCCAGTTATGCCCGTTGTTATCAACCGCCATCATCGCAGCAGCGGGTTCGTTCGGCTTGATAACCGTATTCGACGACAGGGAAATGTAGGGATCGAGCAGGTGAATGCCGACGGCCGAACCGTCGGCCGGAAACTGGAAACAGTTGTAGACGTTCTCGCAGCGGTTGTTCGGTCCGATCACGACGCTCTGTGCTCCGATGATATTGAAGCAGATCTGCCCGAACGACGTGCTCGCCGCTTCGCAGTCGTTACCGTAAAACTCGTCGTTATCGGGATAATTTCCGTTGGTGTCCTTGGCCAGAACGAATCCCTGCGTGCCGGTGTTCGCGGCGGGGAGGTAACAAGAGTTCTGCTCGAAAACGATGGAATTGAAGACGCCTGCGAGATAGGAGCACACGTCATTCTGCGATTCCGGATCAAATTCATTGTGTTTGATGAGCGAATTCGTCGAGTCCTGGTTGCCGCTGGATGTGTTGCCATAAATTCCGTATGAGCTTCCGCCAGTTCCCAGGATGAATCTGTTGTTTTCAATGTCGGCGTGTCCAACGCTCGAAAGGTTGAGCACGATCGAACTACCGCCGTTCGCCAGCAGGTACATGCCCTGAATGTGGACCCAATCGACGTTACGCGTGGCGGCGTTGGGATTGTCGACGGTCGTGCAGCCCGCAATTCCGCATGCGATGAAGCCCGAGCCGTCGGGGCGCGGCACAGTTCCCTGCCCGGTCTCCTGGTAACCGATCACCGACGCGCCGTCGCCGCCGAGCTCGATCGCGTCTTTTGTCGCAGCGTCGTTTATCGTGAGTTGCGCCTGGCCCCAGAGCAGCGTAGTTCCAGCAGGAATCGTGATGTGAGATGACGCCGTCAGTTGGCCCGTAAGCCCGCGTGCATCGCATAGCCCTGAAGTCGTGGACGCTGCCGTAAGACATGCATTGATTTTCGCCGTCGCGTCTCCGCCCGAGAATCGCTCGGCCTTTTGCACCGAATTCAGCGAGTTCACGGCGGCCGTGCCGTTGACGTCGAGATTGAACTGTGGGTTTGTGGTGTCAATTCCAAGAGAAGTCGTCGTGAAGCGATGCACTGCTTGCATAGCATTGTAGGGGGCGACCTGGCTGCAGCACCCGAACCCGCTTCCGGCATCCGTGAAGCTGGTCGTGCCAGCGCCAGAAACGAAAGCGCTGGGATATTGTGCCGCCGGGTTGTAAAGGGCCGGAGTTCCAGTTGCGCGGAAAATACAGTATCCCGCGCTGGTTCCTGCTCCGGCCTCGGGCGACGTCCAACTGAGCGCCACGGCGTTGTTCGATCCAGTCAGTGCTATGCCTGCGGTACCAAGCGAGGGAGCCGACATGTTCCCAGCCGCACACGATGAACTCGTTGAGCTGCGGATGAAGTAGTAGTACGTGCCCGCCGCGAGCGTTCCCCCCGTTGTTGGAGTCCCGGTCACATTGGTGGGAGGAAGCGTGCTTGGGAAACCGAAGTCCACGCTGCCCGGGGCGGTCTGATAGACCTGTGCGTTGTATCCGTACGATGTGCCCTGGCCAAACATTAGCCCTTGCGTCGGATCGAGATTCAACGACGCAAACGCATTCCCCGCTGCGAATCCTTCGAGCGACGACCCGTCTGCATAGGGCCCCAGGTCGCTGCGCAGCCGATTGACATTTCCGGTGTTGACCGTGGACACGAGTCCGGTCGGGCTCTGCCCTGTGCAATCCCCAGTTAGGTTCCCGCTTCCATCCACCACATTTGTTGCGCCAAGGCCGATACCTCCGCCACGGATGTCACAGTTCGAGATCGTTCCCGCCTGCATCACCACCGCAGCCGTGGTGCTGGGGCCTCCTGACCCGGCGGAACCCTTCATGTGCAGTCCGGCCAGTTGCGACCCGCTCGAGTTGAAGCTCACCACAGATGGCGCAGTCCCATCCGAACCATCGAAATTCTCGATATCCAAGTCACTGAAGACCGGCATCGCGGCAGTCCCGGAATTGCCGGTCGAGTTGGTAACACGAAAAATCGACTGCGTGGGATCCTCCACCAGGATGTTCTTGATGTGAAAGTTGCCCGGCCCGGAGCAGCAGGTATTGACGCGCTGGTCGTAGTGAATGCCGGAGCCGATCCAGAAATTTCCGCCCGTCCCGTCAAAGAAGATCAATCCGGAAGGCTGGGTTTCGGTTCCGCCGAAGTCCGCGCCGATGATCAACACGTCGTCGAGGCTGCCATTACCCGCCTGGATGCAGCCGCTTGTCCAGCTCACTTGCAGCGCCTGGGAAATTTTCAGTGGAACGTTGTCCGCATCGCCGGTTGCCTGCGTGCTTAGGCAAACATCATCGAATGTGAAGCCGTTCATTGCTTCGGCGCTTGTGCCCAGGAGGTAGACCGCCTGGTTGTAAGCGTCTATGCTGAGGTCGCGAATGACCGACTTGCCCCCATTGGCGCCCGTCGGTTCGAACACGGGTCCGGATCCAGGATTCGCGCCCTTGCTGACCAAAATGCGGCTCATGGGCGCCATCGAGAATTGCGCTTCAGAGTTTCCGCCCGAGCCCTGAATCATCAAATGCGAACACCAGGTGAAAACCGGCGCCGTATTACCTGGCCCTCCCTGCGGTTGCGAGACGATGTACCACCCTGGGGGAAAAAAGAGCGTCGGCTTTTGCGTGATGCTGTACGCGCACACGGCATTAATCGCGGTCTGGATCGCCGCTGTATCATCGGTTGAGCCATCACCCTTGGCGCCGTATGCAGTAACGTCCACCCGCGGGCGGGGCCCCGCTACAGTTTCGTTTCCAGCGACGATGAGCGACGATGGCGTGAATGTTCCGGGATTGAAGTTGGCCGTGGTCAACGTGCCGTTGATCGTCGCGTTTCCGCCGACGACCAGGTTTCCACCCAACGTCAGCCCAAAGGCCGAAATATCGTTGCCCGCACCCGACGAAGAAACGTCCGGAGCGAGAATGACGTCAGGATACGTCCGCGTCCCAGTGATTCCGGGCCCCGTGATCTGGATCATGTAGCGGCCCGCCGGCCCATAGAAGTGATAGTTGCCGATCCCGTCGCTCTGGAATGGATTTGAAGCAGTGGTCGTGAGCGTTGCGTCTGTGTAGATCGTTGCGAGAGGATTGCAAGGGCTGCCCGTCGCTCCAGGCTGGCAAACGCGAATGGTCGCGCCGGCAATCGGATGACCCGCGGCGCTCAGGACGATATCGTCTTTACGCGAGCCTTGTCCAAATGCCGCTTCCGGAGCGGCCGCAAGGCAAAGCATCCCCAGGAAGAGGGAAACTCGGATTACGCTTCGCTGTTTCGTGCGGGTCATCGAAGAGTCCTTACGATTTGCGCGGATTCGCAGACTGGAACGGCACGCCAGACGGATTCTGGGCAAGTGGCCGCGGTGCTGCGGGAGCGGGACCCATGGGCGCTCTGGCGATGGTGAAATTCGACGCTCCTGAAGCCGCGCTGTGTAGCCCGTGCTTGGCGGCTTTTTCTTCATCCAGGATCGCGCGGCAGTGTTTGCAGACTGCGACTCCCTGTTTCACTTTCTCCCCGCATGCAGGGCACTCGGTCATCTGCACCGGGACGTAAGCCCATTCGCGCTCCGCGCCCATTGCGAGCGCTGCCCGCCTGTGCATGTCGGAGATTTCGCGAAAGGAGTGCCCCCGCGCCCACATCGTGTCCGCGTCGGAAATAAGCCGATGATAGAAGGCATCGCGGCGAGCTCGCGCTTCGCTCAGTTCCTCCGTCGTGGGACGCGGGCCGTCACAGACGAAGACTCCGTGGTCGTGCAGGTCCTGCAGAAGATCGCCGGCGATCTCGCGAGCCGAGATCGAGAAGGGAAAGCGCCGATTGTCCCCCAAATCCAGAGCGTCGTTTCGAGCAGTAATCAGAAGAAGCGCGTATGGCTCCCCTTTCGGGCAGGCAGGGATGTGGTAAATACCGTGAGTTCGCGAGATGTACCAGTCCTGATCGGAAATGGAGCCGATCGAAACGGAAGCGGCCTGATCCTCCCTGGATCGCGAACCGATGGCCGCGCCTCTTCCTCTCTCAATTGTTGCCGTGTTCACGTTTTGGTCCTTTCGTATTTGCTGTGCTGCTGGAATGGCCCCCTAAAACGCGTCTATGACCGTGAGAACTCGCGAAGATTGAGGGGATCAAGCCTTCGAGAAGATCGTCCGCCCGCCTGTCCCATACTCGCGCTCTCCTTAATTCGCGGGCGTCGAGCGCTTCGCGTGCGAGGGAGCGAGGCAAATGCCGGGCCCACTCGATTGCTCGCGCAACGGTGTCGCACGTCGTCGGCGAGAGTGAAATGAACTCGCCTGACGTGTTCTGCAGCGTGAAGCAGTGTTCGTATTCTCCGCGGGAAGGGTACGGTCCGAGCGTAGCCACTCGAATCCCGTCTTCCATTTCGAGCGTTTGCGCCCACCACGTTTCCGGCGACCCGAAAGATTCCGGTGGAATCCAGCGCTCCACGTGCCAACGGTTCGTCGGCAAATATTTCGGAACGCGGCGAAGTTCGATGCATTGGCGAATCACGTTTCCGTGCGCGTCGCGGTCGGTCCAGCGGCCGCCGATCCAAGTCAGGCGCGAGCCGCCCCAAACCACACGGAAATGTGGCTCGTTGAACCGGTTCAGGCCGCCAGTACGCGTTATTCGTTGCCGAACCTCGGAAGGAGCTTCGTGCGTTTCGCGCGTTACTCGAATCACGGAAATGGTATTTGCGAAATCGAAAAGGTTGCGACGGGGCGGCAATACCTTTTGCCGCCCGGTCGGTTTCAGCGTGCTCGGCTCCAGACAGTTCGGCATGCACGCCGGCTGGTTGTCCTTGCGCCTCGAGCTAGTAGCCGGTCGGAATGGCGAGATTGCTGATGTAGGCTCCGGAACGCGGTGAATCATTCCAGACCTGAAATCCCGTTACGAAGTAGAAGATGTACGCGGAAGCGAGGCCGCCGCTGGCTCCGTAAATCGGAAAGACCGTTTGCCCGCCGACATCATAGAAATCGATGTCCTGCATGACGGCGCGCCCCCAGTGAGACAGGTCGAGGAAATCCACACGCGAGGCGTTTGCGTTGATGCTCGACTTGATCGGCACGCCGGCCATGGACTTATCGCCCGTGAAGAGCAGATCGAGGTCGCTGGCCCGCCCGCCGGCGCCTTCCTTGATGATCTGAGAAATCGTCACGCCGAGCTGTTCCCATTGGTGTTCCTGCTCGAGAGACGTATATGCGATCAGCTTGCTGACCTGGTTCGAGCCCAACGATTTGCGCACCTTGTTGATCGCAAGCCGGACCGCCGCGGGCGTCAGCGCGGAGTTGTTCGCGTTCACGGCGGGAGTTGCGAGCTCAACTGGATACGTCGAGCGATTCAGATTGAGCCACGTTCCCGTCGTCGCGTTCGTTTGATGGTACAGGACCCCAAAGAGCGATGTCGGTTGCGCTCCGGTCAAACCGTCATGAACGATCACGTCATTTGCTGTCGTGCCTGATGGCAAACTGTCGACCTGAATAAAAGAGTTGAACGGATCAACGAGGACCACGTTCGCAGAGCCGCGATTGGTTGTAAGCGTCGGGTCGTACACCTGCACCGTCTGGTTGAAGTAGAAAAGCTGCGCTCCCGGGGGCTTGGCCATGGTGAACTGAGCGGCAATTCCAGCCGGCAGCCCGCTGGTCGTGATTGAGCTGATCGTGCCGAGGACGCCGTTCCCGTTCGTCTGCATCACCTTGTCGAGAAATGACCGGAACTGCGCCATCGCGTTCTTCACTTCCCGCTTGGCCGCGTTTTCGACCGACTTTTCGGGCGCGTTGCTCGCGTATTCAACAAGCTTTGTGACTTCCACCGCGTGGCGGAAAAACACTGGCGTAACTTGCGCCACGTCATAGGTGGTTCCGGAACCGCGGCCGAGGTCGCCGCCGTCCATGTTTGCAAGGCCGGCTTTGCCTCCCGGACGGATTTGCAGCGGAAGGCGCATGTTGCGCGAGCTGACGCGCTCCACGTCTCCGCGCTGCTGGATCATCGTCAAAAGGATGTCGTCGCGCTCGTAAAGGAGAGGAAGCTTGTCGCGAACCTTTTCGAGCTGCAGTGCAACAGATTGCGCATTCTGCATTTGTGCCATGTAAGTTGGTTCTCCCTTGAACTGGATTCCTTGCGTGCGAAGTTCACTCGCGCGAAGTTGGTGATGCGGGGTGTCCTCCTCGGACGTGCGTGGATAGTCTGGAGTCGCCCATGTCGGCGCGCGAGACAACCCCGAGGGCGTTTTCAGTGGATTTCGCTGGTTGCCGGCTAGAGGTTCAGAATGTCGGCGTCCGACATTTTCATGTAATTGATGTCTTTCGGCGTCATTGGCCTAGCCCCGTCGCTTCCGGTGCGCCCGGAACCCGCGATATCAACGCGCCCTTCGGCCGCACGCTGCCGCACGCGCCGGTCCTGGTTGGCTGCGACGATCGCCGTCGTCCATTCGCCGAGAACGCGCCTCGCCACAGCGGGCAGCGCTTGCCGCGCACGGCTGTTTACCAGCGAAATGATCGCTCGTCTGTGGCTTTCATCCAGCGCGCCTGAACGGAACGCCTGGCGCGCCTGTTGCGCGAATTGCGGGTCGGATCGGAGGCTGGTATCCAGTTCGCGGTAAATCTCACCAACCAGCCGGTTTCGCGCGCCCTTGGAAATCTCCGGCGGCACCAGGCGTGCGACTTGCGATTCGATTGCTTCGACAACCGTTCTCACGGCCGCTTCATTCGTTGAATGGAAAAAAGCCTCTTGCGCCGGCGTTACGCCCCTTGCGTCCAGGTTTTCGGCGCCACGGTCCTGCGCCGCCGTTTGCTCCCGATGCTCTGAACTGTTCCCGCCAGTCTGAGAGTCTGCTAATCCGGATGAATCTCGCCTCATATCATTCGCACGTAGATTTTCGCTCGCGCCTGCTGTCCCGCCGGATCCTTGAGCCGTCTCGCCAGCAAACTTCGACATCGCTTGCGCCAGGGAGCGGAATGCGACCGGATTAAGCGACGCAACAGCCCTCGCCAACTCGGCATGATCCTCTGGCCGCCCCGAAAAGAACAACCCATCCATTCGCGCTAAGTCAGCTAACGACGCCGTGGCGGCGTGCGCGTCGGCCGGTGTCTTGAACAATTCGCGATACGCCTGCGCGTCCTCCCAGGCCCGCTTCAGTTCGGGATTTGCCTTGAGGGCGGCTTCCAGCTTCGCCTCTACGTCACCGTTCTTGGCTGCGTCGCGCGAGTCGGCTGTCCCGACGGTGCTTTCGCCTGCCTGATCATCCAAGCGGGATTCGAGCTGCGGTTCGTCCGGTTTTGGCAGGACGGCAATGCCCAGGATCTCATCGTCGGTCGGGCCGGCGGTCGCGCCTCGCGACCCCTCCCCACTTCGGAGCGGCGTTCGAGGTTCTTTGGCGTTCGTGACAGGGCCCGCCTTCTGCCGTGAAGGTGTCTGGCCTGAAATCTCAAAATCGTGCTGAACAGCCGCGCTCATCCTGCCTCCCTCTGGCCTAACTAGTAGTGCTCCATTGCCGAACCTGGGCCTTATCCTAAGCACCGCGACCCCGGCTGCCCGCTGTTGCGTCTTTCGTCACCGCGTATCAAATTGAGAAGAACGTACTATTTTGTGCAGCTTCCGTTGTTGCGAGCCTAGCAGTGAGTTGCTGGATTGCTTCCCGGCGCCTGGCACGATTGGTGCCACGGGTTTGAGGTGTTTTTATGAGTACGAGTAGAACGTCCGCTCCGCTGCCGGAAATCGAACAGGAGAAACGTCCGGCTTCCGTTCCGAGCGTTGATCGCCGCCGGCGCCGTCGTGCAAAGCTCTCCGCGCAGGTTTGTGTGCGCGCTGTTGATTCTCCAACGCCGTTTCAGGAAGTCTGCAAGACAGCCGACGTCTCGCGCGATGGTCTCCTGATCTTGTCGTCTCATGCCGGCTACTGGAAGGGGCAGCCTCTCGAGGTCACTTTTCCTTATTCGGCGGATCCCGCAGCTTTCAATCAGGCGCAGCGCGCCGAAGTTGTTCGTGTTTTCGAATACGGCGGAGGGCAGTTTGGAGTTGGCCTCCAATTCGCAACTGCGAAGCGCGCATCCAAATCCGGCCATGGCGCTCAAAACGGCGGGGCCGAACCTGAACAGGAGAAGCGTGCGTCGGTTGTTCTTGCCATCGAACCGGACGCGCTAATGGCCGACAAGTTGCGTAATCTTTGCCGGCGCGACGGTTATACAGTGGTGGTGGTTCCAAACGCGCAAGCCGCTTTGGACGTGTTGAAGACCACCGTCCCGGCCGTGTTCATCACGGCGGAGGAGAATTCCGACATCAGCGGCCACGATCTGTGCCTGATCATCAGGAAGAACGAACGGCTGCAACACGTCCCCGTCGTGTTGTTAACACACTCGGCCCAGCCCACGGATTACGCTGCCAGCCGCGAGTTGGGTGCCGTGATCTGCATGACCACGCCCTATATCCCCGATCGCCTGCTCAACGTCATCCGGCTCGTTGCTCCGCCGCCGGCGCAGCGCAGCGCCTACGGCGCCCGCGTCCACAAGGACGCCATTGAGCGCACGATTTAATCGGGGGCGTTGCCGACAGCGCCTAAGCCGTGGGTTTCGTTGCACGGTGCCGATCTCAAGGTCACGCCGGTCGCGGCGCCCCCTGCTGCTTCCTCAAGTAATCCCGGTGGAACAGCGCGTGCGCCCGGACATTTGCATAACCGGCGGGCGCGTCGATTTTCGCCACTTGCCCCGCGTCGGAGGAGAACCACCGCAGGCAGACTTCCAGCTCAATCGCATGATTATCCGCAAACTCATCCGGGACAAGGCTCGGGAGCACAAGTTCAACTCCGCTTTGCTCGTCTCGCTTCACCACCGGCGTTTCCGCCACAAGCTGCGCGATCTCGCGATACTGCTTGGTTCGCGACTCCTCGCCCGGAACAATCAATTCCTCGATTCCGACCAGCCGCTTCACGAGCGCAACGTTCTCCGGATGCGACAACATCGCCTGGATCTGCGCGTCGGGACTTGTCATCAACTGCAGCAATACCGCTCGTTGTTGCGCCCACAATGTCGGGTACTGCTCGTCGGTTTCGGGGTAGCTGAAGAGACTGCCTTTCAAATCTGCAAGTCGAATCCATTTTGACTCGAAGGCGGATCCCGCGCCAAGCAGCGTCACCTCCACGTCAGCCGGGCGATTCTTCCGGAAACAGTCCACGGCGAGCAACATCACGTCCGCGTGGAAGAATTTCATTCGTCGCCAGACCAGCCCGATTCGGCCCATCGCCTGATCGCGCGCCATCGCGTAACCGGCGGCAGTATCGTTGTTCGCCATCGCGCCGCCGAACAGCGCCGGAAAAGCTCCGGTCAGAAATTGCGCCACGGGACCCATCAAGGCTGCCGCGTGCTGCGCCAGGTCAGGAGGCACCTCCGCGGGCGCCGGCTGGAAGAATCCCGCCGCCAGCGATTGCCCCGGCTTCGCTCGCGCCGGATAGTGCGCACCGGGCTCTGCAGTCTGACTTTGCAACGAATCGAAGTCGAGCACCTCGCTGTCCGCATAAATCGGCGGAATGCCATACTCGTACGTTTCCATCTGCAAATTCGAAAGCGTGTTAAAGCGCTCCTGCACGCTCATCAGCGCATCGCCGAGCGCCGGGCGCCCGCTCGATCCATCGCCCGGCAGCGCGTGCAAGACGCGCCAGTGATCGTCCATGTTTTCGTTGCGCGATTCGCAGTACGCGTCCCCGGCGAACGCCACATACGCGCCGTCGGGAAACAGTTGCAGCAGCTCGTCTCTGAGTGACTTGTCATCGAGCGCGAAAAAGGCCCACGGCCGCAGCCATGTGCGCTGAAATGTCACTAAGTTGATGTTGTAGTCGCCGCCCTCTGTCAGTGGCCCGCCCTGCGATTGCGCCAGCCGCGCGAGCCGCTCGTATTCCTGACCGCCCGTCGCCACAGGCGGCCCGATCTTGTCCGCCGCGTGCGGATACGCCGCCCTCAATCGCGCTTGGTGCACTTCCATGTTCCACTGCAAGTACGGATACTCGTGCATTTCGTTGGCCCACGGCGGCGTCTTCAGCTCGAGTCCCCCGACAATCGTCAGCACTTCCTGGCCGTTTGGCACGCGGAAGCGAGTCTGCGCCGCCGGCACGGTGATCGTCTCTGCTGCGACGAAATTCTCTTCTGTCAGGAGCGCGCCGCAGCGGGAGCATGCGCTTGCTGAAATTGTCGGCTCTACGTTCGCCCGCTGCCGTGCGCCGGGATCTTTTACGGAATTGCGGCTCGTCTGCGCGTCGCTCTCCGAGCCGCACTCCGGGCATATGTAGACATCGTTTCCGATCTTGATTTCCTTGGCGTCAAGCTCCGTCTCGGGGTGGAAGCCGAATCGCTGGCCGTCAACCACATACCGCACATACGCTCCGACCTTCCCGCCGGTCCAGAGATTGAACGCCTCCTCGACAACCAGATTTCCGATGCGGTTGTTGCGCTCGACCAGTGACGCCACCTCGGTTGCCGCCTTTGCGGCTGACACGTCTTCTTCGGCCTGCGCCGACGAGGGGAAAAATCGCACTCGCGGCACGTCCTGCGACAGCACCGAAATCAGCGACAGTCCGAACGCCTGGTAGATATTCGTCACGAACTCGTAACGCGGCAGGTCTTCGAGCGAGCTGTTGTCCGTCAGTTTCTGCTCGAACGGCAGATGCCAATTCTGATCGCGTTCGTTCCACCACAAATATTGCAACCCCCGCCAAAACTGGTGCGCTTTCTTGATTCGTCTGACTTCCTGCCGGCGCGTTGCCTCCGACTCGTACGAAAACTGGAAAACGAGCCGCCGCAGCGCCTCCTGCAAGCGTTCCGGCAGTTGCTCGTTGTTTGGCCCGAAGCGGCGTGCATCGTCCACCGCGAGGAGAGTGGGGCGAACAGGAGAAGTGCGCGAGTGGCCCGCAGGCATTTCTCGACGCTCTCCTGTCGCCCCGTTTTGTGGCGCCACACTCGTTGGCCGCACGTGTCCCTCGGTCGAACCCGCCGCCGGCCCTTCCACCGGAACAATTGCCGGATCGGCTGACGCATAGCTCTTATTGACGGACATTGTGCCTCTCTGTCGAGTGCCGGGTTCGCGCCGGTGTGCTGCTGCGGAGCGAGAGTTCGGGCCGGGAGCTCGTTTGATTCTTCAGGGGTGGGCGTGGCGTACTCGACTGCACAGGCTCGTCGTGCCCGGACAGCGAAAAGGCTTCGCTTGACGTTCTCGACGCAAGCGGGCAATCGCCGCGCGGAGCAGTCGCCAGGAACGCGCAATTGTTCTTCGTCTTCTTTGCGGCAAAGTCCGTCTACTGACCGTAACCGTTCGCAAGTTCCCTGCGCAAGAAATCTGCAAGGTCCTGATGGTCCGAGAACACGTGCGTTTCGGGCGCTTGCGCGGCAGCCGCTGTGTTCACTCCGTGCGTGCTCGAGCTTCCCTGCTGCGTGGCCGAAGCGCTTGGCGCGCCTGCAAAGTCCTTGACTTCGCCGGGAGACGTTCTTGTAACGACACCACCCGCGCGATGAATCCTCGCAACGAATCCTTGTTGCGCGCGGCCGGAGTGCGATGGCACCACTTCCGCCGTCTCAATCTCGACCCGGCGAATCGGCCCCTTGGCGGCCTCAACGGCGTTCCCGTGCTCGGCCTCCGACGCTGCCAAGCGCTCGTCGGCTTCACGAGCGGCCTCCAACGCTGCTCCCGCAATCGGATTTATGTGATAACGCCCTCGAATGAACGGCATGTTTTCCTCCGGAATTTGCTACGAGCGGATCGCACAGGCGCTCTTACGTGTGCCAGGTTTTGACGTCGCGACCGGTTTCATTGCGTCTTCACGGCAACGCCCAACTCCGGGCCGTCTGCGGATTCTTTCTTCCGCGCCGCGCTGAGCTCCAGCGCTTGATTGATCTGGTGCCAGGACCTTCGGCGAACGGGCGCGGCCAGCGCCGGCGCCGCCCCAGAAAAGGCATTTCTTTTGCCGGCCGCAGTTTTCAGCCGTGCAACTCCCGCGCCGTCCAGCCCCGACCCGAACTCCGCCGAACCGGACGTCTTTTGATCTTGCGCGGTCGCGACTGTGATTGGCGGAATCCCGGCGATGCCCAGGATCGAATTTAGCAGCGCGCGATTCTCCACCCGCAATCGCTGCACTTCCGCCTCGAGCAGGCGCGTATATCTCGGTTTCATCCACCTTTTCAGACTCCCGCGAATTCCATCCATGGCAACTCCAACGGCAGACTAAGAGATCGAAACACTCCGACCTTCTTGATTTGTGATGACATGTTCGTTTCGTGCAGCAAGTAGCCGGCGCTAGCGCCGCGGTCTTCTGTGCAAGAAGACAGGCTGTGCGCGATGCGACTCCGCGATCATCGCCTGGCGTGCCTGGATTGCCCGGATTGTAGGATCAGCCGAAGTAACGCGCTCTGCCAGCCGTTGCTCGAAGGGCGCCTGAATGAAACCGCCGCGACGCACGCCATATCGCGACTTCAGGCCGTATCGCGCCGCATCCGCCGGATCGTCGCCGTCCATTTTCTCGACATCCTCGATCCGCGCAGGATCGCGGACCAGAGTCGGCAATGTCCGTATCAGCTCGACACAATTTTCCGTGACGAGCCACTCCTTCGCGTCCAGCATTTCGTACATCAACATCCAGCCGCTCACGCGGTCGTCATCGGCGGGAACGGGCCGCGGCAATCCCGCTTCCACAAAGATGTCGCCCATCTGCTCCGCAATCGAGGCCTCGTCCGTTCTTCGGGCGAACGCATCGGGTGAAAGGTAAATCGCGTCAATCTTCTCGCGCCCGCCGCCCTCCGGGCCGCTCGCGATACTTCTGGCGATGATTTCGCGCGCCAGCTCGCGCGGCGGCGTTCTCCGCGTCACGAATTCGCGGTACGTCGCAACTCGACGCTGCCTGTCTTTACCGCCGCTCTCGATACGGCCGGCATCGACGTCGAAGCGCGGCGAGCTGTACGGGTCCGCATCGCCCGCTGCTGCCCTAATCCGCGACGGCTCCGATCCAGCCGGAACGGCCGCATGCCAATAGACAGCGGCAGGATGCTCGAATCCCCAATCGATTGAAATCCACCGCGGCCACCAAGCCTTCCAGTGGATTTCTTCCGGACGAAACACGCTCTGCGCCGGATCGAAGCGATCGAAATATTGTCCTGCGAAGACGTCCCAGTCCCCATCCAGGAACGCTCGACGCAAGTGCGACGGCAGCGCCCGCAGAGTTTTCAAGTAACCCTGGTTCGACGCGTAGATGGGGTTGTCCGTGACGCGCGCCGGAATGAATGCATAGTCCGCCGGGTCGTACTGATCGGAGGATTCCATCCCGCTCGGCGGCTTCTTATCAATCCACAGGGACTTTACCCATGCATGACCGATGTTCCCCGGATTCGTCGCGCCCGCCATGCAGGGGAACGCGCCGGGTATGGGACACCGGTTGCGGCTCGTCAGGAACTGCCACTGGCGCAGCGTGAAGAGTGTGAGTTCGTCAATTGCAATGAACAGAAATTCGGCGCCCTGGTACTGATAAACATCCGACTCGCGCTGGCAATACCCGAATCGCAGCGTGGCTCCGCTCGCCATCTGCGCCACGTGTTTGGACTCGTTGAACGACGTGTACATTTCGCGCGGCACATCGTTGCGGAAGTATTGCAGCAGAGACTGCTCGAGCTCGGGAAACGTTCTGCGCAGGACGAGCACGTTCGCCCCGGGGTTCTCATGCGCCTGAAGGACGGCCTCGAACAGAAGAGCTTTCGATTTTCCCGGCCCTGCCGCGCCGCCAAAGAGCCTGTATTTCGCCGCCGATCCGTGAAACCGGTTCTGCTTGGTAAACGGCTCGTATCCCAGGTAGATGTCGGCCCAGCGTTCCACGCAGGATGTGACCGTGGCAGGCATCGGCTTGGCACCCGATAGAGGATTTGTCCGGCAAATTGATCGCGATGCTCGACATCGAAGACTGCTTCCTTTTGGCGTGCGCCGCAGGCGTGATGGCCTTGAAACTCTCGCGTTATAAGCTCACTGCGCGACCGGATTGTGGTAAAGAGCCGCCAGAGCGAGAACTCCTGCTGCCGTCGCGCTCAAAATCGGATATTGCCCGAGCAGCGACTTCCCGGCCGGCGTAACCACGAACGCTGCCGCTGCTGCCAGCGCAGCTGCGAGGATATGCGTTACTTTTTTGAATTTGCTCATGGTTTTCCTCGGAAGGTGATTCTGGCTCGCCTTATGAGCGGTGATCTTCTGTTTCGTTTGTGAATCAGTCGTCCGGACAAGAGGACGAGGGCGCTGCGGCGGCGCGTTGGGGGCGCGCCACATTGTGGATAAGCCTCACCCGAATCGGCGCGCTTCCCGCCGCCTTGCTATCTTCTTCCAGGTGCTTACTGCATTCCTTGAGGATGTCGAGCATCACCTTGTCCACGCTGTCGCCAGTGGCCTTGTTCTTCAACATGCCGACAACGCGGGCATAAGCCGCCGCCACACACTGCTCGTTGATTCCCTGGTTCCGAAGCGCTTCGCCCATTCGCAATTGGACGTGCGGATCCCCGTCCAGGGCGGCGGCTTCCATGACTGTTTCTGCATCAGTTGGTTCAGGGCGTGTTGGTCCGCCGGCCGTCTCCCGGGGTTCCGCCGAACGGTCTTCGTCCGTAGCTCTTGCCTTCCCCTGCGTCTCGGCCACGCTTGGCGGTTCTGGCCCCGGCTCGTCCGGTTGCCTTTTCTCGGGCGTGTCTGGTTTTGACTGGCGGGACCGCGCGTCCAACGGAACCTTCGGGTCGCCCGGAACTTGAATCGTCCCGCGCTTGTACGCGTCGCTCCTTTTGTTGGTCGGCATGTCATTCCCCATTTCTTTTGAGACAAGCTAATTCAGCTGTGCTCCTCACTCGTGTTTCTACACCCTCCTCATCCGAGGACCTGTACGATTACTCCGCTCCCGCCGGTGATCGAGCCAATCTTCGCGCGGATGAAGTTCGCGCGGACGCCGGTCACGGTGCGCGCCTCGCCCGCAGTGGCCGTCGAGCTGTCGATTGTCGAGTATTCCGCGTCCGTATCGATCATTGCGGTCTGCAAAGCGACGTTGATTGCCGATGGCGCCGACCCGAACACCGTTTGCCAGCGGATCGTTCGTCCGTTTTCTGGGAAGCCGGCGTAGCTCGGAAGTGCAAATTGCTGGCTCGCCTGCCCGGCCGCCGGAGCTTCGCCATTGAAGGCCAAGGCCACGTCGCCGGGGAAAATCGAGTAGGGGGGAACTTGCGCACTGTAATTCGGCATATTACCTCCGAAGATTGTTTGAGACTCTGCGCCGTGTGCAGCAACCGGGCGCACCGGAAGGCCGGCGGCCTCAGCCCACAGCTCTTGGAACCTAAAGACAGACGCCTAAAAAACCAATGTACGAAGCGTCGGAAATGGACGAGAGAGTTGTGATTTAACGGACGGCCGGAGATGTCGTGGTGTTGCCGGCGCGCAAATTTCGAGGATAACGAAAAATCTTATACCATAAGTGTCTTTACTTGTCAAGTACTTATTGTAGAATCTAAAGAAGCCCAAGGTGATTTTCTTTATGAACCGCCGATCCGCTCCATTTTCACGCCTTGGCCCCTCTATTAGCGCGGCTGCTATACTGGCCCTCTATGGTTCCCTTCTTACATTTGTGGCGCCTGACCATTCCAACCTTCGGTCTGATGGTGGCGACGGCGATGATCGCGGCCTACTTCGTCCTTCGGGCCGACCTGGTGAGGCGCGGGCTCGCGGCCAAGGACTCCGGATTTGCCGAAGCGTTGATTGCCGTGCCCTGCCTGGCGGGAATTGCCGGCGCGAAACTCTACCACGCGCTCGAGGATCCCGCCCTTTTATTCTCCCATCCCGCAGAACTGATCAGCCAGTACGGATTCGCATGGTTCGGCGGGCTAATTGCCGGTGCCGCCGCATTCGTTTGGGTCGGACGCCGCCGGAGGCTCTCGCTTCTGCAGGTTCTTGACGCAGGCTCCGCGGCTGCGGCGCTCGGCTATGGGATCGGAAGGATCGGATGTCTATTGTCTGGTGACGGCGACTATGGGGTTCCGACTTCTCTCCCCTGGGGAATGAGCTTCCCCCAAGGACTCGTGCCAACCACGCAGCGCGTTCATCCGACTCCGATCTATGAATTCATCGTTGCATGCCTAATTGCTTGGCTCCTCTGGAAATTGGGCTCCAAGCAGATACCCTCGCGCGTTCGGCCCCCAAAGCCGGCGGCGAACCAGGCTTCCCGCGGGCTAATACTGCCCGATGGTTCCGTTTTCGCTGTGTATCTGGTTCTGACGGGTGTGGCCCGGTTTCTGGTTGAATTTATTCGGATTAATCCCCCCTCTTTCTTCGGACTCACCAACGCGCAGGCCGCCAGCCTGGCATCAATCATCGCGGGCGCCATCCTGTGGGCAGTGCTGTCCAATCGAAGGAAGAATCGCGACCTCCTGAACACCGACTCGGTCCAGGTTGGAACGCGCCGCCATCCAAGTCGTCAGCACTGACCCCGCCCTTCATTGCGTGGGTCATGGCTTCCCGCGGCTCCCGGTTAGACCGAAAGCCGCGGGTTAACGGCGCGCGGGAAGCGCGCCGCCCTTCCGGTCCTGACTTGGATCCACAGCCTAAGGATCCGCCGGGCCGCGCGCAATTCGTAAGAGTACGGCTTAGTCTCTGCGGAAACTGCCGTGCTCAAACGCGGTAGTTACCGGTTGTCAAACGGGGTCACCACACACGATCAAAGTAAGCACGTAGCTATCAACCGGTCGCGTTTATATTCTACGGTGTACTTGACATCGCAGTTATCGAAGGGTAGAGTGCGGCCGTTCGAACCCCAAAAGAGCAGTCTCCGCCCGGGAAGTGCGGGGGCCGCTCCTCTTATCTGCTGCTGTCGTCATCGGCCGGAGGAAGGTTGTGCGATGAGCATGCGCCAGAAGCTTCATTCACGAACAGCGCCTCGAATGCTTACGGCCCGGAAGCCAACGGTGCGGGCCCAAAGGCGAACTCGGCGCCTCACGGCCTGCGCTCGGGCATTCGAGACTCTACTCGGATCATGCGGAATCATCGCCTTGACGCTGGATTCTGCCACCAGGATTCGCAGGCTTGATGTCCCAGCGCCCGGGGACGTGCGTTCTGCGATTGCTCTGTTGGCCGGTCGGACCCTTCGCGAAGTGTTTGAGCCGGAAGTCTGCGATTTTCTGGTTACGGCCTGCCGCCAGAGTCTTACGTCTGGCGAACCCCAGGAGTTCGGTTGTTTGCTGTATGCGTCCGGCCGGCCGCGGTGGGTCTCCGTCACAGCCCGATTGGTCAAGGCCCGGCCGCGTCCGAACTTCCACCTCTTTGTTCGCGACGTTTCGAAGACAAGCGAGGTCCGTCTCGACACTCAAAATCCGGGAACTCTTCTGGAACATGCCTCGGATTTCGCTCAGATTGGGTCCTGGGAAGCTGACCTTCGCGCATGCCGTTTCAGTTGCTCGCC
>DATEKA010000107.1:0-2540 GCA_035277685.1 Candidatus Acidiferrales bacterium
GTCGCACCTACGGCGCTCGATATATTTTGGGCGTTCTCCCCACCCTTCCGAGTGGGGCTAAGTTGTGCCGTGCCTACGGCACTCGAAGAAAAGAGAGGCCAGAGGCTCCTCATGTTTGCGGCTGGCGGATCGATGCTCATCCTTCCCCGCTCTCCATGCAGCACAAACACCCGTTAAAAAGGCGGCCGCTCCAAAGGCAAAAAGCAGCGGCAAGACTGCCCGACTGAACTGCGAGTCGGTCGCTACAAGACCAAAAACAAACAACCCAAAGCTCAATGTCAACGCCGACCACAAGCTCGGCGTTCCCAGGAAAACTGAAACCGCCGGTACGGAGACCGGCGCTCCCAGGAAAACCAAAGGCTCAAGCGCTCGCCCAAAGCGGCGGCCCCTAAACAAACGATGGCAAAGCGCCCGACTGAACAGCGACTCGGCCGCTACTAAACCCGCTATTCGCAGCGCATGGCGCTTACCGGGTCGATGCGCATTGCGCGGCGGGCCGGAATGTAACATGCCAGCAGGGCCACGGCGATGAGGAGCGTGGCGACGCCCGCGAACGTGGCGGGGTCGGTGGGCGCAACGCCGTAGAGCAGCTTTGTCATCAGCCGCGCGAGCATGAACGCGCTCACAAGGCCGACGGTTGAGCCGATTAGCGCCAAAGTGAGACCCTGGCGAATAATCAGCAGGAGAACATCTTTGCGGCTGGCGCCGAGCGAAATGCGAATGCCGATCTCGTGCGTGCGCCGCGCGACCGAGTAGCTGATCACGCCGTAAATTCCAACGGCAGCCAGCGCCAACGCAACGGCTGCAAATACACCGAGCAGCAACATCTCAAAACGCGGCTGCGCGTTGGCTTCCGCGATGACACTGTCCATGGTGAGGACGTTGGAGATCGGCAGATCGCCGTCGACCGACCAAATGGCGCTTTTCACGGAAGACGTGAGCGCGGCGGGATCGCCTGCGGTGCGGATGACGAGTGCTATGTAGTCCGCGTGCGTTCCGGTGATCCCGAGGAAGGCTTGGTCTTGAAAAGCGGCGACATACAGCTCGGGGTACGGCTTCCCGGTCCAATCATGCAACATCGGATCTTTCACTACGCCGATTACAGTCATCCAATTGGGAACCTTGTCGCCCGTGAAGGCGATGCGTTGACCAAGCGGATTCCGGCTTGGCCAAAACGTGCGCGCCATGGTCTGGTTGATCACGACGACGGGCGGCGCGCCGGCAGTATCCGCAGCTGAGATGTCGCGTCCTTGCAAGAGACGAATGCCCATTGTGTGGAAATAGCCGGGCGTGGCGACGCGATAGACAGCGTCTGGGAGATCGGTTGTGGCGGGCGTGGGTTGGCCTTCGATGAGGAAGGTTCTGTCCCAAAGATCGCCGGCGATTGGAAGATGATTGATGCCGGCAGCCGACTCGACTCCAGGAACCGCGCGAACGCGCTCGATCATTTGCCTATAAAAAATGGGGCGGCGGCCGGGATCAGCTTCCCTGGATCCGGCGACGGGCACGATCATCGAGAGTACGCCGTGCGGGTTGAAGCCCGGGTCGATGGATTCCAGCGCTACGAAGCTTCGGATCATCAGTCCGGCGCCGATTAGGAGCGTGAGCGCAAGCGCGAATTCGGAGACGACGAGAATATTGCGCAGACGATTGCGATGGATGCCCTCGCTTGAGCCGCGGCTATTTTCCTTTAGTGTGTCGGTGAGATTCACGCGTGAGGCTTGCAGCGCGGGCACCAGGCCAAAGGCGATGCTCGTGAGGATTGTGATGAAGAGCAGAAACATGACGACGTCCGAATCGATGGAAACGGTCTCGACGCGGGGAATGTCCGCAGGGCTCAGCGCGACGAGCGCGCGGGTTCCCGCATACGCGAGAAGGAGGCCAACCGAGCCGGCCATGAGGGCTAACAAAAGATTTTCGGTGAGCACCTGACGAATGACGCGAGAGCGGCGTGCTCCGAGAGCGGTGCGGACGGCGAGTTCTTTCTGCCGCGCAGCGGCGCGAGCGAGCAGCATGTGTGCGACATTGGCGCAGGCGATCAGCAGAACGAAGCCGACGGCTCCAATCAAAACGAGCAGGGGAGTCTCGATATTGCCAACAACTTTTTCCTTGAGCGGTGTGATGAGGATGTCCGTATTCGTGCCCGGGTACATTTTTTCGAGGCGCGCGGTGATCGTGGCTATTTCGGCGCGGGCTTGAACGAGCGTGACGCCGGGCTTGAGTCTCGCGAAGAGACGAAGGCTGTTGCCGCCGCGACTTTGCGCGCGTGCTTCTAGCGAAAGGGGAGCCCAGAGTTCGGAGTGCGTTGCCCAGAAGGGCGCGAAGTGGAAGCTGGGCGACATCACGCCGACGATTGTGTAAGAGACGTTGTCAAGGAGAATCGATTTGCCTAGCACGCTCGCATCACCGGAGAAGCGGCGCTGCCAGAGACCGTAACTAAGAATGACTTCGTGATCGTTGCCAGCGGTGTCTTCGCCTTGAACAAAGAGGCGGCCGAGCGCGGGGCGGATACCAAGCAGTGGAAACATGCTTTGCGTGAC
>DATEKA010000108.1:0-24219 GCA_035277685.1 Candidatus Acidiferrales bacterium
ATTCATCGGATTACGCTCCAAAATCCGTGCGACATCTTACCTCTCTCGGCTGCACAGAATAGCTGTGATCCGTGGACACAAGTAGAGCCAGGGCCGGTATCGGTGATTTCATAGCTGACGCTTATACCACACCTGCGGCCCTCCGACTCCTTACGTTGTTCTGCGACCGCCGGCGCAATTGTGGATGGCCCTCCGATGGCTTCGAGTAATTCGAAGATCTGCGATTCGGTTGCAAGTCTTAGTCGCGGGAATCCGTTGTGCCGTCGGACCATCTGGCGGTCAGAATCATAAACACGGTCATGCGATTTGGGACTTCCTCGCCTGCCAGGACGGGCGAGCCACGCAGATTCGCGCCCCAAGCATCGGCGTCCGACTGGGGGACGAAAAACATCAAGTGGGGATGGAAGTGTCCGGCGGTATCACCAAGATATCCTTCCTTCGACAGCATGTAGCTCATCGCCCCCGTTTCTATGGGAGGCAATTCCTTTTTGTCGAGCGCCGCTTCGATTGCATCAAATATCTGAGCTTTCGATTTTCCCTCCAACGCCAACTTAGTCTTGGAAATCGTAATCGGAAGATACGACCGCACGGCAGCCGGGTTGAAGCAGATCGGGCCGCGAATCTTGGGATTCCAAAACTCCGGAAAATCAAGGCCGGCCGTCCACGATCGCTCGACCATGCACGCGAAGCCGTTCGTGCCTTTAACCGCGGTTTCGTATCCGTGACGGCCCAGGACCATGACTTCAGCGTTGCCGGAAATGGCTTCCGGCGCCGCGCTCCTCGCTAGCGCGATTTCCGCGTGTTCGTCCGCCATCAGGTACTGATCAACAGGAGACATGCGGGGATAGAGCGTGTCCGTCTTTTGCGCCCGCGCCAATAACGCGCAACTGAGAAGCATGGCCGACATCAGAACTGCGAATCGGATCGTCCTGACTGGGCTTGGTTTCATCGGTCCTCCTCGGATGCACCCCTTCTTGGTACCAAGTCTTGATGTGCGGTTGAGATGGCTCGACGTTTGTTTTGGGTTGCCGGCGGGCAGCCCTCCTGACGGCCGAGTCCCAGTGTGCCCTTCCGTCGGACGATGACATGCTTGCCGCGAAAGCCAATGAAGGGAGACGATCAGTCAATCCGAAGCTGCTCTTTGGAGGAATGTGCCGAGGGGCAGAATCGAACTGGCATGAGGGCGCCGGTGTAGAATCCTCGCCATCAAGTTCCTGAGAGGGAGAACGACATGGATAACCGTGGCAGCTCGGCAGGAATAGGGTTCTGGGGCTTCGGAAGCATGCTCGCTATTACCCTTTCGTGGAGCGCCAATCACTCTATCCTTTGGATGATCCTTCACGGCGTCCTGAGCTGGCTCTATGTGATCTACTACGCGATCAAATGAAGGAAAACCCAGTCTGCGCGGCGTTCAGGCCAAACGATTAGCCGGCCTCGCGAAGGGCAGGAAACCTTGCGTAGGGGAATGTGCCGAGGGGCAGAATCGAACTGCCTACGCCGGCCTTTTCAGGGCCGCGCTCTACCGGTGAGCTACCTCGGCACCGGAACAACCACCGATTTTACGGAAAACGCGCGGCAGCGCAAAGCGAAAACGAGTAAGTTAGAAGCTAGAAGCAGAAGGCAGAAGTACGGAAGCAGCCGAGGCAAGGAGGCGCGGACCACTACATTTCCAGACGCGACCAAAATTTTGTTTTGCAGCCTCCCGCGACTCTCCGATTAGAGGTTGGCGAACCGGCGCCGGGCATTGCGGGGTGAGCTCCTTCAGTCAGCAGCATAGCTGAACAGACGAGAATCCGAGGCAAGGAGACAAGGAAGCAAAGAAAAGCTGTCGTGCCGGATTGCATTTCGAGGCGCGACGAAGATTTTATTTTGCAGCCTCCCGTGTCTCTCCTATTGAGCGTTAGCGAACCGGCGTATTTCCGACGCCCGTGCTATCCCACGCCGGGAATCTAAAGGCCGCGGCGCTACACTTGAACCTCGAGCAAGACCGCCCGCTCCTTAATACTGCCCGCTGCTTTCCAGTCGCTGTGTTTCCCCGAGTGCTAGTGGAGCGATTCGTCGAAAACGCCGGGGAGACCTGCCTGCGGCAGGCAGGCGCCCAGCGCGACCGCAGAGCCTAGTGGAGGGACTCGTCGAATTCCTTCATCCAGTCGCGCTTTTTCAATACTTCACGCGGCTTCGAGCCATCCGGCGGGCCGACGATGCCATCCTTCTCCATCAAATCGATTAGGCGCGCGGCGCGTCCGTAGCCGATGCGTAGACGCCGCTGGAGCGTGGACGTAGATGCGCGTCCCATCTCGCACACGACGCGGACGGCATCCTGATAGAGCTCGTCGTCAACCTCCTCGCCTTCTTCGCCGTCGCCGGCGCTCGTCCCTGAGGCGTTCGCATCCTTAGGCGGCTTCAGCAAATCCATGTTGTAGAGCGCCTTGGCCTGCTCTCGCCAGAAATCGCAAACGGCAACCACTTCCGATTCATGCACGTAGGGCCCATGAATCCGGTGGAGACGCGACGAGCCGGCGGGGAGATACAGCATGTCTCCTCTGCCCAGCAGCGATTCCGAGCCGTTCGAATCGAGAATCGTGCGCGAGTCCACCTTGCTCGCCACGCGGAACGAAATGCGCGCCGGAAAGTTCGCCTTGATCAACCCGGTAATCACGTCTACCGACGGCCTCTGCGTCGCCAAAATCAAATGGATACCGACGGCGCGCGCCATCTGCGCCAGCCGCGTGATGGACTCTTCGACGCCATTCGTGTCCACCATCATCAGGTCCGCAAGTTCGTCGATGATGATGACGAGGTGGGGAAGCGGCCGGTGTTCCTCTTCATCCGCATTCTCGAAAAGCGAGAGCGACTGATTCTTCTCGAACGTGCGATTGTACTGATCGATGTTGCGCACGCCGCGCCCTGCCAGCAGCTTCAGCCGCCGCTCCATTTCGCGCGTCGCATTACGCAGGACGTTTGACGCAACCTTGGGATCAGTAACGACCGGTGTGAACAAATGCGGGATGTCAGAGTACAGTCCCAGTTCGAGCTGCTTCGGATCGACCAGCACGACCTTCAGCTCATCCGGTGTCGCCTTATAGAGCATTCCCAGCAAGAGGGAATTGATGAACACGCTCTTGCCCGTGCCAGTCGAGCCGGCAATCAGCAGGTGAGGCATCTGGGTCAGGTCAGCCGTGCGAATGCGGCCGATCAGGTCTTTGCCCATGGGCAGAGTCAGTTTGGCGGCCGAATGACTGAACTCGGGCGACTCGATGACGTCGCGCAACGCAATCGTTTCCCGGTGCGGGTTCGGAACTTCGATTCCAACCGTGGATTTTCCCGGAATGCGCTCGATCAGGATCGACTCGGCCTGCAACGCAAGGCACAGATCGTCGCCAAGCCCCGTAATACGGCTGTACTTGATTCCCGCCTCAGGCTTGAACTCGAACGTCGTAACCACCGGGCCCGGATTGATCTGCGTAACGTGCCCGCCGACGTCGAACTCCGCGCATTTCTGTTCGATGGCGCGCGCGTATTCCTTCAGTTCGCTTTCCGTCATTTTCTCGCCGCGCTCGGCATTCTGGAGCAGGGAAGGCGAGGGCAAGCGAAACGAGGTCTTTCCACGCGTAATCTTCGGATCGGGCGACGTCTTTCTCGGCGGAGGCGCCGGCTCTCTCTCGTGGAACTTGATCACCGCCGGCTCGCGCTCGGCCGGTTCCTCGGCCTCGTCTTCCTCTTCGACCTTGTCCTCTTCGCGAACTGCCTTCGCCGACACGCGCTGCTGGGTAACCGGGGGCCGTCCCGCAATCTTGATTTCCTCGACGCGCTTTCGCAGGCGGTCGGATTCGCGCCGTTCGCGCCACGCGCTCACACGCGCGATCAAGCGGCCGGCGAAACCGTCCGGCGCCATTGGTTTACGCAGCCACGCAATCGCGGCGCGGAACGAAAAGCTGGTGGTCAGAAAGAGCGCGACGAACAGAGTCGCAGTCGTCACAAGATTTGCGCCAATTGGGCCGAACGCTGCGCGCATTCCGCCCGCCAGGACGCTACCCAGCAGGCCACCGGGCAGCAGCGCCCCGCGCACATTCGGAGGAAAGCCGATCGCGATCCGCGCCAGCATCATCTCCGCGGAGAGCGACGTCACCAGCATCACAAACCCGAGCACTTTCGCAACGGGCGCTTCCAGCAGTTGGCTGCGAAACCATCGCATCGCCACGATGAACATTCCCACGGGGAACAAGAAGGCTGAAAATCCGCAGAACTGGAAAAACAGGTCCGCCAAGTGCGCTCCAACGGGGCCAATCCAGTTGCGCAGAGGCCCCACCGTTGGGGCCGAGACATTGAAAGAAGGATCGTGCGGAGAATACGAGAGAAGGCTCAGCGCCAGCAGCACCGCAAGGCTCAACCCCACGAATCCCACCAACTCATTGAGCCGCTTGTTCTCAGTTGGAGACAGAATGTGCACGGAATCCCCTTTGTCCGGAACCGCTCATCAGCGGAAGGGCGGGTTTTCGATCCCGCCGATACCGAATCGTTTTCTTCTCAAGAAATTTAACCACTGAGGCCCGGACCGGCGCGTCAGCAACAGTCTACGCCGCATTCGGGCACACTGAAACCGAAGCTAAGGCAAAAGGGGAAGGCACCCCAACTTCAACTCCCGCAGACGAGACACAAACTCTTTCGTCTGTCCGAGGAGTGCGCGGGCGCTGGCGCGCGGAACCCAAACGGAGGAACGCGGACAGTTCTAACTATAGCAAACGCAACCTGAAGGTAAGAGATTTTTTCGAGCAGGTGTTTGCAAGTATTACAAGTAAAGGCTCGTTTTCGGCCGCCGCACGCTAGCGTTTCGCGCGGCCGGCTGGCGGCTTTCGCCGCGCACATGCGCGCGATGGAGCTCGTTCGGTTTCCCGAGCCGCTTCGGGCGCCAGCGCCTTCGTCATGTAGTATGCGTCGCGCCTTCCTGCGTAGTAGCCCTTCTTCACGCCAACGGAGGTGTACTGGCGCTTTTGCCAAAATGCGATTCCTGCCGCATTGTCCGTGGCCGTTTCCAGACCGACGCGCTGTACGCCCGCTGCCGCCAGACGCCTCTCAGCTTCGGCCAGCAGAGCGGTTCCGATGCCACTCCTGCGGAATTCCGCGAGAACGTCCATCGTGATGATGTGTCCGTGGGCGCCCCTCCGCGCGGTGATGCAGAAGCCAGCGATTCGCGCAGCGCCAACCGAATTGCATTGCGCGACCGGCTCGCCGGCGATTTCGGCCACGAGGCAATCCGCGCCTACGAATCCCATATATGTGCGCAGTTCAGCTTGCGAATACGCCGTATCGCTGGGATAGCAGGCCTGATCGATCCGGTGGAGCGTTTCGAAGTCGCCGGGCCGGTAACTGCGCAACGTAACTTTCACGGAGGTTCCCCCCGTCCTTGTAGTTTCCGTCAGACGAGGAAAAGGAAACCGCGTCATGCCAGTTCTTACAACATGGATCGAAGCGGCGCGGGAGGCGGCAAACAGAAGCGCATCAGACTCTTTGGACGCGCAAGCGACTGATTTTCGGAGCGCCCTTAAACTTCAAGAATGACGGGGAGGATCAACGGCCGCTTCGAAGTCTGCTTGTTGAGATACCGCTTCAGCTCAACGCGAATCTTTTCCTTGATGACGCTCCAGTCCGTTTTCTCTTCCGTGGTTGATTCGTCCACCGTCCGCAGCACCACCTCGCGCGCCCGCGCCAGAATTTCGTTCCCGTCATCGCTCGGCAGAAATCCTCGCGAGACGATTTCCGGTGTGGTCTCCATGCGTCCCGTGTGTTTGTCGATCGCGATGATCGGCACCACGATGCCGTCCTCCGCCAGATGCCGCCGGTCGCGAATCACCACGTCCTCGATCTCCTCGAGCGATCCCGAATCCACCATGATGCGTCCCGCCGTCACGGGCTCGCGGCGATGCGCGCGCCCGTCCGCAGTAAATTCGATGGGCTGGCCGCTCTCCACCAGAAAAATCTGCTCCGACACCGCCCCCACCTGCTCGGCGAGCGCCGCGTGCCGGAAAAGCTGCCGGTACTCGCCGTGCAGCGGAACGAAGTATTTCGGCTTCACCAGTTGCAGCAGGATCTTCATCTCTTCCTGGCTCGCGTGTCCCGAGACGTGAATCGGCGCCGCGCGCCCGCCTTCGTAGTACACCAGCACCTGGCGCCGGAAGAGATGGTCAATCATCCGGAAGATCGCCTTTTCATTTCCGGGAATGATGCGCGCCGACAAAATCACCGTGTCGTTCTGGCCAATGCTGAGGAGCCGGTGATTGTCCACCGCAATACGCGAAAGCGAGGACATCGGCTCCGCCTGCGTCCCGCTGGCCAGCACCACGAGCCTCTTCGCGTCGAACGACCGGATATCCTGCGGGCGCACAATCATGCCGTCCGGGATACGCAGCTTGCCCAGGGCGTGAGCGATCTCGACGTTCGTCACCATGCTGCGCCCGACAATCCCCACCTTGCGGCCGACAATCGCCGCGATGTCGATCACCTGCTGGATGCGGTGAATCGAACTCGAAAAGCACGAGACAAGCACCTTCTGCGGCGCCGCGCGGAACAATTCCTCGAGGCGCACCACCACGGCGCGCTCAGACGGCGTGAATCCCGGGCGCTCGACATTCGTGCTGTCGCTAAACAGCGCGAGCACGCCTTCCTGCCCGTAGCGCGCAAAGGCGTGCAGGTCGAACGGCTTGCCGTCCACCGGCGTCGGATCAATTTTGAAATCGCCCGTGTGGATAATTACGCCGACCGGCGTCCGGATCGCGAGCGCCACACAGTCGATCGTGCTGTGCGTCACGTGCAGAAATTCGATTTGGAAGGGCTCGATGCGGACGATTTGCCCCGGCTTCACCTCGTGCAGCTTCGCGTCTTCCAGCAGCCCGCGCTCTTCGAGGCGCCGCCGCACCAGCGCCAGCGTGAATTCCGTCCCGTAAACTGGGACGTTCAGGTCGCCAAGAATGTAGGGAATCGCGCCGATGTGGTCTTCGTGCCCGTGGGTCAGCACGATCGCGCGCACCATTTGCCGGTGCTGCTTCAAGTAGGAAATATCGGGAATGACGACGTCGACGCCAAGCAGTTCCGGCTCGGGGAACATCAGGCCCGCGTCAATGACGATAATGTCGTCGCCCGAGCGCAGCGCCAGCATGTTCATGCCGAACTCGCCCAGTCCGCCAAGCGGAATCGCCCATAGCGATCGGCTCACTGTGTTGTCCAGTTCGGTTGGTTAGTTTGGGAAATTGCCGGTCGTCTCACGAACATCGGGGCTAAAGGTGCCTGTCGTTCCTGCGCTCCATCATTCTCGGCCATAGTATCATAGCTACGACCCTGAACTCGCAACGCGGCAGTTCGCGGTCCATAGCCAATGGACAGGCTAACCCAATGAATCAAAGCTAAAAGTAACGGAGCGGTGTCGTTTCTTCTTACCGCTCGCCTCCTCCCGCGAACAACCGCGCGATCGCGACCAGCACTACCGCGCCGACCGTCGCGGCCGCCAAACTCCACCAGAAGCCGTATCCGCCAACACCGATTTTCGTGAAAATCCACCCGCCGATCACGGCTCCGATCAATCCTAGAATGATGTCGACGATGCATCCGAATCCGCGTCCTCGCGTGACGTGTCCCGCAATCCATCCTGCGAGCAATCCAATAATGATCCACGCGATGAAACCGTTATGCGAAACTTCCACATAGACGCTTCGCGACTGCGCCACGCTTATCAACATCGTCTGAATCATCATTCCGCTCTCCTAATCTCGAATCGCCCTGTCGCGCCGCCCTAATCGTTGCTGCGCTTCGCGCGGCTTATCTTTGACAGAAAACGTAACCCAGACATTTGTAAACGAGCTTCGCCGCCAGAAAATCCGACGCATGGTCTCCGGGCTGCGGCAGCAACTCGACGGCGTCCATGCCGACAATTTTCTTGTGCTCCGCAACGGCGCGAATCAGCGATATCACCTGATACCAATCCAAACCGCCCGGTTCGGGCGCCCCCGTTGCGGGCACAATGGACGGATCGAAGCCGTCGAGGTCAATCGTCAAGTAAACTTCGCTGTCCAGGTCCGCAAGCACCTTGGCGATCCACGTCTTGAGCGGCGCGCGCACAATGTCGCTCGCCCAGTAGATCTTCGTGTGCAGCTTCGGAGCTATCTCGGCCTCTTCGGCCGATAGCGAGCGAATGCCCACCTGCACCGCCGGGCAAAATTCCAGCACGCGCCTCATCGCGCAAGCATGGCTTGAAGGGTTGCCCTGGTACTCGTCGCGCAAATCCGCGTGCGCATCGATCTGGAGTACGCTCAGGTGTTTGTATTTTTTGGAGACGGCGGAAACGAGCGGCGGCGTCAGCGAATGCTCTCCGCCCAGCGCCACGGGGAATTTTTCATCTTCAATCAAGGCCAGTTGCGCCGTGAACAGCTCGGCAATCACTTCGTCAAGCGTGCCGTCCATCGTGTCGATAGGCGGCAAAGTGTGAATCCCGATTTCCTTGTACGGTTCGAGCTCCAATTCGTCGTCGTACAGCTCCAAATTCTGGCTCGCCTTGATGATCGCCGAGGGGCCGTTCCGTGTTCCGCGTCCGCAGGTCGTCGTGCGCTCCAGTGGAACCGGAAAAATCACGGCGCGGGCGGATGCGTACGCGGAGTCTTCTTCGGAAAGCCCGCCAAAGTTGTCCGGGGGCAGCGGGGTGTATCGGCTCATAGTTCGATCGGCGCTCCGTGAAATCCGTTAAATTCTGCTTCGCCTTCGGCGCGGTTTGTACTATGAATAGGTCGCACATGCGTGCGCTCTGCTCGCAGGCTGCGTCGAGCGAACATACATTACCCGCGAGGAAGATGAATGGCAAAGAAAAAGGGTGCGACGGGCCGGACGCTGCATGATCCGATCGAAGATCGCCTCACGCCGATCTATCCGCTCGATTTGTCGCGTGCCCGCACCATTGATGATCTGGTCCGCGCGATGGGCCAAACGGCGTTCACCGCGCGCCAAGTTGGCGACGCGGCGGACGTACTCGAAGCGATGGCTCGCGACAAAGACTGCTTCGTCGTGATGACGCTCTCGGGCGCCATGACCGTCGCGAAGATGGGCCTGATCTTCTGTGACCTCGTCGAGTCCGGCATCGTCAAGGCCATCGTGTCCACCGGCGCGCTGATGGCGCACGGCCTGGTGGAAGCGACAGGTCGCTCTCATTTCCGCTACGACGAAAAAATGGGCGACACCGAACTCTTTGCCGCCGGTTACAACCGCGTCTACGACTCGATTGAGCCGGAGGTCAATCTCGACGCCGTCGAAGAGGTGATGCAGCGCCTTCTCGAACGCTGGGACCCGGCCGAGCCGGTCAGCAGTTGGAAGGTCCATCGCAAAATCGGCGAGTACCTGACGCAGACCGCCAAAGGGCGCGGCATCCTGAAGTCTTGCTACGAGCGAAACGTGCCCGTCTTCGTCCCGGCCTTTACGGACTCCGAGCTGGGGATTGACTTCGCTCTGCATCAGCACCAGCGCAGGAAAGACGGCCGCCCGCTCCTCAATTTCGATTCCTACGATGATTTCGAGCACTACGCGCGCACCATGCTCGCTACGAAACGCATGGGATTGCTGACCATCGGAGGCGGCGTGCCGCGCAACTGGGCGCAGCAATTCGGCGTCTATGCCGAACTTCTTGCACGCCGCGGCTACGAAAAGCTCCCGTTGAAGCGTTACAACTACGGTCTCCGCATTTGTCCCGAGCCTGTGAATTGGGGCGGCCTCTCGGGCAGCACCTACACGGAAGCCGTGTCCTGGGGAAAATTCGTTCCGCCCGAGGAAGGCGGCCGCTTCGCCGAAGTGCTCGACGACGCTACGGTCGCGCTGCCACTCATCGCCGGCGCCGTCCTCGAACGCATCGGGTATTTCGATCGCGCCAAACGCGCCCCTGCGAAAGCCGCCGCGAAATAGGCCCGACCTCAACTTCAACCGGACTGGCGAATCGTGATGGTTCCCGCCCACACGCTTTTGTTTTGCGGCCTCCCGTCGCGCTCCGAATCTGGTTCAGCGAACCGGCTATCCGCCGCCACCTTGCTAATCCCGATTGATTCACGGAACGGAGGGTACGCATGACTGTCTCGCGCAATCGACGAAGAACGAAAGGGAACGCGTCTGAGTGTTACTGTGCGACAAGAGCAAGCGACTCCGCAATCTTGTCGTGCACATACTCCAAATCCGCCGGCGAAATCACGTAGGGAGGCAGCACGTAAACAATATTCCCCAACGGCCGCAGCAAAATCCCCGCATTCATGAAAAACGCGGTCAACTTCGGCTTCAACTCGGACATATACCCCGCATCCTCCGCCTTCAGCTCGACCGCCGCGACCGTCCCAATGCTCCGCACATCTCCCACTGCCGGATGCTCCTTGATTCCCGCGAGCCGTACCTTATGAATCCGTCCGATTTCCGCAATCCGTTCGAACACAGGCTCCGTCTCGAATACCTCGAGGCTCGCCACGGCAGCGGCGCACACAATCGGATTCCCCGTGAATGAATGCCCGTGAAAAAACGTGCGCGTCCGGTCCGTGCTGACGAACGCCTCGTGAATCGCGCTCGTACACGCCGTCGCGCCGAGGGGGAGAGCGCCTCCCGTGATCCCTTTCGACAGGCACATGATGTCCGGCTCGATCTCCGCCAGTTCGCAAGCAAACATCTTCCCGCATCGGCCGAACCCCGTCAGCACTTCGTCCGCGATCAGGAGAACGCCGTGCTCGCTGCAAATCCGCCGCACGCGCTGCAAAAACTCGATGGGATGAACGATCATTCCGCCCGCACCTTGCAGGAGGGGCTCCACAATCACTGCCGCGATCGTTTCGCCGGCCTCCTCCAGCAGCTTCCGCAAACGTTCGACACAATCGATGTCGCACGTCGCGCGGGCTTTTCCCACCGGGCACCGGTAGCAATAGGCCGAATGGACGCGGTGGACAGGGAAGCGCATCGTTTGAAACGGCTCGGTGAACGCCGAATCGTCGCCCACCGACATGGCACCCGCCGTGTCGCCGTGATACGCGTGTTCCAGCGCCACAATCGCTTTCTTTTCCCGATGCCCGGCGTTCTGCCAGTACTGCACGGCCATCTTCAGCGCGACTTCTACGGCGGTCGAGCCGTCGTCCGAGAAGAAAATGTGCGTGAGCCCTGCGGGCAGAACTTTTCTCAGATCTTGCGCCAGCTTCTCGGCCGGTTCGTGTGAAAAGCCTGCCAGCAAGACGTGATCGAGGTTTCGCGACTGCTCCGCGATCGCATTCATGATTCGCGGATGGCAGTGCCCGTGGGTGTTCACCCACCAGGACGAAATGGCGTCAATCAGCCGCCGCCCGTCTTCCGTGAAAAGATACGCGCCTTCGGCCTTCGAGATGCGCGCCGGCGGCGCATCGAGCGCCTCCTGCGTAAAGGGATGCCAGATTCGCAGCGGCGCGCTCATTCCCCGAACGCCTCGCCGTCGAAATACTTGCGGAATGTCGAGAGCAGGACAGCGCGATTCAGTCGCCGTAGAGGCGGAATCATCCCGACAACGCGCGCCTGTCCGTAATGCTCGATCGCCTTGCGGTTTTCGACGTTCGGTTTGCCCACCATGACCACTCCCCGAACGTCCAACTCCGAAGCGCACAGCGCAGCCAGCGACAGCAGCGTGTGATTGATCGTCCCAAGCGAACTGCGCGCGACCAGCACCACGGGCAATTTCAACCGCCGCATCAGCGTCGTCATCAACTCCTTTTCATTGATCGGCACGAGCACGCCGCCCGCGCCCTCCGCAATCAAGTTTTGGCGCGGCGCTAGCTTCGGCATCCGAATCTCTTTCATGTCAATTCGTTTTCCCGCGAGCCGCGCCGCGAGGTGCGGCGAAACCGGGGGCGCAAAGCAATACGCTTCTGGAATCGTTTGTGCGCGCCGCAAAGAGGCGATCCGTACTACGGTCGCCCGGTCGGTCCCTTCTCGCGAGCCGGTCTGGATCGGCTTCCAGTAAATCGCATCCAACGCGGCGCAAAGCAACGCGGACGTCACCGTCTTACCAATTCCGGTGTCCGTTCCCGTCACAAAAAACCGGCTAGGCATGGATCGGGGCGGGCCTGGGGGGCAGAGATTCGAATGCAAGCTTTATCGCGCGAGCCAAACCCAGAATGTTGTCTTCCGTTATCGTCGCCGTCAGTGACAGCCGCACCCGCGACGTCCCTTCCGGAACAGTCGGCGGGCGAATCGCGCGGGCGACGAAGCCGCTATCGCGCAGCGCCCCGGCTAATTGCAGCGCCGATTCATTCGTCCCGCAACACACGGGCACAATCTGCGAAGCGCTCGATCCGAAATTGATGTCCGCGCGCGCGAGCTCTCGTCGAAGGAGGTTCGCCATTGCTTTCAAATGTTCGCGCTGCGCACCCGCTTCGATCGCCAGTTGCAATGCCGCGCGAATCTGCCGGGCAAGATATGGAGGCATCGCCGTGCTGAAGATGAATGTTCGCGCGCGGTTCACCAGGAATTGCTTCTGCGGTTCGTCGCAGCAAACGAACGCGCCTGCGCTTGCAAGCGCCTTTCCGCATGTGTGGACCACCGCCAGAACGTCGCGCGCGACTCCAAGTTCTGCGGCCAGACCGCGCCCCTGCGGTCCTAAGACGCCCGTCGCGTGCGCCTCATCCACAATTAACTCCGCTCCGTGCTCACGCGCGAGAACGGCCAGGGCATCCAGCGGCGCGATGTCGCCCTCCATGCTGAACACGCTTTCCGTCACGACGATCTTCGCGCTCGCGCTTCCGGAATGCTCCCGCAGCGCCCGTTCTAGAAAATCCATGTCGCCATGCGGATAAATCACTTTCGTGGCGCGCGACAGCCGGATTCCATCAATGATGCTCGCGTGATTCCGCGCGTCCGAGAAAACCACGTCGTCCGGCCGGAGCAGGGAGCTGAGCAGGCCGATATTGGCGGCATATCCCGAACCAAAATAAAGCGCCGATTCCGTCCCCGCGAACTGCGCGAATTGCGATTCGACCGCCTCCCACTCGGGAGCGTTCCCCGAAAGCAAACGCGATCCCGTTGAGCCCACTCTCTCCGCGCATCCTACAGCTTCGAGCGCCGCCTGCTTCAATAGGGGATCTCTCGCCAAACCCAGGTAATCGTTCGAGCAGAGAGAGAGTCCGTCGAGAGTCTCCAGCTCTCGCAACTGTGCCTGCTTACGCAACGTTTCCAGTTCGCCGCGGATGCGCTCGCGCAGTCTGCGATCCCTCGGCTCACGCATGCTGCATTGCCCTCAGGCCCAGATTCTTCAACATGGCCGCATCCTCATCTTCCGGCGGATTCGGCGTGGTCAGTAACCGTTCTCCTGTAAAAATCGAATTAGCTCCGGCCAGGAAGCACAGCGCAACCGCTTCTCCCGATAGAGATCGCCTCCCGGCGGCGAGCCGCACTCTCGACACAGGCATCAGAATCCGAGCCGTGGCGATCGTGCGCGCCATCGCCAACGGCTCGACGTCCGGCGCATTTTCGAGGGGGGTTCCGGCCGCGCGCACCAGCATATTGATCGGCACGCTTTCGGGATGCGGATCGAGATTCGCAAGCTGTTGCAGCAATCCGATGCGGTCTTCTTCCGATTCGCCCATTCCCAGAATGCCGCCGCAGCACACCGTGATTCCCGCCCGTCGCACGTGCGCGATCGTTTGCAGCCGCTCTTCGTAAACGCGCGTCGTGATGATTTCTCCATAAAACTCCGGCGACGCATCGAGGTTGTGGTTGTACGCCGTGATCCCCGCTTTCTTCAGTTGCTCCGCCTGGCGCTCCGTCAGCATCCCGAGCGTGCAGCACACTTCCATGTCGAGGGCTGCCACCGAGCGCACCATCTCGAGCACGCGCTCGAATTCCTTTCCCTGCGGAGCATCGCGCCAGGCTGCGCCCATACAAAATCTCGTCGCGCCTTCGCTCTTTGCCTTCCGCGCGCTCGCAACCACCGTTTCGTGATCCAGCAGATTTTCCCGCTCGACGCCGGTCTGGTAGTGCGCGCTTTGCGGGCAATAAGCGCAATCCTCCGGACACCCGCCCGTCTTGATCGATAGCAGACGGCAAAGCTGCACTTCGTCCGGCCTGTGGTACTCGCGATGGGCGACCTGCGCCCGAAAAATCAGTTCGGTCAGAGGAAGCGTGTAAATTGCCCGAATCTCACCGCGTTCCCAGTTGTGACGAATCTCCATCCCACATCCCTTTCTCGGCTTCTAAATCGCGAGCTCCGAAATCGCAGACCAAGATAACAGACTCAACCGGCCTCGCGCGACCAACTTGCGCCCTCTCTACGCACTACTTCTGCGCGTAGCGTTCGGGGGCGGTGTGCGATTGCCTGCCTGGGCAGGCTGACCGCCGTATCTCATAGGTCTCTCAAAGAGAATGCGCGTTCTTGAAGGACCGTTCCTTCATGGCATAATCCCAACACGGCGCATCGAGCAGCGGAATTTTGTCGTCCGGCGTCTAACAAACAGGAGTGATCGTGAAGAAGCTAGCCATTGCCGCGTGCGTTTTTCTAACATCCTTGCTTGTGTGCGTCGCACCCGCGGCCGCCCGCCGCCTGCCCGAGAAATCGTCGCAAACCAAGAAGAAAGCATCCACGCGGAAAACTTCGGCCAAGCGAACCTCTCATCACCGCCGGCATCATTACTATTCGCATCGTTACCGCGGGCCCAAAAAGCCTACCGCCGAACGCATCTCCGAAATCCAGTCGGCCCTCGCTCGGGGCGGCTACTATCGCGGCGACCCGAACGGCAAATGGGATTCCAGCACCGTTGACGCCATGCGCAAATTCCAGGAAGACCACGGCCTCGACGGCACGGGCAAAATTGACGCGTTGAGCCTTCAAAAGCTCGGCCTTGGTTCTGAAATCGCCGGCGTTGACGCCCCGCATCCCGCTGCGCCCGCGCCGCACGCCCTGACGCCCGCTCAAGTCGCTACGCCGGGAGCCACTCCTCCGGCTGGCGCAACAGCTCCGGACAAGTCGAAGCCCCAAACACCCAAATTCCCCGATGCACCGTCGGGAACCAGTTCATCCTCCGCTCATGTCGGAATCGCCGCGCCAAGCTCCTCCAAGTCGAAATCCCAAGCGCAGTAGCAGTGTAACCTTCAGGCGAATTGATTCGTCGAGATCCTTCCGTTCATCGCGGTGACATTCTCCCTCACAGCACCCTGTGTTACCCTAATCTTTCGATTCCGCTGGCACTCGGAGGAACATCATGGCAACTTCGTATGCCCTAAAAACCTTCAAGAATTTTATTAATGGCGAATGGGTTGAATCGCGCAGCTCCGAATCCATCGAGAACCGCAATCCCGCGAACAAAGACGAGCTAATCGGGATTTTTCCAGCCTCCTCGAAGGACGATGTCGCGCTCGCCGTCGAAGCCGCCCGCGATGCTTACAAGGACTGGCGCCTCACGCCTGCGCCCAAGCGCGCCGAAATCATGTTTCGCGCCGCGCAAATCCTCGTCGAGCGCAAAGAAGATTTCTCCCGCGACATGACCCGCGAAATGGGCAAGATCCTCGACGAAACGCGAGGCGACGTCCAGGAAGCGATTGACATGACCTATTTGATGGCCGGCGAAGGCCGCCGCCAGTTCGGTCACACGACGCCTTCCGAGCTGCCCAATAAATTCGCCATGTCCGTGCGCTCGCCTATCGGCGTCACCGGACTGATTACTCCGTGGAATTTTCCGATGGCCATTCCGTCGTGGAAAATCATGCCCGCGCTCGTCTGCGGAAATACCGTCGTCATCAAGCCTGCCGAAGACACGCCTCTATCCACCCACAATCTCGCGCAGGTCATGGAGGAGGCGGGGCTCCCGCGCGGGGTGCTCAACGTCGTGTTCGGGAAGGGAATCGTCGTGGGCAAGGGGATTCTCGACTCTCGCGACGTCCGGCTTGTCAGCTTTACCGGCTCAACCGAGGTGGGCCGCATCGTCAGCGAAGCGTGCGCGCCCGATTTCAAGAAGTGCCACCTCGAAATGGGCGGCAAGAACATCATCGTCGTCATGGACGATGCCAATCTCGATCTCGCCGTTGACGGCGCTATCTGGGGCGGCTTCGGCACCGCCGGACAGCGCTGCACCGCTGCCAGCCGCGTCGCCGTACAGAAGAAAATCTACCCCCAGTTCGTCGGCAAATTCATCGAACGCGCCGAATCCCTCAAGGTCGGCGACGGTCTCGACGCCCGCACAAACATGGGGCCTGTCATCAACGAGCAGCAGCTCGCGACCGTCATGAAATACGTCGAGATCGGCAAGAACGAAGGCGCAAAGCTCGCCAGCGGCGGGCATCGCCTCGACTCCGGAGACTACGCGAAAGGCTGGTTCCACGAGCCGACCATCTTCACCGATTGCGATCCGCAAATGCGCATCTGCCAGGAAGAGATATTCGGTCCCGTCGTTTCCGTGATTCCATTCGAAACGTTCGACGACGCTCTCGCGATCGCCAACGGCGTGACATACGGACTTTCCGCCGCCATTTACACGCGGAATGTGAACCAGGCCTTCCGTGCGCAGCGTGATCTCGAGACCGGTATCGTCTACATCAACGCGCCGACGATCGGCGCCGAAACGCATCTCCCGTTCGGCGGAATCAAGAACACGGGCAACGGCCACCGCGAGTCCGGCGACGCCGCTCTCGATTTTTACTCCGAGTGGAAGACGGTTTATATAGATTATTCCGACCGTCTCCAGCGCGCCCAAATTGACAACAACTGACCGTGCTGGCGGCACGCGGCTCCGCTTTATCCTGAGCGAGTCGGCAGGCGCCTCGCCGGCGCTTTTGCTTTGGGCTTTAGTGTAGTGCTGCTCGCTGTGCCTGAGCTGAGTGTGTAGCGAAGAAAGCGAAGTCTCAGGCGCAGCGCACAGGCTTCGTCAGCAGTGATTTTCTTTGGGCTTGTAGGGCTGGTCTCAGACCGCCACCCCACCCTACCTCTCACAGCGGTGTCCTGACGTTTCTGATTTCCCTCTTCTGACCCTCTCCCTTCCTCCTTCTCCTCGGTTTTCCTGTCCTTCCGGTCAGGTTCCGAACTGAGCAAAGCTCGCCCTCGCCGCGCTTTTTCTCCCGCGTTTGCGCGCTAGAGTAAATGCCAGTCCGGCATTGTGCGGAACGAATTTAATTCTCTCGGCAGGGCTTCGTGATTTGCGCTCGAAACCCGCGCCAACGAATAAACGGAGGAACCATGTGGAATAAGCAGTCCGATGCACCAGCGCCATCACCTGCTCAGCCAGCTTCGTGGCAGCCGTCGCAGCCTGCGTCTGTCCAGTCGTCCACGCCGCGTCCCAGCGCCCCGTCGCCGCGCGCTGTGTCGGCCCTGGGCGCCAGCATCGAAATCAAGGGCAAGGTCACCGGTGAGGAAGATCTTCAGATTGACGGCAAGGTGGAAGGCTCCGTCGTGCTCAACGGACAGCGCCTCACCGTTGGCCGCAGCGGGAAACTGAATTCGGAAATCTGGGCGCGGGAAGTCGTCGTTTACGGCAATCTGATGGGCAATGTTCATGCCAGCGATCGCGTCGAGATCAAGAAAGACGGCTCGGTGACCGGCGACATCACCACCGCGCGCATCAGCGTCGAAGACGGCGCCTATTTCAAGGGCCGCATCGAAATCGAGCGCGGGAAGCACCACTCGAAATCGGACGCCGAAGTTTCCGAGCTCGCCGGAGCCGCAAACTAACGGTCCGATCAGGGGTCGTCATCCTTAGGGCGAGCGAAGCGAGCGAAGGATTGAAATTGAGGCGGTAGTCTTCAATCGTTCGCGCTGACGCAGGAAACGGCGCGTCGCCAGTTGGCGAGCCCCAAATCGAAACAGCGCGGGGGCGGCAAACTAAACGCATTTTGGGATGCTTGGCTTTCCCGTAAGCCAGGGTTCCTTCAACGCTCCCGCTACGCCATCACGGCATCGTTTCCTGCGGCTGATGCAGCGCATTCGCGCGTTCCTGGACCCACGCCGGGAACGGCGGCTCATTCGGCGGCATTTTGCCCTGCGTGATGGCCCACTGATCGAGCCAACCCGTTCCTTCGCCCACATAGTTGTCGGGCAGGTTGTACGCCGAATCCGTCAACGCCTCATCGAGCGTAATGAAACTGTAACCGCGCTTGCGCAGCAAGGCTGCGAGGTCGGCGAAATGGTCCGCCTCGAGCTCCGTCCCGTGGAGCAGCAGCACCTGCTTCGGCTCGTATCCGATCAACTGTTTCGAGAATGTCTCGTCGTATTCGAACATCGCGTTCGAATAATCGAGATACGCATGCACGACTTTATTCGCCAGCTCGGCGTCGCCGCGCTTCTTTGCATCCGCGTACACTGGCGCGAACGCCCAATCCCACGCATCCATCGTCACCGGGGCCACCGTATATCCTCGCGACGCAAGGAACTGTTCCGAGTCGCGCCGCGTTTTCAGATCGGCCCCGGCATCCAGATACGGATGACGCAAATAGCGCAGCGTCATGTGATGTTGCGCGAGCAGCAGCCTCAAAACCGGCTCGCCTTCGATGACGTTTTCTTCCCACGCCTGCAATCCGGCTTTGTTCAACGAGAGGTGGCTGTATGTGTGGTTGCCCAACTCGAAGCCGTCATCCAGCCACATTTGCAGCGCTTTGATCCGTGCGTCAACGTCGCCGAACCGGTAGAGCTTTCCCTCGTTGACGAAGCCGATTGCCGGTATTTTCTCTCGCTTCAGCGTTGCGAGCAGCTTCGCCGTCATGTCATCGATTTCTGCGCCCGTCATGTGCGCCGCCGCAGCCGCCGGCAAATCATCGAATGTGATCGCCACCTTCCTCGCCGGCAACGCCGCGGTTTTCGCGCCGGCGGCGCCCGGCTGCGTTTTGGCTCCTTGCCCTTGCCGGCCGGCCGCCTCCATCGGAGTCGCCTGCGTGTGCTGCGCCGCATACTCGGGTCCGCGCGTTTCCGCCATCTGCATTTTTTCACCGGCCGTATCCGCCTGCCGCGCAGCAGCAAATGGGGACGCCGCGGCGACAACGGCTACCAGAATGGCCAGGGTGGCCAGCGCAAGAATCCGTCTCATCGTTTCCGCCTCCCGAAAACCGAAACGCATTCTACACGGGAAGAGGACCGATAGTGGATCCGACGCCGCTCCTAGGGCGGAACAGCCCAGTCTTCAGAGCGTGAACGGAGGGAGGGACACAACCACGCCGGATTGCCCGCGACTGGGTCGCAGGGCGAAGCCGTTATTTCTTTGCGGCGGACTTTAGGTCCGTCCAGGCCATGTTGGGGATGACGGGCGCGTTTCCGTCCAGCGATCGAATATTGGCTGTTTGCATCAGCGCGTTGACGGCAACGACCTCGAATGTCCCTTGATGCTGCATGCAGGTTACGTGATCGCCACGTTTCGGCGCGGCGACTTTGAGTTCAGACATGGTCCACACCTCCTGGCGCAATGGGGCGGGGTTTCTTAGCCGCAGTTTGTTCCTGAGCCGCTCCGGTGTCAAGACAGGAGCCTGTAAGAACCGTGATCAGGCACCTCGCAAAATGCGGCGGTTCTTCTGCTTCGCCCAGGATGAAGAATCCGCTGCTTTTCCGGTACAAACCAACCAATTATTCGGAATGGAAGGAGAGAGCGTTGGCGTTTGAGGCGTGCTCCGACGCACTGGTATCCGGGCTGGCACCTGCGGCGGCGGGCTCGTCGACGGGGCGAAGAGTGAGCCAGTCAGTGCGAACCGTGTCCCATTCCTGGATGAGAAAGCCATAGGATTCCAGAAATTCGCGGATGCGCGGACGCGGCCAGCCGACGATGTTCTCGAGAATCGGCGCGAGGACGACGAGCGCGTTGTTGCCCAGCACGGTGCGCTTCGCAACATGCGCCACCTGCTTGCTTTCGGAGACGGCGATCGTAAAGCCGTCGCGCGCGTTGACGTGCAGCATCACGTGGACGTCGGAACTGCCGTCGCCCGCGTAGACGATGTGGTCGGGGCCGATCTGCAGGCTGGTCTGGAGCTGATCGAGCACGGCGACTTTACCGTAACCGGCGGTGGCTCGGATGATTCGCTCGATCTCGCCTTTGCTGTTGTATTCGAACTGCGTGCCGTAGATGCGCTCTTTCGGAACGACGCCTTCGAGCGCGGACTGAATCACTTCGACGGGCGCGGCCGACAGAATCGAAAAGTCGAATTGATAGCCTTCGATTCCGTGGTCGAGGATTTTGTAGAGCAGGCCGATGTTGTCCTTGAGACGGATTTTCTTGCCGACCTCGAAGAGATGCTCGCGGCGAACGCGCGAGCGAAATTCGGGATCGTGCAGCAGCAAATAGGCGAGTTCAGCGCCCTGCTGGACGAGGTTGATGCGCGCCATGCCGCTGGCTCGGCGTTTGAATTCTTCGATGGGGATGCCGAGGATCTCGCTGAGGACGTAACCGGAATCGTTGAAGGTCAGCGTCTGGTCGAAATCGCTGGCGAAAAGATAGCGTTTCAGGAGCTTTTCGTTCATGGGCGCGTGCTTTTCCTCTCGATCAAGGATACAGAATAACCGGAATAGAACTTGATGGTGCGCGACTTCTGTATTCGATGTATCAGCATGGCATCAGGACGCGATGAATCGGCCGTTAATGTTCTTATGCGTTTCATTCGGAACTGCGATGACGCCGGCCTTCGGCTTCGCTCGGGATAAACAAGCCGCCGGGCTCCCAAGGCGGCCTACGGCCGCAAATTCCGGAACAGGCGCAGGCGCTACGCGCGTGCGCGTTCGTGGTACGCTGAATGTAGGTGCGTCACGACGAATTGACGCCGCCCTGTTTGCAAATGCGTCTATGAAAAGAAGCCGCCGCGCTGGTTAGAGACGCCGGGCGAAAAACTCTGATGCTGCCAAGGACCTCGGCCGAGTGAGAAGTCGACTTTCCGCGTTTATCGCCGTCATCCAATCGGTGCTTTTTCTAGGCCACGTTATCGTGTATGTGACCTGGATCGAACTATGGGGAGTCCCGCCACAGCCGTGGCTCTTGGTGTTGCAGATCGCGCTGGTACTGCTCTCGATCAGCTTCGTCACGGCTTCCATACTTGCATTTCGATGGTCCAATTGGTTTGTGCGCGCGTTTTATGGGATTGCGTCGGGGTGGCTCGGGTTTCTGAATTTTCTGGCTTGCGCAGCGGTGCTTGCGTGGATCTGCTATGGGATTGCGTGGCTGGGCGGATGGCGGACGAGCGGCCGGGCAATTGTCGGAGCGCTGTATGGGTTGGCGCTGCTGGTGGGGATTTACGGGATGCTCAACGCGTTGCGTGTCCGCACGCGGCGCGTGGACGTAAATCTGCCGAATTTGCCGGAGACGTGGCGCGGACGGACGGCGGTGTTCGTCAGCGATTTGCA
This sequence comes from Candidatus Acidiferrales bacterium, assembly GCA_035277685.1. Classification (GTDB taxonomy): domain Bacteria; phylum Acidobacteriota; class Terriglobia; order Acidiferrales; family UBA7541; genus Palsa-295. Next base: position 21,317 of record DATEKA010000108.1, read on the forward strand.
CCTGGGGCACATTCGAGGCGCGCGGTTCTGCAAGAAAATCGTGGAGATGATCGCGGCGCTGGCGCCGGACATCGTGTTCATCGGCGGCGATTTGTACGATGGGACTCGGGTCGATCCAAGTCGCGTGACAGAGCCGTGGTCGGCGATGAGCGCGCCGCTGGGGACATACCTGATTGCGGGCAATCACGAGGAATTCGCCGGGGGCGCTTCACTGAGAGCGGCGGAAGGCGCAGGCATGAGCGTGTTAAACGACCGGAAGGTGGTTGTCGAGGGGATGCAGATCGCGGGCGTGGATTACCGCGCCTCGGCGAGCGCCCGGCGGCTCGAGCTGATCTTGCACGGAATGGAGCTCGACCGGAATCGCGCGAGCGTTCTGTTGAGCCATTCGCCGAACCGGCTGGCGGTGGCGGAGCGGGCGGGAATTTCGTTGCAATTGTCGGGACACACCCACCGGGGACAACTGATTCCGTCGCGATGGATGGTGGAGCGGATTTTCGGGAAGTACTCGTACGGCCTGCATGCGTTCGGGAAGATGATGGTGTACACGTCGTCGGGAGTCGGGACGTGGGGACCGCCGATGCGCGTGGGGACCGCATCGGAGATTGTGCTGATCCGCTTCGATGGCGTGGAGGGATAGTGGTGGTGGTTTCGAGACGCAGAGCCGGTTAAAGCATCCGGCAGACGGCCCAGCGAAACTTGTTTTTCTTGTCGCCTCCCGCTGCATTTCGAGGAGCAGGGATCATATTTCGAGGCCGATGAGGCGCATCAGTTCGATAGCATTGCTGCGGGTGACGACGCCGTCGCGAAGCACGTAATCGAAGCGCATGCGGCCGTCCTCGACGTGATCCTCGAAATGAAAATTGCGAATGGCGCCGCCGAGGGAAGCAGTGACCCTGGTAAGGGCCAAGTCGTGCGTTGTAACGATGCCGATGGTGTCACGTTCCATCAGCGCGCGGAGCAAGCCTTCTGCACCGATCAGGCGGTCTTTCGAGTTGGTTCCTTCGAGCAATTCATCGAACAAGAAGAGCAGGGGAGCAGCGCCATTCAGGAGTTCGAATACGCGGCGGATGCGAAGGATTTCCGTGTAGAAATTCGAGCGGCCTTCCTGAAGAGAATCCGTGCTGCGAATGCGCGTTCCGAGCGCGACGGGCGCGAGGCGCAGATATTTGGCGCGAACCGGCGCGCCGGCCATGGCGAGAACGACGTTGATGCCGATGGTGCGAAGCAATGTGCTTTTGCCGGACATGTTGGAGCCGCTGACTAGCATGACGCGCGTGGCCGCGTCGAGGCGGACGCTGTTGCGGACGCAATCGGCTGCGGGGATGAGCGGGTGGCCGAGATCGCGGCCGTCGAAGACAGGGATGCCGGCCGATGCGGATGAGGACGATCCGTCCACCGGATCGGGGGAGACGAACTCGGCGAACGGATCGGCGGGATGCTCGAAGGAATAGCCGGCGATCGAGAGGAGCGCCTCGATTTCGCCGGCAGTGTCCATCCAAGCGCGAACGTGAGAGCCCCAGCGCATGCGCCATGCCTCGGCCGCAAAGCCGGTTTGCAGAGAATAGAGCAACGGGAGATCGAGCGCCTTCGCCAGCATTCCCTCGCGGCCATCAATCCAATAGACGATGCGCGACAAGCCGCGAATGGCGCGAGACGCGGAGTGCGACTTCAGCTCCGCAGCGCGCTGTTGAAGATGCGCGGAGGTGAACGGCTCTCGTTCTATGCGTTCGATGATGCGCGAGAACAGCGTTAGCCCCTCAGCGTTCGAGTGCAGCTTCGACATGACATCTTCGGCGCGGTCGTGCCAGATGCGGTAGAAGACGAGTTCGATAGCGAGGACAGCAGCGAGCGGCCAAATGCGCTGCGCAACGATGAGGTAAATAAGTGTAGCGATGGAAGCTAGCGCGAATGTTGCGAAAACGTAGCGCAAAGCGCGGCTTGTGAGGAGCGGTTTACCTTCGGCCCAGGCAAGCAGACCGGCTGGATTGATGCGAGGGCGAAGGTCTTCTCCGGTGAGCGCGATATCTTCGCGGAGATCGAGCTTGTCGCGAAGCTCCGCGACGGTTTGCTGCCGTCGAATAAGATCGGGAAGCGGCGAAGCAGCAAGCACCCAGGACGCGAGGCGTTCTTCGCCCATGGGCAGGCGCGCGGTTGAGAGCAATTCGAAGAGACAGCCGCGGCCGAAGAGATCGAGATCGTCGGCGTAGACATGGTTCGGATCGCGGAAACGGTCGCCGGTCAAGCCGGCGCCGGCCCATTTGTCGTCGAGGCGCGCGAGGCCCGAACGGTAGAGCGAGACTGCCGTGTCACCGTGTAATTTGGCGCGGAGAATGCGTTCGTGCAAGACAATGAACACGAACAGAATGGCGAGCGGCGCGAGAATCCAATAGGGAGAGACCATTCCTTCGAGAATCAGAATGCCGAGAATGATTGCAGCGACGATGATGGCGAGCTTCAGATTACCGGCGCGAATGTGGCGGCGTTCGAGTTCGGAGGCGAGCTTCAGGTGAGCTTCAAGGCGGCGCGAATATTCGGCGCGGGGATCGCTTGCAGGTTGCGGCGGAGTTTGGGGTGCTGTTTGGGCCACCGGGCGGATTCCGGGATTCGGTGATAGTTTATCGCGATTTCGTGAACCGCGAGAAAATTGGCCGGGCGCGTCTCGCCAAACGATTATTCTGTTTTGCCGCCTCCCGTGAATCCTGCCTGGGGGCAGACCGTGAGCGGTGACTCGCGACTCGCTGAGAGAGCAAAAGAAATAGAGTAGGTAGCCCGCGCCGCTCTATTCGTATCGGAGGGCAGCCATGGGGTCGAGGCGCGACGCGCGCCGAGCGGGCCAAAAGCAGGAGGCCAGGCCGATTGCGGCGAGAATGATGATGGCCAGAACGAGCGTTACTGGATCGCGC
>DATEKA010000109.1:0-14232 GCA_035277685.1 Candidatus Acidiferrales bacterium
CGAAATCTTTGTGACTCCTGTGAGCGGATCGTCCGGAACAATGGCCGCTCGCGATGGCACGGATGCAACACGCGCAATCGATCGCAACGTCCAGCGCGCAATTTGGATGCCCGGCGGCAAGTCGCTGCTCGTTGGCGGCCACGATGGAACGCGCACCTCGATGTGGGTTCAGCCGCTCGACGGCGTGGCGAGGAAGCTCGATCTAGGGGATATCGATCCTTCGTGGTCGTTCTGGATTGACGCGACGGTTGGCCCAAAGGGCGATATCGCGTTCACGGGAAGCACGCCCGGTCATCCGACGGAGCTCTATTACCTCTCGTCGGCGAGCGCGAAGCCCCGCGCCTTAACGCACTACAACGATTGGATTTCCTCGATTCATCTTGGCGAGCCGCAGGACGTCGAATGGCAAGGGCCCAATGGATTCCATGAGGACGGGATTCTGGTGCCTCCTCCCAATTTCTCGAAGGACAAGAAGTATCCCCTTGTGCTCCTGATTCATGGCGGGCCGCAGGCCAGCTCGACGATGGGTTTCGGTGCGCTTCCGCAGATTCTCGCCGCGCAGGGCTATCTTGTCTTCGAGCCGAATTACCGCGGCAGCGACAACCTCGGCAACGCCTATCAGCGCGCCATCTATCGCGATGCGGGCGACGGCCCTGGGCGCGACGTCATGGCCGGCATCGCCGCCATCGAGAAAATGGGAATCGTCGATACGGATAAAATCGCAGTCTCCGGCTGGTCTTACGGCGGATACATGACTTCGTGGATGATCGGCCACTATAACATCTGGAAAGCGGCGGTTTCAGGCGCCGCCGTCAACGACTTGACCGTCGAGGCCACCATTTCAGACGGCAATCGCGTGGACTACTATTCGATGGGCGGCTCGCCCTGGGTGGGCGACAACTGGAAGATCTACCGCGAGCAATCGCCCATCACCTACGCGGCGCAGATTCACACGCCCACGCTGATCCTTTGCGACACCGGCGATTTTCGTGTTCCCATTCCGCAGTCATTCGAGATGTATCACGCGCTCAAGGACAATGGCGTCACGACGAAGTTCATCGCCTATCCCGTTGGCGGTCATTTCCCCGGAGACCCCGTTCGCGCTGCCGATGTCTTCACGCGGTGGGTAAACTGGATCAACCAGTATCTGAAGTGAATTGCAGCCGGGAGAGGTCGGTAATGAAAGACGGCCGGATCAAGAGGACCGCAGCGCCCGCGATCGTTGTTCTGGCAGCCGCGCTCGCCGTAGGAACAGCTCCGGCAAGACGCATGGACGTAATTGCGGCCAATGCCCCCCCGTCCCAGGTCGCCGTGCCCGTTACAATCGGCGGGGAGCCTCCCGTCATTCTTAAGCGACCGCGCTCGCTCGAAGCGAACAAGCCGCAGTTCCTCGAAGCAGTCGTCCTGCCTGGAATGGGCATGAACCTGTTTCAAATCAAAGCCTATGTGCCGGGAAAAGGCGACATAGACCTGCTGAATACGATGGACCTTGCCGCCGCCAAGGCCTTTCTCGAGACCGGCGACGATGAGTTCGGAAACAACGCCTTCAAGACGGGCGGCGCGATGCTTCTGCCGTATGCAGGCCTGATCCGAGGCAAACTCTCGCCGGACGGAAAGACGATCGGCGCGTTCATTGATGGACATCATCTGTTCCTTCCGGCTAACTGGCACGGCGCGCAGGCAGGGGCGGAGCCGGTGGCGATGAATGGCCTGATCCTCACGGCAAAATTTCAGAATGCGAAGGCGCACGACGGCCCTCAGGAATCCACGGTCTTCGGATTGCTCCGCGCGGGAAATTTCGGCGGCCGCTGGCTCTCGGAGACAAACCTCAATATCGGCATGACGCTCAAGGACGACTCGCTCGATGTTTACGTCATCGCGAAAAATGTCGGCGCGCAGGAAGAGCCGATGGCCATCGGCTTCCAGCCTTACTTTCAGATTCCCAGCGGCGACCGGAAGCAGGCGCGCCTGCACATCCCGGCGGACATGCGCGCTCCCGTCAACAATTACGATGACGCATTTCCCACGGGAAGAATTGTCCCGGTGAAGGGAACTGCCTACGATTTTACGGCTCCGGAGGGCAAGGCGCTCGGCGAGCTCTCGATGAACGATTGCTTTACCAACCTCGACTACGATCCGGATCGCAGCGCCACCATCGAGCTCACCGATCCTGCTTCAAAATTCGGGCTGCGCATTCGCGCGCTATCCCCGCACATTAAGGCCATCGAGATTTACGCGCCGCCCGACAAGCCGTTCGTCGTCATCGATCCGCGGTTCAATCTCCCCGATCCATATCGGGGAATCTGGCACGGGCAGGATACCGGAATAGTCCTTCTCCAACCGGAGAAGACAACGATGTGGCACGCGCGCATCGAGATTTTCAAAACGCGATAACCCGTTATCGTTGGTGCGCGTTGCGGCGTGGGCGCCCGCGTGCAGCAGGAAGGTTCACGCCTGCTCGGCTCTTGCAGGGCGGAGTCGAGGGGAAATTCCCATCTGCGCTGGGAAGGCCCCAAGCTCGGAACGCCGCCTACAGCGCCTCTTGCGTCATCTTCCCGTCCACTAGTCTCCAGACGCCGAGCGGGTTTGCGTTCTTCAATTCGGCGGGAAGCGCGGAATCAGGCAAATTCTGATAGCAAACGGGCCGCGCAAAGCGATAGATGGCCTGCGTCCCGACGGAAGTAGTTCTTCCGTCTGTGCTGGCCGGATACGGCCCGCCGTGGACCATCGCATGGCACACTTCGACGCCCGTCGGGAAGCCGTTGAACAGAATGCGCCCGACCTTGTTTTCGAGAATGGAAATCAACTCGGAAAATTCGCGCAAATCTTCTTCGGTTCCGTGAATCGTCGCCGTCAGATGGCCTTCGAGTTTCCGCGCCGCTTCGAGTATCTGCTCTTTATTGGAATATTCGATCAGCAGCGTGGACGGCCCGAAATGCTCCTCCGAAAGCTCAGGTTCGGCAAGGAACGACGAAATCTCCGTCTGATAAACGGCCGCCGAGGCGGAATAGGGATTCGCTGCGCTGCGCTGCGCGCCTTCCGCAACCACGCTCAACCCGCGCCGCTGCTTGCGCTTTTGCGCTTCCTTGTCGTAGTCCCCGCTGATTCCTTTCGTGAGCAGGGCGAATTCCGGCGCCTGCGCGACTTTGTTTTTCAGCTCGCCAACGAAAGGGGCTGCGGTCTTGCCCTCCGAAAAGAAAATCAGGCCGGGCTTCGTGCAGAACTGTCCTGCGCCGAGGGTGAATGAGCCGTAAAGGTCTTCGGCGATTTTCGCTCCGCGCGCCTGCATCGCGCCCGGCAGGAGAAAAACGGGATTCGTGCTGCCAAGCTCTCCGTAGAACGGGATCGGCTCCGGACGTGCCGCCGCCAGATTCATCAGCGCTCTCCCGGCGCCCGTCGAGCCCGTGAACCCTCCCGCCTTGATCAGCGGGTGCTGCACGAGTTGCGTGCCCACGGAAGTGCCCGCTCCGAAAATCAACGAAAAGACGCCTTCGTGCAATCCGCGCGAGCGGACGGCGCCGCGCACCGCCTCGCCAACGATCTGGCTCGTTCCCGGATGCGCCGAGTGCGCCTTCACGATCACCGGATTGCCCGCGGCAAACGCCGACGCCGTGTCTCCGCCCGCCACGGAAAACGCCAGGGGAAAGTTGCTCGCCGAAAATACGACCACCGGTCCCAGCGGACGCCACATCGAACGAATATCCGGCTTCGGCAGCGGCTTGCGGTTTGGATCGGCGCGATCGATGCGCGCGTTCACCCACGAGCCTTCCTGCACCACCTGCGCGAACAATCGCAGTTGATTGCAGGTCCGCGCCGTTTCTGACTGGAGGCGCGGTTTCGGCAGCGCCGTTTCCAGATGCCCGCGCTCGACGATCTGCTCGGTCGCCGCCTCGATATTTTTCGCGATGCCGTTCAGAAATTCGGCTTTCGCCGCGCCGGAAAGTTCTCGAAAGGAAACAAACGCCTCGGCCGCAAGCCTCGCAGCCAAGTCCACTTCCTCCGGCGTGGCCGCCTGAAATTCCGGATCGAGCGGCTGTCCTGTTGCAGGGTTATACGCGCGGAACGTCGTGTCGCCTTTTGCGCCTTCGCGAAATCCGATAAACGATCTTCCTGTGGCTGCCATAATGTCTCCGGTTGTCGTCGTTTAAGCCATTCCGTCAACGAACGCGAGCGCGTTGCTCGCGCTACGCCGATCGCGTCGCGGCTCTCAATTCCGTGCTCGCCGATTTCGGGCGGCTGCGCATCGCTTCACGAATCAGCTTCCGCGTGGCCTCGAGTTCTTCTCCCACAATCTCCAGCTTCGGAGCTCGCACGCGGCCGCTGCCCACGCCAAGCTCTTCCTGAACGAGCTTGATGAGCTGAACGAATTTCGGCACCGTGTCCAGTCTCAGCAAAGGCAGAAACCAGCGGTATAGTTCGAAGGCCTGCGCCGATTTTCCTTCCGCGGCATAGTTGAACAAGTCCACCGATTCTCGCGGCAGGGCGTTCGCCAGTCCCGCAATCCAGCCCACTGCGCCGACGCCGATCCCTTCGACAATCGCGTCGTCCACGCCGACGAAGACCGCCAGCCGGTCGCCTGCCAGCGCGCGAATAGCGCTCACGCGGCGCACGTCGGTGCTCGACTCCTTCACCGCATGAAAGTTTGGATGCTCCGACGCGAGCTCTCGAATCTGCTCCGGCAGAAAATCCGTGCCGTAGGAAATCGGATTGTTGTAGAGCATGCACGAGAGCTTTGTGGACCGGAAAACGCTCGCCACGTGCGTTTTCATCTCCCGCCAATCACCGTTGTAAACGTACGGCGGAAGCACCATCAATGCGTCGCAGCCCATTTCGGCCGCTTCCTTTGCGAGCGACACGGACTCCGCCGTCGTGAGCGAGGAAATCGACGCGACCACCGGCGCGCGGCCTTTCAAAGCTTTTGTCAGGGTGCGCAAAATCTCGAGCTTTTCGTCGAAGTGTAAAGTTGCTCCTTCTCCCAGCGATCCCAGCGCCACGACGCCGGTGCACCCGTTTTCCACCAGCCATCGCGCGTGATCCGCGACGAAACCGTGATCGACGCGCCCCCTCTCGTCGAAGTACGTTGTGATTGCCGGTATAACGCCTGTCCACTTCATGGTTTTCCTCCACGCGCTCAGGTGCGCCGGCTTTGACTCGCTACGCTCGCGCCCGCGCTCCCAACAGCCGCAAGGCTGCCGCATTCGACTGCGAACACGGGCGGCCTCACCGAATCGGTCTTCCAGTCAAAAAGAATTTCCGCCGCGGCGCCGCAAACGCGCCCCTGGCACGGTCCCATTCCGCAGCGCGTGTGCAACTTTGCCGCCCGCCAGGAATCGAAGCGTCCAACGCGTCCGATTGAGACGTCCTCGCAGCGGCACAGCAGCGTTTCCGGTTGCGCCAGCGACTTCAGCTCCTGTCGCAGCCGGAACGCGGATTTCATCGCCGCCGCGAAACGCGCGCATCCGTCTCGTTCGGCGAACAAACGCCGGGCAGCGCCTTCGTTGCCGGTAGCTGCGTATCCGGCGATCTGTCCTTCGACCAGCGATTTCTCCAGCCCGCCGATTCCCGTCGTCTCACCCGCGCAAAAAATGTGCGCAACCGGCGTGCGCTGAAATTCATCCACCGCAACGAACCCATTCTCGATCGAGCAGCCCGCAAAATTTGCCAATTCCAGATTCGGCGCCAGATGAAAGCCGCAAGCCAAATAGTCGCAACCGAGCTCGCGAACACGTCCGTTCCGCAACACGCGAACGCTCTCCAATCGCTCCTTGCCCACGGCGGCCGCCGCCCAGGCGCTCGTCCAGTAGGGAACTCCGCGAAGCGCCCACCCGAATCGCAGCGCGTCTTTCAATTTTCCCGGCGCTCGCGTGGTCGCCGCGGCGAAACGCGCCACGTTCTTCCATTCCGCCTGCTCGCAGATTGCGAGCACCTTCGCGCCATGCTCGCGGGCGTAGGCCGCCACAGCCAGCAGCAGCGGCCCGGTTCCGGCGACCAGTATACGTTTACCCGCCACGGGAAGCCCACCCTTCAGCAGCGCTTGTAGCCCGCCCGCTCCAAAAACTCCTCGCAGCGTCCAACCCGGAAACGGCAAAAAACGCTCGCGTGCGCCCGTTGCCAGAATCAGTTCGCGATAGCAGATTTCCAAATACGCGCCATTCGCTTCCGCCCCGAGCCTCCCATTCTCCCAGTGAAAGACTCGCGCGCCTGAAATCACTTGTACGGGCGAGTGGCGCAGCCGGCGCAGCCACCTTCCCGCTTCCGAGCCGGAACTTTTGGCCGTCTCGCCGCGCCAGATTTGTCCACCGGCCGCAGGATTGTCGTCAACGAGTGCGACGCTGCGGCCCGATTCCGACGCAGCCGATGCCGCAGCAATTCCCGCGGGCCCGCCCCCGATCACAACCACGTCAAAATACAGCTTCGCAGCGGTCTCATCGTGCGTCATCGCAATCGCCGGGGCAATCGAAGCGGGAGCTGCCGCGCCCGAATCCGCCCGGATGTCCATTCCCGGGCGGCACATCACCTGGCATCCACGCTGATGCGGTTCACCGTTGATTTCGCAGCGGCATTCGAAGCAAGTTCCCATTCCGCAGAATGCGGTTCGGGCCTCTCCCGAGACCGACCTCCGCGAATATCCGCCTGACAGAATCAGCGCCGCCGCCGCGCTAGTCCCTTCGGGAACCTGCATGCTCGCGCCGTTCACGCGAATGTCCATGTCAGGCATGCGTCCCTGCCATCTGCCTCGACGGCAGATACGGCTCAACCGCAATCGCCGGCTTGCGCCCCAGGATTTGGTCGGCGATCAACCGGCCGGTCGCGAGCGACGTAGTTATCCCGAGTCCTTCGTGTCCGGTTGCCAGCAGGGTCTTTGGATCTTCCGGACATGGCCCAATCAGCGGGAGCTTATCCGGCGTTGCCGCGCGAAACCCAGTCCACGTGCGTATGCAGGACGCAAAACGCAGCGCCGGAATGTATTCGAACGACCGCTCCAGCATGCGGCCAACGATACTGGCGTCCACTCCCGCGCCCGACACGTCATACTGCCGCGACGACCCGATCAGCACCTGTCCCGTCTTCCGCGGCTGAACATTGAACGCCACCGAATCGCTCGTCAACGACGCCGCGCTCTTCAGATACCCGAGTTCGACCAGTTGGTGCTGGACCGTTCCCGGATAGCGATCGGTGATGACCAGATGGCCTTTGCGCGGCTTCACGTTTGCGCTTCGCGTCAGCGCCGGCGCGTCTTGCCCGGTGGCATTCACGACGCAATCGGCGGTCATCGTTGAACCGTCCGACAGCGAAATAGTCCCGTGTTCCATCTCTGCTATCGTTCTGCCGAGGTGTACCGTGGCGCCCCGCTCCCGCGCGCGATCGAGGAAATAAGCCGCCGCGCAAGGCGGGTAGACAACCGAATCTCCCGGGACGAGCAAACCGCCCGCCAGCGGCCGGCGCAGCAGCGGCTCGGCTTCAGCTAACTCGCGCGAATCGAGAATTCGCGTGGCGACGCCTCGTTGCGCGTAATAGGTGAACTTGCGTCGCACCTCGCCCATTTCTTCTTCATCCGCCGCCACCCAGATCGTGCCGCAGCGCTCGAATTCCACTTCGGCGGGCAATTCAGGCGCGAATTCATCCCAAAGCGTCTGCGAGTAGCGCGTCAGCGCAAACTGCGCTTCGGAATCGTCCATCACCACGATGTGGCCCATCCCAGCCGACGTTGCTCCGCAACCGGCGAAGCCACGATCGACCACCGAGACGCGGGCGCCCTCTCGAGCCAGTTCGTACGCGCACGCCGCGCCCACAATGCCGGCCCCCGCCACAATCACATCGGCAATGCCTTTCATCACGGTATTCCGAAACGGAAAGGGTCGTGCGGGTCCACAAGGATGTTTGCGTCGGCCGTGATGAACGCTGACCCCTTGATGCTGGGCAGCACGTACCCGTTGTTCACGCGGATCGTTCCTTCAAAAATGCTGCCCACGATGCTTTCCTGCCGCCAGGTTTCTCCCGGCTTCAGTTTTCCATCCGCGTAGAGGCACGCTAGCTTCGCGCTCGTTCCCGTTCCGCACGGCGACCGATCGTACGCTTTCCCGGGACAAAGCACGAATCCCTTGCTGTTCACTCCCGCTATTTTCGACGCGCCATACAATTCGATGTGGTCGATTTCAGCGCCATCCGCGCCCGTCACCTTTTCACGTTGCAGCGCCATCCGAACCGCCCAGGCAAACTCCGTCAGTTTCTCCACGTTTGCCATCGAAAGCTCGATCGGATGCTTGTTGACCAGAAAAAACCAATTCCCGCCCCAGGCCACGTCTCCGCGTACTTTTCCATAACCCGAAACATCCACTTCCACGTTTGTCGCAGAGCGGTACGACGGGACGTTTTGCACCGTAACTTGTGCGTCGTTATGTAGCGTTGCCGTGACGATACCCACCGGCGTTTCGATACGGTGTTCCCCCGGCTTGATCTTCCCGAGGTATCCGAGCGTCACCATCAGCCCGATCGTTCCGTGAACGCACATTCCCAGATAGCCCACGTTGTTGAAGTACAACACTCCGGCGGCGCATGTTTGATCGGCCGGCTCGAAGAGCGCCCCTCCTACCATCACGTCCGATCCTCGCGGCTCGTTCACCAGGGCCTTACGTAGGGAATCGTGTTCACGACGGAACCATTCCAGCCGGTCAGCCATTGATCCCGCGGGAGGCGGTGGCGTGCCAGACACGATGATTCGCGTGGGCTCTCCACCTGTGTGTGAGTCAACAACTCGGAGCCGTTCAAAATGATTGGACATGCGCTATATAAGGGCCAGAGTTTCCGAATAACCGGCGATGCCAGTCCTCGCCAAAACGACATTCACTCGCAGCTACGAACCGCAAAACTCTCCGAAAGACCAAAGTAGTCAATGACCACTGGCAAATTCGCGGCTTCGCCGTGAATACATTATACACTTCCGCCCCACCCCGCAACCCCCTTCATCTCCTTCTCAACCACCGCCCTATCAAAACACTTGCATATTTTATCCGGTGAACTATAGTTCGCTCCGATTTGCCTATTTCTATTATCTTTATCTCCTTCTGAGGGGGCTTTCATGCGCGCCATCCGCCGTCGCTCGTTCTTTACCCTAGACATCCCGTACTCGCGATTTTGTCTGATTCTCCTCGCTTTACTTGCCCTGACTCCTTTCGCCTGGGCCCAACGAAGGTTCGGGCCCCCGCACGAGCATTCCTTCCGGTTTCGGTTTGTGGGGCCGATGCGAGGCAATCGCGTAGCGTCTGTCGCTGGCGTGCCTGGCGATGCGAGCACATACTACGCCGGCGCAGCATCGGGTGGCGTGTGGAAATCTACGGACGGCGGCAATCGCTGGCTTCCGATCTTTGACAAAGAACCGGTGCAGGCAATCGGAGCTCTTGCCGTTGCGTCCTCCGATCACAATGTCGTGTGGGCGGGCACCGGAGAAGCCTGGGCCATTCGCGACAGCGACGTGATGGGCGACGGCGTCTACAAGTCCACCGACGCGGGCAAGACCTGGACGCACATGGGGCTCGATCACACCGGCCGCATCGGCCGCATCATCGTCAATCCGAAGAATGAAAACGAGGTTTTCGTTTGCGCCCTCGGCCGCACCACCGGCCCCCAGCAGGAGCGGGGCGTCTATCGTTCCTCCGATGGCGGCCAGCACTGGGATCGCGTGCTTTTTGCCGACGAGAACACCGGCTGCTCGGGACTCGCCATGGATCCGGAAAATCCCCGAAACATGTTCGCCGGAATGTGGCAGGTTGAAATGCACACGTACGCGGAACTCAGCGGCGGACCTGGAAGCGGACTCTATGTTTCGCACGATGGCGGCACGAAGTGGACGCGCATCGAAGGGCACGGCTTGCCGAAGCCGCCCGTCGGTAAAATTGACGTCGCCGTCGCGCCGACGAATTCCAATCGCGTCTACGCGCTGATTCAGACGAAGGATCAGGGTTCGGTCTGGCGCTCGGACGACGGCGGCGAAAATTGGCGCGTGGTCAACTACGATCGTACGCTGATAGGACGCGCGGGTTACTACATTCGCCTTGCGGTTTCGCCGGCCAGCGAAAACGAGGTCTACCTTTCCAATAGCTCGTTTTTCGAATCGCTCGACGGCGGCGAGACGTTCCGTGAAGTTCCCTGGGGCGGCGACAACCATGACATCTGGATCGATCCGCTCAACGCAGACCGCTTCGTCGTCACCGACGATGGCGGTCTCAACATCACCACTGTTCATGGACGCGGCTTTAATCGCGTTTCGCTGCCCATCGGGCAGATGTATCACGTCGCCGTGGACAATCAGATTCCCTACGATTTCTACACGAATATGCAGGACGACGGCAACATGCGCGGCCCCAGCACGTCCGTCGCGGGTTTTGGTTTCGGCGCGCCGCCTGAAGCCGGCTGGGACCACGACATGGGCGGTTGCGAATCCGGATTCACTCTGCCTGACCTGTCGAATCCCGACATCGTATGGGCTACTTGCTACGGCGACGAAGTGACGCGCTGGGACGCCAAGGTGAAATCCGCGCGTTCCATCAGCCCCTGGTATCACACGCTCGATTCGCCCCCAGATAAAACGAAGTACCGCTGCCATTGGACTCCGCCGATGGCGGTCGATCCGTTCGACAACAACACCGTGTATTACGGCTGCCAGGTGATCTTCAAAACTTCCGACGCCGGCCAGAGCTGGAAAGTGATCAGCCCCGATCTATCCACCAACGATCCCAGCCGGATCATTTCTTCCGGCGGTATCAGCCCTGACAATCTCGGCCAATTTTACGGCGAGGTGGTTTTCGCTATCGCCCCGTCGCAAATCCAAAAAGGGCTGATTTGGGCTGGAACGAACGACGGCCAGATTTGGTACACCAAAGACGCCGGCGGACACTGGAACAACGTCTCGAAGAACGTCAGCGGGATGCCGGCGTGGGGCACGGTGACGAGCATCGAGCCGTCGCACTTCGATCCCGGCGTTGCTTACGTCAGCCTCGATCTCCATCTGATGGATAATCGCGATCCCTTCATCTATAAGACCACCGACTTCGGCCAGTCCTGGCAGTTGATCAGCGGCGGAATCCCCAAGAGCGAGCTTTCCTACGTTCGCATCATCGCCGAAGACCCCAATTGCAAGGGTTTGCTCTTCGCCGGAACGGGCAACGCGCTTTACTACTCGCTCGACGATGGCGCCAACTGGACGATGTTCGACGCCGGTCTGCCGCACACGGTAGTCTCCTGGGCCGTGGTTCAGAAGCAATTCCACGATCTGGTTGTTTCCACCTACGGCCGCGGAATCTACATTCTCGACGACATTTCCGCGCTCGAGCAGATGGCAAAGGAGAAGTCCGAAGCGGCGGTCCGCTTGTTTGCTCCGCGGGAGAGCTATCGTTTCCTCCACGGCGGCGGCGCGCAGGTCACCTACTTCCTGAAAGCTGCGCCGAAAGACAAGCAGGTCCACATTCAGATTCTCGACGCGCGTGGAAACGAAGTTCGCAAACTGCAAGGCCCCGCGAAAGAAGGTTTCGATCGCGTCGAGTGGGACTTCCACTACGATCCGCCGGCGCTTGCGGCATTGCGCACGGCCGCTCCCGACAACTCCCACATCTGGGAAGAAGCGCGCTTCCGCGGCGCCGATTCGCGCCCTGTCACGCACTGGGGAATCGAAGGTGCACAGGTTGGCCCGTTCGCTGCGCCCGGGAAGTACACGATCAAACTGACCGTTGACGGCCAGAGCTACACGCAGCCGCTCACGGTCCTGAAGGACCCGCACACGCCGGGAACGCAGGCCGACCTCGAATCCACTTTCAAGGCCCAACTGCGCATTCGCGACGATCTCACCTCCGCCTCCAACATGATCAACCATTTGGAATGGACGCGAAAGCAGCTCGCTGTCGTCGAAGACATGTTGAAGACGGAGCAGGCCAAGGCGAAAGCTGAAGGCAAGCCCGAGAACGCGGCTTCGGCCAGTCTGCTCAAGTCGGTCGGCGATATGGGGAAGAAGCTCGAATCGGTCGAGTTCCAGCTCGTCTCGCGCTCGAACCTCAACAGCGACGACAAGTACTACGTCGAAGCCTACAAGGTATATATGAATCTGATCTGGCTCAACGGCCAGGTCGGCACGGGAGCGGGCGACGTTGCCGGCGGCGCAAATTGGGCGCCAACCGACGAAGAGCTGTCCGAGCTTGGGGAGATCGAAAAGAATCTCGCCGCCGCGAAATCCGGCTATAGCAACCTGTATGAAAAAGAGCTTCCCGCGTTCAATCGCTCGCTGGGAGAGCACGGCATCACGCCAATGGTGATCAACGCGCCCGCATCATCCGCTGAGAGTGACGCGGCCGAGTGACCCTGTAGCAGCGGCCTGGGTTCTCGAAGGCGGGGTGTCTCGCTTTCTCGCTAAGGCCTTTTGGGAGTGCGGTGGCTTGCCACCGCTTTGAGCGCTGCGGAATGGCCGGTGTGCCGGCCACAACTCGGGTGCGTGTCGTCAACGCCGTTGTAGCGGCCGCCTGCCTTTTGGGCGGGCGCTGTTTCGGGTAGGTCAGCGGGTAGCCACGGCACCGCTTTTGTGCCGTGGGTATTTCAGCAGCGCCCGGCGCTGGTTTTTCGATATCCGCTCCTTGGTTGCAATCGAATGTGAAGGGAATTTGCGGCCCAAAGGCGTCGCGTAGAACCATTTTCGGACTACTCCACGCTCCCGGCGGACTCCTTCTGCATCCAAAACTCAAGGAGCTGCGTCCTAGCACCATTCACATGCTCTCCCGCGAACTCACGGTCATCGGGTTTCTGGCGCTCCTCGCGGCCGTTGCCGTGCTGCGTCTCGTCGAGGTCCGTGTTTCGCGGGTTCACCAGCAGCGGATGATTGCTCGCGGTGCGAGTCGCACACCGAACCAGCACTTCGGCTTGATGGCCTCCGTTCACGTTTTCGTCCTCGCCGGCGCGGCGTTCGAAGTGCTTTTGTTGAAGCGCCCATTTATCCCCGCGCTTGCGGCGGCCATGTGCTTCCTGTTCCTGGCAGCAAACTTCGTGCGCCTCTGGGTGGTTCGTACGCTTGGCGACCACTGGAGCGTGCAGATCATGGATTCGACGCGCCTGGGTGTGGTTACGGGTGGTCCGTTTCGCTACGTTCGCCATCCCAACTACGCTGCCGTCTTCGTTGAGATGATCGCCCTGCCGTTAATTCACACCGCGTGGATTACAGCCGTTGCTGGCAGCTTCCTGCATCTGCTGGCGATTCGCAAGCGCCTGGAAGCCGAGGAGCCGCCGCTGCTGGCCGATCCCGAATATCGCGCCGCCATGGCGGCCAAGCCGCGATTCCTCCCGGGACTTTTCTGAATGAACGTGCCAGCCTCGCTTCGAATACTCCGAAACGCCCTGACCATGGCGGTTGGAGCCGCGATGCTTTGCGCGACACCCAGCGGGGCGCAAACAACATACACATTCGACGGCTCGAACAGCTCTATCGAGATCAGCGTCTACAAGGAAGGCTTGTTCAGCGCTTTCGCTCATAACCACCTGATTGCGGCGAAGGATTTTTTCGGCAGCGTGCGGTTCGACGCGAACCAGATCGCCAATTCGTCCGTGACGCTGCGTGTCGCCGCCAACTCGCTAACCGTGGTCGATCCCGGCGAGCCCGATAAGGACCGGAAGCAAGTGCAGGCCACGATGCTCGGCGGCCAGGTCCTCGACGCCGCCCGTTACCCTGGGATTTCCTTCCATTCAACCGGCGTGACGAAGGTCCAAAAGCAGGGAAGCGGGTGGCGCGTAGTTCTGGCCGGCCATTTACAGCTTCACGGCGTGCAGAAGACAGTCGCCCTGCCGTTGTCTGTTCGCCTCGAAAATGGAGAACTCGTCGCGCAAGGAGAAGTGTTTCTTCTGCAGACCGATTACGGCATCACGCCCGTCAGAATCGCGGGCGGCACTGTGAAAGTGAAAGATCGTTTGAAGATTCATTTCGAAATCCACGCACACGCGAGATAGCTTTGAAGAGCGTCGCCATCATGCCGCCCGGTGCTACGATAGGCGCGTGCGAAAATACCGCTGCCCTCCGCCGAAGTGTTTCGTCGTGAGTTTGGGTCTGGTAATCACACTAGCGCTTCTTTCGGCTGGCTCGCGTTGGGACGTGAAAGCATTTGCGCGTCCTTCTTCGAACAAGGCCAAATGGGTCTTGACCTGGAGTGACGAGTTCAACGGCAGGAATGGCGCGCCCCCCGACCCCGCAAAATGGGTGTTCGA
>DATEKA010000110.1:0-9122 GCA_035277685.1 Candidatus Acidiferrales bacterium
AAGGGACGCCAGTCCGAGGGCGGGAAAGCGATGCCCCAGAAATTCGGTGCTGGCGAATCAAATTCGACGGCTACCTGGAATCCTTCGGGAATCTCGTGCGCGGGACGAGTCACACGGCAGGCCACGCGCTCTCTGGTCTGAGCATGCTCGAGAACGAGACGGGTTTCCGGCGCGAGCCCCTTTTCGAGGACAAGCAGGGCACCTGAGCTGCTGACGCTGACGGTTGTGGCGCCAAAACTGGCCTGGTTGCCTTGTAACGCGACGTGAACGCTGGCTGACACACGAAGCGTAACGCGCTGGGCGCGACGCCGCTCGGGATGAGGCAAGGAAACGACTTCCGGGCGCCTGGCGGGAACGAGGGCGGGTCCGAATGGACGGGCAGCCGGGCCAAGTTTTGAAACCGGATCGGATCCTTTGACAGGAGGGACGCGCTGTCCGTGGCTTTTCACAGGTCAATGCCCCAGAAACCCATTTCCGGCGAGACCAACTCGACGCCAACGTCCCAGCCGTCGCCGCGCTGCGGGCCCTTCCAGACAACGACGCCGTTGGCGGACTGTTGCGTAGCGAGATTGGTCAAGCGAAGGGACTGGCGGACCTCGACTTCGGATGGGCTGATCAGCAAGCAACCGTAGTGGCTAACCACTCGGGTGAAAGTAGATTCGAAGTGCAGGGGACCAGGATGGCCATTCCATTCGATCGTGACGGGCACGCGAGAGTTCATGCGGGGCCCGCGACGCTTGGGTCGCATCCGAATATCCCTGGGAAGCTCGGCGGCAAGAGACATGCTAGTCAGTGCTCCGGTCGGTCAATTTCGCATTCCCCATCTTGGAAGGGTTCCTGAAGCTCAAGTTACAGATAAACTTGAGGTTAAGGCTTTCCAAAAAATTTCCTATTCCCACTGTGGATGTTAGGGAGTCCGGGCTAGCCGGTCAATGGTACTAAATGACAGGCAGGCCTGGTCGAAAGGACAAGGCGTTAGTCGGCCGAAGCGAGGCGGGCTTGCTCGCGAGCCGTTTTTCCAAAACGGCTTCCAATCCAGCTCTGCAACGAATCCATGTAGGTGTAGAAGACGGGTGTGAGATAGAGAGTGACGAGCTGGGAGAAAACCAGGCCGCCGACTACCGCCAATCCCAGAGGGCGTCTTGCGTCGGCACCCGGACCAGACCCCAGCGCTATGGGCAAAGTGCCCATCAGGGCGGCCATAGTTGTCATCATGATGGGCCGGAAGCGAATCAGGGAACCCTGATAGATGGCATCGCGCGCAGACATTCCCTGGTTGCGTTCGCGATCGATGGCGAAGTCAACCATCATGATGGCGTTTTTCTTGACGATGCCGATCAGCATGATGACGCCGACGAAGCCATAGAGGTCGAGGCTCATGCCGCAAAGCTGGAGCGTCAGGAGCGCCCCGAACGCCGCCGAAGGCAAGCCGGAGAGGATGGTAATGGGATGGATGAAGCTCTCGTAAAGAATGCCCAGGACGATATAGATCACGAGGATGGCCATGATCAGCAGGATTCCGAGGCCCGTAAGGGAAGCTTCGAAAGCCTGCGCGGTTCCCTGGAATTGGGCTGTGATCGTCGAGGGGAGAGCATTCTTCACAAGATTGTTGATCTCACCGACGGCGTCGCCGATGGCTACGCCCGGTTTCAGATTGAACGAGATGGTGACGCCGGGAAGCTGGCCGAGGTGGTTGACGGTGAGCGGGCCGACGGAGGTGCTGAGCTTCGCGACCGCGTTCAAGGGGACAAGCGCGCCGGTGTTCGAGTGGATATAGAGCATGGAAAGAGCGGCGGGGTCGGCCTGATATTGGTCTTCGAGCTCCATCACGACCCAGTATTCGTCGTTGGGCGCGTAAATAGTGGAAATCTGGCGCTGACCGTAAGCCGTGTAGAGGGCGTTTTCGACCTGTTCAGCAGTGACGCCGAGAGCAGAGGCTTTGTCGCGGTCGATGTTGACACTGACTTGCGGATTGCGAATCAGCAGGTCACTCGTAACGTCCTGGAGGCCGGGAAGCCGGGTCATTTTCGTTTGGAAGGCGGCTTCGTCGCGATAGAGTTCCTCGGTATCGGGGCTCTGGAGGGTGAGCTGGTATTCGCTCTTGGTTAGCTGGCCACCGACACGGATGGGCGGCAAATTCTGCATGTAGCCGTTGATGCCCGTGACCCCGGCGAACTTTGGACGGAGCTCCTCGATGATGTCCTCGATGTCGGGGTGATGGGCAAAGAGCGGAGCAACCGCGCGAAGCGAGGCACCCAAGACAGGGACATTGCGGTATTTCGCCTCAAGGGCAAGCATCGTTTGGCTAGGAACCTTCGGACGCTGATCGCGATCCTTCAGATGAACGAAGATCATGCCCGAGTTGCTGGAGGTGAAGCCGCCGACGTTGGAAAAGAAATCGTGAGCGTTAGGATCCTGCGCGACGATTTGATTCAGCTCCTGCTGGTGGCGTCTCATGGCGTCAAACGAGATACCTTGGGCCGCTTCGGTGGAGACGAAGACTTCCGAGTTGTCTTCGGCTGGTAGAAAACCTTTCGGGATGAGGACAAATTGCCAGGCAGTGACCGCGAGAATCACGCCGGCGACGGTCATGACGAAGATGCGATGGCGCAGGGACCATTGGAGGGAGGTGTCGTAGGCCTTCAGGAGGCGATCGAAAAACCGTTCGAGCGCCATGTAGACGCGGCCGTGCCTCTGCTCGTGCTGCGGGCGCAAAAAGCGGCTGCACAACATGGGCGTGAGGGTGAGCGAGACGAGTCCAGAAACCAGGATGGCCGCGATGATCACGACCGAGAACTCGTGCAGCAGGCGCCCCATGATGCCGCCCATGAAGAAAACGGGCAGAAAAACGGCGGCGAGCGAGAGGGTCATCGAGACGATGGTGAAGCCGATCTCTTTAGCGCCCTTGAGGGCGGCTTCCATGACTGTCTCGCCCAGTTCCATATGGCGGACGATGTTTTCGAGCATGACTATGGCGTCGTCAACGACGAAGCCTACGGATAACGTGAGCGCCATCAGGGATAAATTGTCGATGGTGTACCCGAGTTCATACATGACGGCAAAGGTGCCGACGATAGACATGGGGAGGGCGATGCTCGGGATGATGGTGGCAGAAAGGTTGCGCAGAAAGAGAAAGATTACGAGGACGACGAGCACGACCGCGAGATAGAGGGTGAACTTGACATCACTGACGGACTGACGAATTGAAACGGAACGGTCGTACAGAATTTCCATCTTAACGGAGGGCGGGATGACGGAGCGAAACTGAGGCAGGAGCTTCTTCACGGCGTCGACCACTTCCACCGTGTTCGTTCCGGGCTGGCGCTGCACGGCCAGCACGATGGAGCGCGTGTCATTCCACCAGCTGGCGGTCTTATCGTTCTGCACACTGTCAAACACTTTTCCGAGGTCTTCGAGGCGAACGGGGGCGCCATTGCGGTAAGCAACGATCAGCGGCCTGTAGACCGAGGCGTGAGTGAGTTGACCGTTCGCCTGAAGGGTGAACGCGCGGTGCTCGCCGTAAAGCGTTCCGACCGGCAGATTGACATTAGCGTCGGCGACGGATTTTTGTACGTCGTCAATTCCGATCTGGCGAGTGGCCAGGGCCTGCGGGTCGAGTTGAATGCGGACAGCGTATTTCTGCGAGCCGTATACTTGCACCTGCGCGACGCCCTTCACCATGGAAATGCGCTGGGCCATCATGGTCTCGGCGTACTGATCCACGACGTAGAGGGGCTGGGTGTCGGAACCCATCGCGAGATAGAGGATCGGCTGGTCGGCGGGATTCACCTTGTTATAAGTGGGAGGGGTCGGCATGTTGGGCGGGAGTTGAGGGGCGGCGCGCGCGATGGCGGCCTGGACATCTTGAGCGGCGCCGTCGATGTTACGGCTCAGATCGAACTGGAGCGTGATTTGGGACTGGCCGAGATAGCTGGTGGACGTCATGGAATCGATGCCTGCGATCGTCGAGAATTGCTTTTCAAGCGGCGTAGCAATGGCGGATGCCATCGTGTCAGGATTAGCGCCGGGAAGATTGGCGCTGACCTGAATCGTCGGGTAGTCGACGTTGGGCAGGTCGCTGACCGCGAGGTCGCGATACCCGAGGATGCCGAAAACAAGGATCGCCGCCATGACGAGAGTCGTCATTACGGGGCGTCGAATAAATAGTTCAGCGATGTTCATCGGGGTAACAGGACACTAGCTTCCGGATGCGTTGCTCCTGATCTGAACCTTCACGCCTGGAATCAAACGCAGTTGACCGTCGGTCACGACGGTATCGCCAGGCGCCACGCCTTTGGAAATCACCGATTCGCCGCCAATGGTTCGGGCGACCTTGACGGTGCGCTGCTGGGCGGTCATATCCTGGGCGACGACATAGACAAAATCGCCGGATTGCCCCGTCTGCACGGCCTGCGAAGGAATCACCGTCGCATTCTCTTCCTGAGCGAGCCGTAGCGAGACTGTGGAGAACTGGCCGGGCCAGAGACGGTGATCGGGGTTGGCGAAGGTCGCTTTGAGCTTGATGGTTCCCGTCGTGTTGTCCACAGAATTGTCTACGAACGTGAGATGGCCTGTCTCCGACTGGGCGTCGCCGTAAGGCGTGGCCGTAACCGGCAGGCGCCCGCGGGCCATATACTTCTTGATGACGCCGAGATATTGCTCGGGCACGGAAAAGTCTATGTAGAGCGGAGTCACCTGATTGATCACAATCAGAATCGGGACGTCGTTCTGCTTGACAAGGTTCCCGGGATAGACCTGGAGCGCGCCGGTGCGCCCGTCGATGGGGGAATAAATCTTGCAATATTGGAGCTGGAGCTTCGCGTACTGGACGGCGGCAGTGTCTGCCTGAACGGCAGCTTCCTGAGCAACAGCGGTCGCCTTGGCCGTATCGTACTGCTCCTTCGGAGTCACGCCTGCGTCATACAGCTTCTCGTATCGGCCGGATTGTACCTCCGCGAGTTCCGCTTGCGCCTTGTCGCGGGCCAGCGTGGACTCGGTCTGGTCGAGCGTGGCCTGGAATGGGCGGGCATCGAGCGTGAAGAGGAGGTCGCCCTTCTTGACGAAATCACCTTCCTTGAAATGAACCTGCTCCAAAACCGCGTTCACCTGCGACTTGATAGAAACGGTGCTGTAAGCCTCGCCCGAGCCTATGGCGGTGAGCTCGATGGGGACCGTCTTCTGCGCCGCTTTTGCGACCGTCACCGGCATAGCCAGATTTGGCGCGGTTTCCGCCGTCTTGGTGCAGCCGGCCGTCACGGCCAAGGCTGCCAGAACAATGGAAAAGCCAATGAACCCTAGTCGTCTATTCGTCATAGTTCAAACGTTTTAACCTGCCACAATCGCGGTTATTTTCCTACTGCGACCGCTGTTTCCGCGCCGCCAGCGTGTCAGCCTGGTGCGATTGAATCCTCGGCGGCAAACCTGGTCACACTCCACCACGCTGGGCTACCATTAATTACGATTAGACGCGCGGGAATGCTTCAGGTTGCCGAATAAACCTGCGGGGCCGGTGAGACGCCGGGCGTTGCCCCAAATCCTATCCTGCGGCGCCACGGTCCAGAAACCACAGAACCGGCCCGGACGGTTGGAGCCTCGCTGCGGGGAACCGGCTGGTTGGGGGATCCGGGTCGTTCCGCAGCGCCGCGATTATCTGCCGCTTCTGGCTCCCAGACACCAGGAAAAAGGTGTTTCGTCCGTGATTCAGGACCGCCGGAGTCAGGGTCAAGCGCTCAGGCGGGGTTGCGGGTACCGTGACCGAAAGCACCCAGCGTTGCTTTTCCTGGAGAGCCGGTGAACCCGGAAACAAGGACGCCGTGTGTCCCTCTTCGCCGAGACCCATGAGCTGAACATCGATCTCGGGGGGCCGCGGCCCGAAAAACTCGCGCAACTCCGACTCGTATGTCTCCGCCGACTTATCGGGCGTGGCGGACAGAGTCGGAATCGGATGAACATTTTCGGGGGGAATGGCAACGCGAGAAATCAGGGCTTCGCGAGCCATCCGGAAATTGCTAAACGGGTCGTCATGGCAGACGTAGCGCTCATCGCCCCAGAAAAGATGGACTTTGTCCCAGGGCGTCTCGTCGCAATACGGCTTTCCGGCCCAAAGCTCATATATCGTCCGTGGCGTGTTGCCGCCGGAAAGAGCGATGGAGAAACGGCCGCGGGCCGTGATTGCCCGGCGCAGAATTCGCATGGTCTCGTCCATAGCCGCTACGCTGAGCGCGGCCAAATCAGGAAAAATCCGCGTGTCCATGCGCATGAGGAAGGCATCTCCGATGAACGACAAGCAGCCTCGAGACCGTCATTCTTTCAGTCTTTTGCCGCCGTTTTGAAGGCGTGGCCGCCGAACTCGTGGCGCATCATGGCGAGGAGCTTGTTTGCGAACGGCTCGGGATCCTGCGAGCGGAATCTCGCGTCGAGAGCGCCTGAAATCGCCGGAAGCGGGACGCCCAAATCGATTCCTTCCCTCACCGTCCAGCGCCCTTCGCCGGAATCAGTAACATACGCGCCGATTCCCTCGAGAGCCGGGTTCTTCGACAATGCATCGACCGTGAGGTCCAGCAACCACGAGCGGATCACGCTGCCGTACTGCCATATCTTCGACACCTGGAGCAAATCCAGATCGAATTCCTTCTTATGGCGCAGGAGGTCGAGTCCTTCGGCATACGCTTCCATGATCGCGTATTCGATCCCGTTGTGGACCATTTTCACGTAATGGCCCGCGCCTGCGGGTCCGACGCGGCCCCAGCCCTTTTCCGGACCCGGAGCGAGCGTCTGAAAAATGGGCGCAAGACGCTTCACCACGTCCGCATCGCCGCCGACCATCATGCTGTAGCCTTCCGCGAGTCCCCAGACGCCGCCGCTCGTTCCGCAATCGACGAAATTGATCTTCTTCTGCGCCAAGGCGGCCGCGCGGCGCACGGAATCCCGATAATAGGAATTTCCGCCGTCAATGATCGTGTCGCCCGGCTGAAGATGAGGCAGAAGCAGGTCGATGGTCTGATCAACGGGCGCGCCCGCGGGAACCATCAACCAGATGGCGCGTGGCGCTTTGAGTTGAGCGAACAATTTGTCGAGCGAGTCCGCTCCCTTGGCACCTTTCTCGATCACGCGCTGGACGGCGATAGGATCGCGGTCGAAGCCGATCACCGTGTGTCCGCCGCGCACGAGGCGCTCCGTCATGAAGCCGCCCATTTTGCCCAAACCGATCATGCCCAGTTCCATAATTCCTCCTGATTCACTCGTATAATGGCCGATGAATTGACTTCCGCGCAGAAAATGGCCGACTACGCTACGAGACGCGGCGTCACTCAGCAGCTGCGTTACGACGATCCGCCGAGATTCCGTAGCGCGCCAGGTCGTCACGAAGCTGCGCGGCGCTGGTGAAGAGAATCGTGTTAATCCCGGCATCGCGGGCGCACTCGAGGTTCAACTCGCGATCGTCGATCAGAATACATTCCGCCGGCGCCCGCTGGGTAATCTTCAAGGCAAGATGGTAAATCTCCGGGTTCGGCTTGCGCACTTTCAAATAGCATGAACTGAGAAAAATATCGAAATAGTCGCGGAGCCGGAAGGTGGAGATACGGTATTCGTTGATTTCGAGCGATTCATTGTTCAGCGCCGCCATCAGAACCTGCTTTGTTCGCGCGAGGGCGCCCGCGACAGCGAGCGACTCAGGCATCGCTTGGGATTGCGCGAACATGAACTTCCGGAAATCGCCGGGCGTGTACGGGCGCGGGCGGTAGAAAACGGTGCGCTTCAGGTAATCGTCCAAAGACAGGTCGCCCGTCTCGAACGCATCCAGGACGAGCTCATGACGGTCCTCGAACTCGGTCCAGTCAAGCTGGAATTTGGCGACAGCGGCACGGCGTGCATCGCGGTCCCAGCCGTTCGTCAGGATTACTCCGCCGTTGTCCCAAAATAAGGCGCTGATTCCAGTCATCGGCATATATGCGGAGCCACGGTGCGGAGGCTGCCCCGCTTATTATCCCCCGGCAGCCGCGAGAGCAGAAGTCCATTCTCCTCGCCGCCCGCTACCCGCTATGATGAAGTTGAGGCACATGGGGACGCAGCGAAAATCGCCGCCGCGGCGGATTTTTACGATTGGCCACTCGACGCGGCCGGTCGAGGAATTCGTCGGCCTGCTGCGCGCGAATGGAATCCAGCGACTGATCGACATCCGCACGATTCCGAAATCCCGCCACAACCCGCAGTTCAATGGCGATGCGCTGGCGCGCGCGTTGAATTTGGCAAAGATCGACTACGTTCACCTGAAGGAGCTCGGCGGACTGCGTCACGCGCACCGCGATTCGACGAATACAGGCTGGCGCAACGCGAGCTTTCGAGGGTTTGCCGATTACATGCAGACGAACGAGTTCGAGCGGGCGCTGGAACGCGCGATCGAACTGGCGCGCGAGAAGACAAGCGCACTAATGTGCGCCGAGGCCGTTCCGTGGCGTTGCCATCGGTCGCTAGTATCGGACGCGCTGCTGGTCCGAGGGATGCGGGTGCTCGAGATCGTCAGCAAATCCGCGCCGAAAGAACACAAGTTGACGCCGTTCGCGTCTGCCAGCGGGACAACCATTACCTATCCCGCCGAAGCCAGCGGGGAGCTCTTCCCAGCCGACAAGGAATCAGCACGAAAAGAAGCGCGTAAGGTTTCGCGTTGAGGGCAACCAGCTTCAGGCTCCGGCGGTTTTGCCAAATGCTTTTACGGCTCGCTCGATGCCCGGCTCCGCGGCGGCCAGATCCTTAGGGGTCATGGCAGGGCGCACAGTGAGCTTGGCGTTGAACGCAAGGAACCACGGCTCCGCGACGGCGGGGAGTTGCGACGAGTCTTTCATCTCGAAGAAGATGAAACCGGTGCGTTCTCCTCCATCTTCCGCGAAGTACGCGGCTTCGGGCTTCAAATCGTCGAGGATCTGCTTGACGGTTGAGCCCAGCTTCCCTGCGCGAGCGGCTGCGTTACCCGTCTCGACCGGGATCGAAACTTTCATCATCATCCGCATTTGTTGCCCCCTCCCTGAGGCCCCCGCAGTATACCCCACGGCTGCTTTCGCAGGCGCTCTTCAGAACTCATGACGAGTTCACGCGATGTTCAGCTAAACGATCCGCAACAATCC
>DATEKA010000111.1:0-10664 GCA_035277685.1 Candidatus Acidiferrales bacterium
TTCCAGGGTTTGCCCGCGCGCATCTGCTGGCTTGGCTACGGCGAGCGCGATAAGTTCGGCCTCGCGCTCAACGACCTCGTCGCGCGCGGGGAACTCAAGGCGCCGATCGTGATTGGCCGCGATCATCTCGATTGCGGCTCGGTGGCGTCGCCCTTCCGCGAAACGGAAAAAATGCGCGACGGTTCCGACGCGGTCGCTGATTGGCCCCTGCTCAACGCACTGCTGAATACCGCCAGTGGCGCAAGCTGGGTTTCGATTCACAATGGCGGCGGAGTTGGCATCGGGTACGCGCAACATGCGGGCCAGGTCACCGTCGCGGACGGCACGAAAGAAATGGCCGCGCGTATCGAGCGCGTTTTGACCAACGATCCGGGCATCGGCGTTGCCCGCCACGCTGACGCGGGGTACACCGAAGCTATTGATTTCGCTCGCAAGGCCAGCGTGAAAATCCCCATGCTTGGAAAGGAAGTAGGACTTAATCGGAACATCGAAGACCGTTCAGACTAATGCCGGGCTCGACGGATTCCGTAGGGGCGGGTCTCAGAGCCGCCCAGGTGTGTGGGCGGGGCTAGCGCTCGTTGGATTGACAATTGTGGCCTGAAGGTACTGCCGTCGCGTTTCGAAAGCGGAGTTCCCCGAATTCTTCTCAAAAGGCCAATGAACGGCATCAGTGGAGGAGCAAATGATCGTCATCACGGGAGCGTCAGGAAGGACCGGCAGGGTTGCGGCCGAAGCATTGCTCGACAAGGGCGAAAGGATTCGCGTAGTCGGCCGCGAGGCGAAGAGACTCGAACCCCTTGCGGCAAAAGGGGCCGAGACGTTCGTCGGACACGTTGAGGATGCGGCAGCCATGACAAAGGCGCTCGAGGGCGCCACCGCCGTGTATCTGGTAGTGCCCGAGGATACGTCGAGCCCGGACCTCCGCGGACATCAGGAGACCGTCACTGACGCATACGCGGCAGCCGTTGCCGCCGCGAAAGTTCCTTATGTCGTGGCTCTCAGCAGCATCGGCGCGCAACACGCCGAAGGAACGGGACCAATCGTCGGACTGCATAATTTTGAGCAAAAGTTGAATCGTATTCAGGGGCTGAACGTCCTTTTCCTGCGTCCCGGCTATTTCATGGAAAACCTGCTGATGACCATCTCCACGATCCGCTCCATGGGAATTTTGCCGGGCGGAATGAAAGGCGATGTCGCGATGCCCTGGATTGCAACCCGGGATATCGGCGCTTACGCGGCGTCGCGGCTGGCTGCGCGGGATTTTTCCGGAACCTCGATTCAGGAACTCCACGGCCAGCGCGATCTTTCGATGAAAGATACTGCTTCAATCGTCGGCGCGGCGATTGGCAACCCGCACCTCAGCTATATGCAAGTACCGTTCATCATGCTGGAGTCCGCGCTTGTGAACATGGGTCTGCCGAAGAGTTCTGCGGCCCTGATCATCGAAATGTGGCAAGGCGCAAACGCCGGCCTCATCGTGCCGCAGCAGCCTCGAACGGCGCAGAACACGACTCCCACAACGATCGAGTGGTTCGCCCGAGAAGTGTTCGCACCAGCATATAACGCAAAGACTACGGCAGCCTGAACGCGAAGCCGAGAATTCGACTGGAAGTGACTGTTGCGAGACAGCTCGCCGCGGAGCGGCGATTACGGGTTTCGAAGCGATCCTTGGATCACAAGGGCAGAGCCTGTTCAACTCGACGGAGGAGACATGCCGAAGAAACCGACCGCAAGCGATGCGCAATTGATCCTTCAGCTCTACGATTTGCGGCGCGAGCCCGAAATACGCAAAGCGCGTCACTGGTGGATGACACAATTCTGGCCCAACAACGCCGACGATTTCATGAAGGTCGCCCAGGCTATGGGAACACAGGAAAACAACTGGCTGCGCCAGGTGGGCGGCTACTGGAATATGGCGGCGGCGTTCGTGCTGCAAGGCGCCCTGAACGAGAGCCTCTTCCTCAGGCCCGCAGTTAGCGGCGAAATGTTCTTCATCTTCGCGAAGATCCACCCGTTCATCAAAGAGCTCCGCGAGAAACTGGGTGATCCCGAAGGGTTCGGCGATATCGAGAAAGTCATACTGAAGACGAAGTGGGGCCGCGACCGCCTGAAGTTCATCGAAAAACGTGTCGCCGCCTGGCGCGAAAAGACCGGCCGCGCCTGATCCGCGCTCGCACAAACCGCCGGCTCTTCTCGGCGCCTCCTGGCCTCTGCGGCGGGCCCCAGGGTACGACTGGCGCATTCAATTGTGCCGATATCCGGGCCCTAGCAGCACATGTCCCGGTCGGGCCCCCGTCATTTTACCGTCGGCGATTACCGGGACGCCGTTCACCAGCACATACTTCATCCCTACTGAGAGCTGATTCGGATTTTCGTAGGTTGCCACGTCGTGAATCGTGGCCGGGTCGAACACCACTACGTCCGCCCACATTCCCTTCTTCAAAACCCCGCGGTCAGCCAGGCGCTCTCGCTGCGCGGGTAGCGCCGTGAATTTGCGAATGGCGTCCGCCAGCGTCAGGAGGCGCTGTTCACGCACGTACTTCCGCAGAATGCGCGGAAACGTCCCATACGCGCGGGGATGCGGATGGTCCTTTCCGAGAATTCCTTCAGGCGAAGTGCCCTGGTAGTCGTTATCAACCGAGACCCACGGCTGCTTGAGCGCCAGCTCCACATCGCGCTCATCCATCCCAAAGACGGAGACTTGGGTGTTCGCATTGTCCGCGAGAAGAATCGCAAAAATCGTGTCGATGGGATCGCTGTTCGGCGGCAAATTGAGTGCTGGACTTCCCTCTTTTGCTATTTCCGAGATCCGCTTCCCTTCCAAAGACGAAAGCTTCGGATTCAACACCGTGCTGATGAGAATCCCATCCGGCCCCTTAACCTCCTGCCATTCGTTGTCCCACGCGCTCGACCGTGTAAGCATGTCTTTTCGAATGCGTGCCCGCGTCGCGGAGTCTCTCAGCCGCGCCAGCATTTTCTCGTCCCCCCCGTCATGGGCCCACGGCGGAATGAACGCAGATAATCCGTTGTTCCATGCCGTATAAGCATAGGTATCTGCTTCTACATCGAGTCCCGAGGACCGCGCGTTTTCGATGAACTTGACGATTTCCGGCATGCGTCCCCAGTTCGGAAATCCACCGGCCTTCAAATGGAAAATCTCGACAGGAATTTTCGCCCCGCGCGCAATCTGCACCACCTCCGCGAGCGCGTTCATGATTCCGTCGCCCTCGTTGCGCATGTGCGTCGCGTAGATTCCGCCATATTTCGCGCTTTCCGCGGCCAGCGCAACCAGTTCGGCCGTCTTTGCGTAAGGCGCAGGCGGGTATTCGAGCGCCGTCGAAAGCCCCAGCGCGCCCTCCTGCATCGCCTGGTCCACCAGCGATTTCATGCGCGTGAGTTCTTCAGAAGTGGGCGCGCGATCGACCGTGCCGATCACAACCCGCCGAACCTGCGTCGCGCCCACGTATGTTCCCAGGTTGATCCCGATCCCCTGTTTGCGCAGCCGCTCAAAATATTGCGACAGCGTCCGCCAGTCCGGAGTAATCCCGTAATGCTTGTACTCCGCCTGGTCCGCCGCCAGAGTCGCATCCGTTTGTGGAGCGACCGTGCTGCCTTCGCCCGTAATCTCCGTCGTAATCCCCTGATAGATTTTCGAGGGCACGCGCGGATCCACGAGTATCGTCAGTTCCGACTGCCCCAGCATGTCGATGAATCCGGGCGCGACCACCATCTCTTGCGCGTCAATTGTTTTCTTCGCCGGCGCGCCACTGAGATTGCCGATCGCGGCGATGTGCCCGTCACGAATCCCGATATCGCCCGAATACCATGGCGAGCCTGTGCCATCAATGATGTGCCCGTGCAGGATCACCACGTCGAACGGCTGCTTTCCTGATTCCTGGCCCGGCGCGCCCCGAACTCCGAGAACAGCGGCCGTTAGAAAGACCACGCAAACGATGGCCGATACGAAATGCCCATGCTTCGATGAGAACCTGCGGAACAAGATCCACCTCCCGGAAAGCTGAGACGCCGAATATAAAGCAATCCTTCGCACATCAAAAGACCCGGTCGAAAGGACCGGCCGTCTGGCCTTAGTCGTCTCTCTTGTGTTCTGCGTGTTTCTTTCCTGCGTTCTCCAAACCAAAAGAAAAAAACGCCCTGCGTGCGCGGTGGCCTTTCGTGCCTTGTCGCGTTACTATCGAGTTTGCTCGGCCCATGCCCGACCTGCTGATCACAGGCTGCTCGGAACTCCTCACCCTGCGCGGCCCTGCTCCCCGCCGCGGCAAAGCGCTGCGCGACCTCCAAATTATCCGGGATGGCGCCGTTCTCGTCCGTGGCGATCGCATCGCAGCCGTGGGACCGCGCCGCCGCGTCGAACGCCGGCGCGCAGCGCGTCGCGCGGAAAAACTGGACCTGGGCGGGCGCGTCGTCCTCCCAGGGTTCGTCGATTCCCACACGCATCTGATTTTTCCCTGCAGCCGCGCCGCCGAATACGAACAGCGCATCGCCGGCGCTACCTACGAAGAAATCGCTCACAGCGGCGGCGGAATTCATTCCACCGTCAAGCGGCTTCGCCAGGCCTCCTCGCACGCGCTCCACGACGCCGCGCTCGCGCACCTTCGCGAATTCGGCGCCCACGGCACTACGACAATCGAAGCCAAGAGCGGCTATGGCCTCGACTGGAAAAGCGAGCTGAAAATTCTCGTTGCTCTCGCCGAACTTCACCAGGACCAGCCGCTCGACATCACAGCCACCTTCCTGGGCGCACACGTCGTTCCAAAGGAATATCGGCGTCGTCCCGCCTCGTACGTCGAATTGCTCGCGCGCCGCTGGATCCCCGCCGTCGCCACTGCCAGCCTTGCGGAATTTTGCGATGTCTTCTGCGATCGCGGCGCTTTCACGGTGGAGCAGTCTCGTACGATCCTGAAAGCCGGACGCGCCTGCGGGCTGGTTCCCCGCATCCATGCCGAACAACTCGCTCACACGGGCGCGGCCCGCCTCGCTATCGAAGTCGAAGCGGCCAGCGCAGACCATCTCGAAAGAATTGATCGCGATGACATTCATGCCCTCGCGCTTTCGAACGTCACTTGCACGATGCTACCCGGCTGCTGCTTCCACCTTGGACTTCGCGACTACGCCCCCGCCCGCCAACTGATCGATGCCGGCGCCATCGTTGCGATCGCCACCGACTTTAATCCCGGCACCAGCCCCACCCTCAGCATGCCCATCATCCTTTCGCTCGCCTGCACGCAGATGCGCATGACTCCCGCCGAAGCCGTTTGCGCCGCCACTATCAATCCCGCCTATTCCCTCCGCCGCCACGATCGCGTCGGTTCCATCGAAGTTGGCAAATACGCGGACCTCGTGGCCTTTGACGTGGCCGACTACCGCGAAATTCCGTATTATTTTGGTGTGAATCTTTGCAGCTTGACCCTAAAACGCGGCGTCATCATCTATCGCAAGACAGGCTGATCGCCGCGTAGCGCCGGCGCCTGCCTGCCGCAGGCGGGTCTCGCCGGCATTTTTGCCGTCTTGAAGCTATGAAACGACTCATCGAATGCGTCCCAAACTTCTCTGAGGGCCGCGACGCCTCGAAAGTCGACGCCATCGTCGCCGCCATGCGCGAAGTCCCCGGCGTCTTCCTCCTCGACCGCGAAAGCGACGCCGACCACAATCGCAGCGTCGTTACGATTGCCGGCGAACCGGAAGCCGTCGCCGAAGCCGCGTTGCGCGGCGTCGGCAAAGCCGCGGAACTGATCGACCTCACCAAACATACGGGCGCGCATCCGCGTATGGGCGCTACCGACGTCGTCCCGTTCATTCCCATTGAAGGCGTCCAGATCGAAGACTGCGTCGCGCTGGCGAAAAAAGTCGGGCGTGAAATCTGGGAGCGCTATCGCATTCCCGTCTATTTCTACGAGGCCGCTGCGCAGCGTCCCGAGCGCACCAATCTCGAAAACATCCGCAAGGGCCAATTCGAGGGCCTTCGCGACGAAGTTCCCCGCAATCCCGGCCGCGCTCCCGACGTCGGCGATCCGCGCCTGCATCCCACCGCCGGCGCGACCGTCGTTGGGGCGCGGAAATTCCTCATCGCCTACAACATCAACCTCAACACGCCCGATCTCGAAATCGCCAGGAAAATCGGCAAGAACATCCGCTTCTCCAACGGTGGCCTTCGCTACGTAAAAGCCATGGGTGTGGACTTGCGGGCGCGCCACCTCGCTCAAGTCTCAATCAATCTCACCGATTTCGAGCAGACGCCGATGCATCGCGTCTTCGAGATGGTCAGGCGCGAAGCGGAACGCTACGGCGTCTCGATCGTCGGCAGCGAAATTGTCGGTCTGATTCCCAAGAAAGCCATCGAGCTAACCGCCGATTTCTACCTCCAGCTCGAAAACTTTTCCGCAGCGCAGGTGTTGGAGAATCGTATCGAGGCCTCGCTCGCGGGAGTGCCCGCCGAAGGCCCGGGGAAGCTCGCGGGACTCGCGCAGCCCTTTCTCGATGCCGTGGCACAGCCGAGTGCGACGCCCGGAGGCGGTTCGGTCGCCGCGCTTGCCGGCGCGCTCGGAGCCAGCCTCGGCCAGATGGTCGCCGGCCTGTCGCGCAAGAAAAAATCGCAAGCGGTCTACGTGGACCAGCTCAGCGAAGCCGTCGCGCACTTCCAGACCGCCGCGCGCGCGCTGGCTGAAGCAATCGACCGCGATGCCGCATCCTTCGACTCCGTGATGTCCGCATACAAGCTGCCGCAAGGCACAGCCGGAGAACAGCAGGAGCGCGATGCCGCCATTCAGCGCGCATTGCACGACGCCGCAAACGTTCCGCTCGAAACCGCGCGCCGCGCAGCCGATATTTTCGAACGCCTCAGGCAACTGGAACCGATGGCCAGCCCGTCTATGAAATCGGATATCTGCGTCGGCCGTTTGATGGCTGCCGCCGCCGTTCGTGGCGCTCTCGAAAACGTGGAGATCAATCTCGAGTCGATCGCGGATTCAGGATTTGCCGACCGTGTGCGCGCCGAAACAAGCACCCTCGCTGCCCGGATTTCGGGAGCCGCCGTCGGCGCAACGCGATAAGGAGATCCCGAATTGGTAAGGGCGGGTTTCAAACCAGCCCACTTTGAGGCACGCAGAGCCCGGAACAGCTAACATAGCGACGCCACGAGAAGATCCCCTTCCTTCGACGTGTTCGTCAGATTTCTCGATAGGAAGAGAGAAACCCATGAAACAAACGATTCGCCGAACCACGAAGATTGCATTCCTCGCAGCCGCAACGATGACCGCGCTCCTTATGCTGGCGCCCACGCCCGGCACTGCCGATTCGCTGAGCAGTACCGTCCTCGCCATGTTCCCGAGGGATGTCGGCGAGTTCGCCTACGCCGACATGAAATCCGCGCGCAAGTACTCCTGGTTCCCCCAGCTTCGGGATCAATTGATGCCCGGCCGCTTCCGCGAGTTCGAAAAATTTCTCTCCTCCGCCGGAATCGATCCGAATACGCAGGTGGATGAACTGGCCTGGGGCGGCATCAATTTGCCCAAAGGCGGCGAGGAGATCGTCGGCGTCGCTCTCGGCGCCTTCGATCCCAACGCGACGGAACAGCATTTCAAGCAGCAGAAACTGCCGATGCTCGATCTCAACGGCTATCACCTTTACGCCTTCGGCAGCGGCGCGGGCGCCGGAGACATTCTGTTCACGTTCATCGATCCCAACACCGCCGCCTTCGGACACCGCGCCGCCCTGCAGGAACTCATCGACGTCCGCTCCGGCCGCGCCCAAAGCATCCTCGACAACGACAGACTTTCACCGCTCATCAACGAGACGAACGGCACGGGCATCATCTGGGCCGTCCTCAACCAACATTACACGCACATGGCCGTGAACCAGCTCCTCCCTCAGGCCAATCAATTTCCCCAGGCCTCGGAAATCGTGAGCCGCTTGCAGGCCATGACCATTTCAGTCGATGCCGACAGTGGCGTGGATGCGCACTTCAAGGCCGTCTGCAGCTCGCCCGCTGACGCCAACGTTCTTTCCGCCGCCCTTCAGGCCGGTATCATGTATCGTCGCTACCAGGAGGGACAGCAGAACCAGGCGCTCTCTTCAGCGCTCGATCAGGTGCGCGTGGCGCCGGCCGGCGACCGCTTGAACGTGGAAATTCCGCTCAGCCAGGACCAGCTCGTCTCGCTGATCCGCAGCCGCGCGTTTGCAATCCAGATGTGAGCGGGAATTCGGGCGTCAGCGCTTGCTGTGCGCGCTCGGCGAATGTTCCTTCACGATCCTGATACTGGCTTCCTGGGTTCCCGCCGCTGCGCTTCCCGCGTACGGCTCGATCCAAATCTCGACTCTTGTCGGGAAATCGTCCACCAGAACCCGCAACTGACGATTCGTGTTTCCGTTGCGGGCGGCGCGCGAGAACGACTCTTCGCAGGCCGCGGTGGCTTCCCGCGCAAGTTGCCGCCACTCTTCAGAGGAGAGCCCCGCTCGCTCGCCCGCGTGAGCCACCACCGGCTCGATTGCGGCGATCAGCCGCTCGTCCTTCGGTATCAGCAATTCCACGCGTGAGCTGTCAGCGTTCATTGGAGTCGGCCAGGCGCACGTCGCAGGCCTCCCGGCAATCGGGGCAGTAGTACAGACCGTCCACGCACAGCCGGATATCCTGCTGCGACTGACAAAAACAGCAATACTTTTCGCAGTTGCACTCGGTTTCCGGTTTGTCGCACTGCGAGCACAGAGTAACCATTGCCGGTTCTTTCCTTGGCGTTCAGGCGCGCACTCGAGCCGATCCTAAGTCAATGTTAGGCCATGTCCGCACGCCGGACAAGAAGCTTCAACCGGACAAAGCCTTAGACTTCAACCCTCGGAGGTTCCGTACCGTCCGGTCTTGCTCCGGTTCGGGTGCCAATCGTGGCCGGATGCGTCGAGTTAAAGCTAAACTCTGCGGAGGGTGAAAAGTGTTGCGGGTAGAAGTTTTCGTCCCTCTGATTCGAAGGACTTTGCGGCAATTTCTATTCAAACGCTGTTCCGAGTGGAAATCACGAGCCACCCCGCCGCCTCCTGCTTGCCGCAGGCAGGCGTCGTCCCGCACAACGGCGCTCACAATGACACCCGTATTGCGGCGCCCTCAATCCGCGACGAGGAGTTTCTCGAATTGGGATTCGTCGAGGATGGGGACGCCGAGGGATTTGGCTTTGTCGAATTTTGAGCCGGGCTCGGCGCCGACGATGACATAGCTGGTTTTCTTGCTGACGGAGCCGCCCGCTTTGCCACCGTGCGAGGCGACGAGCGCTTCGGCTTCTTCACGAGTGCGATTTGCGAGAGTGCCGGTGAAGACGAAGGTCTTGCCCGCGAATTTAGCGCTGACGGGCGCCTTGCGCTCTTCCTTCATGTTGACGCCTGCGTGCTTCAGACGCTCGATCAGCCTGCGGTTGGCGGACTCGGAGAAGAATTCGCGCACGCCTTCGGCAATCTTCGGCCCGACTTCGCCGACTTCCATCAGCTCCTCCGCCGAAGCGTCCGCGATCTTCTCCATCGAGCCGAAATGCGCTGCGAGAAGCTTCGCTGTGCGTTCGCCGACGAAGGGAATCCCGATGGCGTAAACGAGGCGGTCGAGGGAATTCTTCTTGCTGGCCTGGATTTCGCCGACGAGATTCTCCGCTGATTTTTCGGCGAACCGCTCGAGATTCGCGAGCGTCGGAATGTCGAGCTTGTAGAGATCGGCGTAGTCTTTGACGAGGCCGCGATCGAGGAGCTGCTCGACGATTTTTTCGCCGAGGCCGTCAATGTTCATAGCATGGCGTCCGGCGTAGTGCAGGATCGATTCGCGCATGCGCGCTGGACAGGAAACGTTGACGCAGCGATACGCCACTTCCCCTTCCCTGCGGTGCACCGGACGGCCGCAAACGGGGCATTTATCCGGCATTTTGAAGGGCTTTTCTTCCGCGCCATGCTTCACCACTTTGAGCACGTGAGGAATCACTTCGCCTGCGCGTTCGACCAGAACGGTATCGCCCGCGTGGACGTTGAGGCGCTCGACTTCGTCGGCGTTGTGGAGCGTTGATTTGACAACGGTGACACCGCCGATCTGCACCGGCTCGAAGACGGCGAACGGGGTCAGCACGCCCGTGCGCCCAACGCTGACGAGAATGTCTTTCACAACCGTGGCGTCCTGGTGTGCGGGATATTTGTAGGCAATGGCCCAGCGCGGCGCTTTGGACGTGAATCCAAGCTCGTTCTGCAAACCGATTTCGTCGACTTTGATGACGATGCCATCGATCTCGTAGGCAAGTTTTTCGCGCTTCGATTCCCATGTTTCGATGTAGCGCTCGACCTCGGCAAGCGAGTGACAGAATTTCCAACCGTCGCTGGCCTTGAAGTGGAGCGCGGAGAGAGTGTCCAGGGCTTCCGAGAGGCGCTTCTTCGGGACGTGCCCGTTGACGAGCAGGTAGTAGGCGAAGAAGTCGAGGCGGCGCGACGCGGTGATGCGCGGGTCGAGAACGCGGACGGAACCGGCGGCTGCGTTGCGCGGATTGGCGAAAACTTTCAAGCCCTGCTCCTGCTGCTGCTCGTTCATGGCCGCGAAGGCTTTGCGCGTCATGATGACTTCGCCGCGCACTTCGAAATTGCCGTTGAGGCCAGCTTTCTCGAGAAGGTCGGGCGCGACACCGAGTGGAATC
>DATEKA010000112.1:0-3229 GCA_035277685.1 Candidatus Acidiferrales bacterium
CTGCTTTCGAAGCAATACGGCGATCCGCGCGTGAAGGGCTATGCCGAGGCGTCGCAGTGGAGCATGTTCCTGATGCCGCTGACGAGCTTCGTCTTTGGCGACCTTAGCACGCCGATTCTGATTCTCGGCGGCGCTGTTGCGTTCGTGCTGCTGATTGCATGCGCGAACATAGCGGGGCTGCTCCTGGCGAAGGCAGCCGGGCGGTCGAAGGAGTTGGCCGTTCGCGCGGCGCTGGGCGCTTCGCGTGCGCGGTTGATGGCGCAGACGCTGAGCGAAAACCTCGTGCTTGGCGTGCTCGGAGTGATCGCAGGCCTGGTGCTTGCGCCGCTGGGGATTCGCGCGCTGCTGCTTGCAGCTCCAACGAATTTGCACGCGGAATCGCTCGCGTTCCCGATTGACGGCTACGTTCTGGCGTTCACGATCGGCGTCGGACTGCTTGCCGTGTTCGTTTTTGCCTCGGCCCCGGCGTGGCACATGTCGCATGCCGATCCGTACGATGCGCTGCGCGAATCGGGACGCTCCAGCACAGCGAGCCGCGCCCGCCAGCGCTTCCGTTCGTTTCTCGTTGCTGGCGAAATCGCGCTCGGCCTGGTGCTGCTTGCCGGAACCGGGCTTCTCCTGAAAAGCCTTTCGCGAATCAGCGAAGTGAATCCCGGTTTTCAGCCGCAGGGCGTCATGACGGCGGGGCTCGCTTTGCCGCAGACGCAGTACGACAAGCCGGAAAAGCAGATCGCGTTTTTCCGCAGCGTGCTGGACCATCTCTCCCATACTGCCGGGATCACCGCTGCGGGCGCAGGCTATCCGTTGCCCTTTACCGGAGGCAATAGCTCAGCCTCGTTCCGAATCGAAGGGCAAACCGTTCCGCCGGGCAGTCCGGGACCCTGGGGAGATGTCCGCTACGTCACGCCCGGTTATTTCACCGCGCTGGGCATTCCGCTGCTGAAAGGCCGCTTGTTTACCGATGCGGATCGGACTGGCTCGCAGGCCGTCGCGATCGTCGACGAGAACATGGCGCGGCAGTACTGGCCGAACGGAGATGCCGTCGGAAAAGAGCTTCGGCGCAACGACCGCGATCCGTGGGCGGTGATCGTGGGCGTCGTCGGCCACATCCGGTTCACGCAGCTTGTGGGAGAGAATTCATCGTCCGAAGGGTCGCAAAGCGCGTCGGCCGGCGTGTACTACTTCCCCATTTTTCAGAGCGAAGCTCCGTACGGTTTCCTGATCGCGAAATCGGGAGGCAATCCGACGGCCGCTGCTGAAGCGATTCACCGCTCCGTGCGCGATGTGGACTCGAATCAGCCGGTCTCCGACATGAAGAGCATGGACCAGCGCATCGCAGAATCGCTCGGGCCGCAGCGTTTCGCGGCGAGCGTGCTTGCCATGTTTGCCGTGCTGGCAACAATTCTCGCCGCAGTCGGCCTCTACGGGCTCGTCAGCTACAGCGTGACGCAGCGCACCAATGAAATGGGCATCCGCATGGCCCTCGGCGCAAATCGCGGCGACATTCTCGCCATGGTCCTGCGCGAAAGCACTCGAGTTGCGGTGATTGGCGCCGGCTCAGGAATCGTCGCGGGACTCATCCTGATGCGCGCGATTCGAGGCGTTCTGTATGGCGTCAGCGCCTACGATCCCGTCTCGTTCGGCGGCTCCGCGCTGGCGCTGATCCTGGTGGCGCTTGCCGCGAGCTATATTCCCGCGCGCCGCGCCACGAAGGTCGATCCCATGGTCGCGCTTCGATACGAATAGGTCATGGTTCTTCGATCCACAAGCGAACCATGAAAATGCGCTCGAGATGGGAGTATTTTGGAGCATCGCCAAGCGGACGAAGGCCGATTCATTCTGGCGCGGAGCGAGCCCGAGTACGAATATGACCTGGACGTCGATGGGCACAACGAACTGTTGCCCCGGTCGCAAGACCGGGAGCACGCTAAGGAATTTCGGTAATTTGCTGGCGTCCTCCGCGAGGCGGAAGGAGGATGGCGATGCAGGTGGTGCATGAAGTGTGTTGTGGTTTGGATGTTCATAAGAAGAGCGTGACGGCCTGTGTGCTATGGACCTCTGGCAGGCGACGACAGACCCGGGAGTTTGGAACTTTTACGAAAGAGTTGTTGGCCTTGAGCGACTGGATGCGAAGCTGTGGAGTTACGCATGTGGCCATGGAGTCCACCGGGGTGTACTGGAAGCCGGTGTGGAATCTTCTGGAGGGCCAGTTCGAAGTGTTGCTGGTGAATGCGCAGCACATCAAGGCGGTGCCGGGGAGGAAGACAGATCAGAAGGACAGCGAATGGATTGCCGACCTGCTGCAACACGGGTTGTTGCACCCCAGCTTTGTGCCGCCGACGCCGATCCGGGAACTGCGGGACCTGACGCGGTATCGCGCGAGCCTGGCGCAGGAGATCAACCGGATCGCCAACCGAATTCAGAAGGTGTTGGAGGATGCCAACATCAAGCTGGCTTCGGTGGCCACCAACACACTGGGGGTTTCCGGCCGGACGATGCTGGAGGCCATCGTCAAAGGAGAGCAGGACAATCAGCGGTTGGCGGAGATGTCGCGGGGGCTGCTGCGCAACAAGATTCCGGAGTTGCAGCAGGCCCTGCAAGGACGGGTCACCGCCCATCATCGCTTTCTGCTGCGCGAGCTGCTGGATCATTTCTACTTCGTGGAGTCGAAGATGCGGCGGATCGAGCAGGAGATCGAGGAGCGCTTGGGCCCTTTCCAGAGTGAGGTCGCACGGCTGTGCACCATACCGGGAGTAGACCGCGTGACCGCTTGGGGATTGTTGGCGGAGATCGGACTGGATATGAAGCAATTCCCCGATGCCCAGCATCTGGCGAGCTGGGCGGGGCTGTGCCCGGGCAACCACGAGAGCGCGGGAAAACGAAAGAGTGGGAAGATCCGCAAAGGAAGCCTGTGGCTGCGCCGCTGTTTATGCCAAGGAGCTTGGGCGGTCTCCACGAAAAAAGGCAACTATTTGTCAGCTTTGTTCCGTCGACTGGCGGCGCGCCGAGGCAAGAAACGGGCGACCATCGCCGTGGCCCACAATCTGTTGGTCATCGCCTACTACATCCTGCGGGATAAGGTCTGCTACCGCGACCTCGGTCCGGATTACTTTGATCGTCTCGATCCGGAAGGTTTGCGCCGACGCCTAACCAAACGATTGGAAGGACTCGGTTTCAAAGTGACGCTCGAACGGTTGCCCGAGGCGGCCTAAAGCCATTTTCTAAGGAA
>DATEKA010000113.1:0-16278 GCA_035277685.1 Candidatus Acidiferrales bacterium
GTTGGCGTCGTACATGACGCCGTCGCGGTCGTTCTTTGCCTTCTGCTTCACCCACGTTCCGCGGACGGTCGCTACAGTATCGTCTCCACGAACGAATCTCACGGTTGCGTCCACGTCAAACGATTCCCAGGTCACAACGAACCCTTCGGGCACTTCTGCGACGCTGTACAGCTTTCTCACAACAGGAAGCCTGAATTCTCGCGACTGTCTTGGCAACGATTGCGCCTTAAATCCCTCGGACCTCAATCCTTTGCGCGCTATCTGCGCTTCCTTTTCGCTGGGGAAAGGTCCCGCCAGCACCTGATAGGACGACATCCATAGGAGACTCTTCGGGATGACGACTCCGTGATAACCCGTTTGGGCCAGCTTATTCATTATTTCGTCCGCCCGCAATTCGTCGCTGAATTTTCCGACCTCGAAGTATTTCCCGAGCGGCACGCCTGAATTCAGCTCTTCGGCGCCGGCCGGTTGTGCAGGTTGGCCGCTTGGTTTGATTTCGAGAACCTTGGCTGTCGCGGGGAGGCCGAGAGTCTTTTCAGGCTGGACCGTCACTCTTTCAGCTGTTTCCTCGAGGGCAACACCGCGAACCTGCGAAGACATCGGTAGAGGCCCTATCGAGGCTCTGGAAGCAGGCGCTGAAGCAAAGTCCGCCCTTTTGTAATGCGTACCCGAATCCGCCTGCGCGGGTCTCGCGAGCAAAGGTCTTACAGATTCGGCGTCTCGTTTCCCTATCGGAGCCTTCGCAACGTGCATGCGCTGCGCAGGTTGGTTTGAGACCGTGGCCTCGTCCTGGACGGACCCTTTCGCAACGACAGCTTGCGAGGAAGGCGTGTGCGTCTGCACCGTCGCCCCGAAACCCTCTCCCATGCGGATCAGCAGCTCGCCGATATGACGCCGATTCGCCCGAAGCAGGAATCCGCCCAGCACAACCCCACTTACCAGAAGCCCAGTCGCCAGCCCCCGGGAGTACTCCGTCCAACGGAGCGGGATGCGCCGCTCGTTTAACCACCGCAAAAGTCCGTCAACAAAGGACGAGATGTGACCCGGCTTGTGGTTCGAGCGCGGCTCAAGAGTCGTCGTGGGTGAAACTGGCCGCGCTGGCGGTGATGTCGTCCGATTTGGTCTTTCGTCCGCGCGCGTTGGTACCGCCGGGTTCTTGGCGGGCGCGAGATTCCGTGTCACCGGCAGCCTCGGCGGCGCCGATGGTGGCTCGCCCGATTGCGTCAACCAGCCATGGAGTTGAAGTCGCGCTTCCGCCGAGAGGTTCTGGAACTGCACACCGCCCGTCTTTCGCCTCTCGTCTATCCAGGCGAGCCGGCCCTCCGCGTCAATTCGATTCCCTTCTGCCGAAAACCAGAATCGGACCAGTTTGTCCTGGTCGGCCTGCATTGGCGCAACAGACTGAAAGCAAAGCCCTTCTTCTGAAACATTGACCAGTATTCCGCCGTTATCGCCCTCAAAATTGATATAGGCGATCCCCTCAGGTCTGATTCGAGGGATGCGCCGCCGCTCCGGCTTCATCACTGGTACGGACATCGAAGATGGGCTCCGCCTAAATTACAGAACGATCTCGATGCGCTTCCAAAATGCCAGGAAAGACTCGAAACGGGGACGACCAGCGGGCGCGATCATTTTAGGCCCATCCACGTCCTCGCCGCAAGTTCCCTTCGAGTTTCTGCTCCGGCACCTTCTAACAGGCGCCCGAAAATCGCAAAGGAGCCGATGGTACGACCGTGCCGATCAGCTTCTGACCCGCCTGATTTTGACAGGGATTCAGTACCGCATCGTTACGGCGCTTTCGTGGCGCGAAGGCTACAAAGGGATCTCGCAGAATACAATAGCCTAGTTGTACTAGTACCATGCTCCGAGAGGGGTCTCTGGCCGGAGTTCATCCTTTTGGTCTATATGCTCGATTACCTTCAGAAGCTACGCCCACTCGCCCGAGCGCATGACTGGCTCGGAAGCGCCTGTCGCTGAAATGCCGTCCACATCGATTCGGTTCGATCCGATCATCCAGTCGACGTGGATCAGGCTGTCGTTTGCGCCCCGCGCTTCGAGTTCTTCTTTCGTGAGCGTATCGCCATTCTTCAAGCACGTGCTGTAAGCCTGCCCCAGGGCAATGTGGCAGGCCGCGTTTTCGTCGAACAGGGTGTTCAGGAAGAGCAACCCGCTCGCGGCGATGGGTGATGAGTGCGGCACCAGGGAGACTTCGCCAAGCCGGCGCGCTCCCTCGTCGGTCTCGATCATGCGCTGCAGCACCTCTCTGCCCCGCGACGCGCGAGCCTCGACAATCCGGCCCGCCTCGAACCTCACCGAAATTTCCTCGATCATCGTCCCCTGGTAGGAGAGCGGCTTCGTGCTCGTCACGTGCCCTTCGACGCAGTCTTTGTGCGGCGTCGTGAAAACCTCTTCCGTCGGCATGTTCGGAACGCAGTAGCGCCCATTGCCTGCGGTCGTTCCCCCGCCCAGCCAGAGGTGATCGTCCGCCAGTCCGACGCGGAGATCGGTTCCCGGCCCGCGGAAGTGCAGCGCCGAATAGCGTTTCGCGTTCAGACGATCGGCTCGAGCGTGCAGGCCCGCATCATGCTTCTGCCAGGCTGCAACAGGATCGACCTGGTCCGCCCGCGAAGCGGCGAAAATCGCGCTCCACAGACGCGCCAGCGCTTCCTCTTCCGGGAGATCGGGAAACACGGCCCTGGCCCACGCGGGAGTCGCGCATGCGACGATCGTCCAATTGATCTCATGCTTCGTGATCAGTTCCATTGCCGGGCGGTACGCCTTCGAGGTCGCCCGGTTGACGCGGCTCACCTTTTCGGGATCCTCCTTTGAAAGCAGCGAAGGATCGTTCCCCGTAACGGCAAGCCGGGCGGCCCCGCTCCGGTACGCTTCGGCCATGCCGTCATAAAGCCACGACGGCGCCTTATCGAAACTCGCGTCTGGGCCATATCGAAAACGCAGCAGCGCGGACTGCTCGTCGCTGAGAAATGTCGTGACCAGCGATGCCCCGGCCTTGTAAGCGTGCTCGATGATGCGCCGTGTCAGCGGCACAGCATCCAGTGTCGCCGTCATTACCACTTCCTGCCCCTCGCCCAGACCCAGTCCCACACGGACCGCAACCTGGGCGAGCCGGTCCAGCTTCTCCAGAAATTCGGGCGTTTCCGTGAATTGCCCTCTGGCAAATGTAGTCGTCGATGTCATGCCCAGCATTATCTCGCGGCCGCGTCCATCCACCAACCCTGGAATCGCCGCCTGTTCGCATCGCAAGCGGCAAAAACCTTATGCACGTGCGAATTAACAAAAAACGCGCGCCCGAACAGGGGTGCTCGCCGCTTAGCGCGCCGCCTCGTACATCCTCAACTCCGCTTGCTGGCCGCCGCGATGCGGCACGGCCAAATAAAGGCGGCGGAATTCGGGCGAAAAGAACGACGTCCGCGCGCCGGGCGCCGTGCGAATCTTCGCAACGCTTCGATAGTGATCGGCGTCCCGCTGTTCGACCACGCTGATAAAGCCTTCGCCGCCTGAGATATAAATCTGCTTTGCTGCCGCGTCGTACCAAAGATCGTCCGAGTCCCCGACGACGGCAAGGTGCGCAATGATTCGCCCGTTCGCCGCGTCCAGCGCGAGAAACTGCGCCGGCCTGCGCGTCACCACGAAGAGCCGCCCATCTTTTTCATCCAGCGCCATCGGGAAATTGGACTGGTACTCGTGCATCGGCCAGCGTGCGACGATGGCGCGCCGGGCCCAATCGGCCACGGCGATTTCCTGCGCGTCTGGAATATTGATGTAGATCTTCGCCCCGCCCTTCTCTACTTCAAACGCTTCCGGGTGCGCTTTGAACTTGATTTCGCCGAGCAGCTGCGCCGTCATCGCGTCGAGCACCCCAATTCCACCCTCGCCGTATCCCACGTACACGCGGCCGGTCGCGGCATCGTAACGCGTGTCATCCGCGTCGGACCCGAAATCAACCGCCGAGATCGGCCCGTACGTCGTGCCGTCGAAAACGCGGACTGTGCCGTCGTCTCCATTGGCCACGAAAATCCTGTTCGAGCTCGGCGCGTACGTCACGCCTTGCGGTTCCCGAACGCCGCCGATCGTATGCAGCCGCTTGTCCGCGGCCAAGTCGAAGACTTCCACGGTGTTGTTCCCGAGCGCGGACATGAACAGCCTTCGGCCCTTCACATCGATTCCGAAATGGTCAATGCGCCCTTCGACGCCCGGCAGCTCAATGGCCCCGACTAGCTTCAAGTGCGGCGCTTCTTGCGCGGGCACTGCGGAAATACACAGCAGAGCGGTCAATGCGATCAAACACCTCGCCATTGCCTTCCCTCCTTACCGGCGCGGAATGCTTCAGCCCCGCTCGGCTAGCCATTCATCGAAACGCGACAGCGCCTGCCGCAACTGCTCCGTTTCGCCGCCGAAGCCAATCCGCAAGTACGAATCCATTCCAAACTGCTCGCCCGGCACGACCAGGAGGCTCTTTCGCTCGAGCAACTCCCTGGCGATCTGCGCGGAGCTCTCGCCCTCGCGCAATCCAATCCACGCGATGGCGCCCGCTTTCGGCGGAATATGCGAGAAACGATCGCCATGTGAATCAAGCCAGTTGCTCAGGACGGCGTAATTCTGCTTCAACATCTTTCGCGTCCGTCCGAGTATCCAGTTGCGGCGCCGCGGTTCGAGCGCTACGCAAGCCAGGCGGTCCGTCAGCACCGTAGGCGCGATGCTCGTGTAATCATGATAGCCCCACAGCCGCTCGACGAATTCCCCCGGCCCGACAATCCATCCCAATCGTAATCCCGGCAAACCGTATGCCTTCGAAAGCCCTC
This sequence comes from Candidatus Acidiferrales bacterium, assembly GCA_035277685.1. Taxonomy (GTDB): domain Bacteria; phylum Acidobacteriota; class Terriglobia; order Acidiferrales; family UBA7541; genus Palsa-295. The sequence goes on from DATEKA010000113.1 coordinate 4,824, forward strand.
CCGTGCAAATCACCCTTTCATAGCTTCCCCAGAATGACGGCGTCATGCCGCCATCGAACTCAGCGCCGCGATACACTTCGTCCGCTAGGATCCATGCGCCCGCCTTTGCCGCCGCTCCGGCGATCGCTTCGCGCGTTTCCACATCCAGAACCGCGCCTGTCGGATTGTTCGGATTGCAGATCGCAATCAGCCGGGTCTTGCCGGTGACAGCCGCCTTCAAATCGTGCGGATCAATTCCCCACCGCCTGCCTTCCTTCAGGCACAACGGCTTCACTGTTGCCCCGAACGCGGCCGCGAGGCCCGCGATCTGCATGTAGTTCGGCGTCATGAACACGACTTCGTCCGCCGGCTCCAGCAGCGCCCACGTGGTCACGAAATTCGCTTCCGACGCGCCGCACGTCACCAGCACTTTCGAAGCGTCCGCCCCCGCGTAAAGCCCGGCAATGCGCGACCGCAGCTCCTCGCTCCCGTTCGTCTGCGGATAGCCCTGCCGCACGTTCATGATCGTTCCCAGCGCCCCGGAATCGCCAACAAGCTCCGCGGTCGTCAACGGAAGCACTCCGCTCTCGGAAATATTCAGCTCGACCCGGTTTTCCCAGACCGACTGCCACCGCTCGAGTTCGAAAGCCTTCACTTGCATGAGGTTCACCCCGCCAGAGGTTTCGTCCGTGGAATGTAAACGAAAATGCAGCCTCGCTGAAGGGAATTCGTCGCGCGTCAGCCCGCAGATCCGTCGCGCGTCAGCGCGCAGATCCGTCGCCCGGCGGCGTCCAGATCCATCGGCCGGAGCGCGCTCTTCGGTATCCTCGGCGCACAAAGACACACACCACCCGCCGCGCCTTCCCGGAGGACCGACCTTTATCTACGGCTGCTTCGGCTTCTTCTTCAAAAAGCCGCCCAGCAGTCCCTGCGCCGCTCCAACCGCGCCCTTGGCTGTCGTTGGGGCTCCCTTGCCCGCGTTCCCCGGCATTCCGCTCAGGTCCGGCGTAAAAACGGGCGACGAAGTCGTGCCAGTAATCTTGAACGGGATCCCGTTGTTCGTCCCGCCGCCGGTCAGCGATGCAAGCGCCGTCGTGGCGACGCCTGCAAGATTGTTTGTCCCGAGTTTCGCCACCATCCTGCAATCAAGCTGGCCCGCCGGACTCACATTTCCATTCCCCGTCATCGCGCCAATTGCCGGGACCACCAGATTCAGATTTTGCGCATGCGTCCCAGCAGGATCAACTCGCAAGAGGGCGCTCAGCGTCTGAATCTCCGTATCCCCGCTCCCCTTTTTTCCTAGACCTGCAAACGACGCCAGCGCTCCCAGCTTCCCGCCCAGATTGAATCCGGCAAGTCTCGCGTTCGAGAGATTCACGGGACCCGTGATGACGAGCTTCTCCACAGGCCCGCTAATCGCCAGCGCCAGGTCCAGGCCGCCGCTCTGCAGCGACGCGCCCGACGGCAGTTTCACGCCAACCGCCGGTAGCACGCCTTCCAAATCCGGAACTGGCATCCCCTTCCCTTGCATCTTCATATCAACGGTCGTGCTCGTTCCCGACGTGTCGTACGTTCCCGAAAGACTCGCCGCTGCTTTTCCGATGTGGATTTGACCCTCGCTCAACGTGCCGGCGTCGCGGCGCGAATCGTATGTCGTAGCGTAATCAATGTTGACGGGAACAGTCGCTGGTGATGCGTCCGGCGCAAATCGCACCTTCTCGGCTTTAACAGCCCCTTTCGACGTCATTTCGCGCCCGTTCGACGCAAGACTTCCCTCGAAACTGACAATTCCGCCCACGCCCGCCGAGGGATCAATGAAACCGGTTGACGCCAGGTCGAGGTTTTGCACGCTGAGTGTCGCAGTGAACGGTGTCAACGACGCATCGCTCTGGTCGATCGGCCCCGCCTTGCCGTCCAGCTTGATGCTCCCGCCGCCGGGCGTTTTCGCCGTAAACTGAAATGGAAATTGAGCCGTGTATGAGACGTTCGACGCCTCCAGGTTCACGTCCTCATACCGTCGCGTCTTGTTGCTGCCTACCGTGCCTACCGTCATCGTCCCGTTCGTGAGCTTCAATTCTCCAACTGTAAAATTATTCACCGAGGAGGAACCGTTCGAAGGTTGTTGCGCGGAGGGTTGCGCCTGCGAGGGTGCGGCCTTCGATCCCTGCTTCGCACTCGACCCCGGGGAATTTCCCGATCCCAGACTTGAATAGTTCCACCGCCCCGACGCCGCGCGCAGCAGCGTCACCCGCGGATCGCTGATCGTGAACGATTTCACTTCCAGGCGCTTCGAGAAAATCAGCGGGAATATCGAAACGCCCGCGCTAAGCTGTTTCGCCGTCAGAAATGGCGACGAGCTGAAGGCTGGATCGTCCGCCACCGACAAGCTGTCCACCGAGACGCTCCCCGACAACACCGACAGGCTGATGTTCCCGATTTCCACCTTGCGGCCCAGCGCGCTGGTCAGGTCGCTCTCCAGTTTTGGCTTGAATGTATTTGCGTTGATGAACAGCGGCAGCACAAGCGCAATCACGATCAGCGCCGCCACTACTATTCCGATGCCGATCAGAACTTTTTTCATGGCGTACCTCCGGAGGGCTGTGCAGCAGGGTCAATCCCCAAGGAAGCCTCATCATACTCCCGCGCCCCAACCCCAGCAATTTCCGCAGCGGTCCTGGGAACGCCAATCTCCCGATTGGCGCGTCTGCCCTCGGGGCCAGACCTTTGAGTGGGCGTCTCCCGCTCGCTAACGCAACTGAAGCCGGTCCTCAGAGAAGGCTCTGCTGTAAGAGAACAGACAGAATAGAACATAGCATTTGGGTTAGACTAGCCGCGCCATGAATAGACACACGATCCGACAAACGGTGCAACAAACGATGCGACAACCTAACCGGCGAGGAATTCGCCAACTTAGCGGACTTATCGCACTGTTTTTTGCCGCTTCCCTGTTCTCTCTCACTGCGCGGGCTCAAAACCCCAAGTCGTTGTTTTACATGACGCGCGACCCGAACTCCGTGCGCTCGTTTCTGGCCCACGCCGATAAGGTCGATATTCTGGTCCCGGCCTGGTACACGGTGGACAACGAGGGGCTGGTCTCGGGCGGGCCAAACCCGCTCGTCATGCAAACCGCGCGCGAGCATCACGTTCCGGTCATGCCCATCGTTTCCGGCGCGAACTTCGTGCAGGCGGACGTTCACAAGCTGCTGATCAGCCTCTCTGCGGTGGATGCCATGGATTCGCAACTCGTGGCAGCCTGCCAGGAAAACGGCTATATCGGCTTCCAGTTCGATTTCGAAAATGTGAACTGGAGCGACCGGGACCTGTTCTCACAGACGCTCAGAGGAGCGGCCAACGTTTTGCACAAAGCGAATCTCCAGATCAGCGTCGCAACCGTGCCGAACGCGCCGGGGCGCCCCGGAGAAACAGGGTTTGACGCGTGGCTCTACGAGAATTGGCAGGGCGCATACGACCTCAAAGCGCTGTCGCAGTCGGTGGACTTCATCTGCTTGATGACCTACGACCAGCACACGCGCTGGACCCCGCCGGGTCCGGTGGCCGGGTGGGGCTGGACCGTCGAGAACCTGGAATACGCGCTGAAATTCGTTCCGGCGGACAAGCTCTATATCGGCATCCCACTTTATGGTTATCACTGGTTTGCCGGTACACCTGAAAGAACTACGCCAACCAACCCGGCCGAGAAGCCCAATCCTTCGGCCGAATACATCTCAACTCCAGATGCTCTCGACCTGGCCCGCGCCTATGGAGGCAAGATCGAGTGGGACCCTGTCGATCGCACATCGTGGTTCTATTTTTATCGCGATAACATGCGTGAGTGGATTTTCTATACCGACACGCGCACGTTTCGCGAGCGCTACGACCTGGCCAGGCAGCGCGGCCTCGGCGGATTCTGCTCATGGGTCCTCGGAACCGAGGACCCGGGAATCTGGGGTGTTTTAACGGCGCATCAATAAGCGCTGATTTTGAAAGGAGCCGTAGAGGACCCGTTCAACCATTCTTGGGGGGACCACAGACGATCCCTACCCGCAAATGCCTACGAGTAGAAAATCTTACAAAGGCCAATGAATGAGGGACATACAAATTTCTAGTCGCCAAAAGATCCGTTTTTTAGCCTTCGCCCTATCTTCGCCTTTTCACCGTTTTGACCCTGCTGCGCTCCTTCCGACGGGAGCCACTCGACCTGCAGAAAGCCTCCGGAAACGCTCATGGTAGACCAGCAAAGCTATTCCCTGCGGCCTATAGGAGTCGTCGAGTCTCCCCTCAAGGAGCGCAAGGACGCGCCGCGCCAGCCGTTTTATGACGCTCCGGAAGCTTGGCTGGTGATCGATCCTGCGTTTATCGACGCGCTTGACGGAGTTGCAGCGGGATCGGAGGTCATCGTTCTGACCTGGCTGCACCAGGCCAGGCGCGACGTCCTGAAGGTTCGTCCGGGCCACGACCCGAGGAATCCCATCACCGGAGTTTTCGACACACGCTCGCCGGACAGGCCGAATCCAATCGGTCTGCACCGGGTGAGAGTACTCGCAATCGAAAACCGGCTGAGACTGAAAGTGGATCACCTCGAGGCTGTTGATGGCACACCCTTGATTGACATCAAGCCAGTTTTGAAAGACGAACGCGGGCAGTAACACCCCTTTAGGAATCCGGCGACGCGCGATTGCGAAGAAGTTCGCGTTAGCAGTCGGACACGGTCAAATCCGGCTCGCCTTGAGCGTGCTGCGGTGATGTGGCAGATTCGATTCGTGATAGTGAGCGTTCAAATCCTGGCAAGCGTGCTTGCATTCGTATCGGGGCTTGCGATTGGAAGCTTCCTCAACGTCTGCATCCTGCGCATTCCGGAACGAAAATCCATTGTGCGGCCTGCGTCGGCATGCCCCAAGTGCGGCGCGGCGATCCGTCCCTACGACAACATCCCCGTCTTGAGCTATATCGTTCTTCGTGGAAAGTGCCGCGGCTGTAAAGCGCGGATCTCGCCGATGTATCCGCTGGTGGAACTGCTCACCGCGTTTCTCTTCCTGGGTTGCTGGCTTGCGTTCGGACCCATTGCCGAAGCAGTGAAATGGGCCGCGTTCTCCGCGCTGATGGTCGTGCTGGTATTCACGGATCTGCGGGAGCGGATTCTGCCGGACGTCATCAACTACACCGGGCTGGCGATCGGGCTCGCGGTCAGCCTATTCACCTTGCCGACCGACGGCGCGGCGCTCTGGCTGTCGAACAAGCTGTTCAGCTTTCCACCTCCGAGTCCCGTGCTCTCCTTAGTTGACGCATTGCTGGGCGCGGCGCTTGGAAGCTCGCTCTTGTGGGTTGTTTCGGAAGGATATTTCCGGCTGCGAGGGCGCGAAGGAATGGGCCTGGGCGACGTAAAGATGATGCTCATGGCGGGCGCGTTTCTGGGCGTGAAGCGAACGGTACTGACGATTTTTGCCGGGTCGGTGCTTGGGAGCGTGCTGGGACTCGCATTCATCCTGGCAAAACGCAAGGGATCGGATTACGAACTACCGTTCGGCAGCTTCCTGGGATTGGCGGCGCTGCTGGTGGTTTTTTTCGGGACTCCGGTTATCAACTGGTACCAGTCGCTGTTGATGGTGCGCTGAAGGTGATCGAGGGAGACCCATGAACGCACCGATCTCGGGACACCCCCTGGTGTTGTCGCCGGCGCAGATGGCCTATATTGCGGGCTTCCTGTTCCTCTTCGTGCTGGCGCTGGTTGGCGCTTTCCTGGTGGCACGAAGGATGATGCGGGGCAAGCAGCCGGCGGAACACAAGGACTGGGCTCCGAATCAGCCGGACGTGGAGAATCCGTCTGCTTTCGTGGCCGCGTCCATGCAAGGCGTTATCGAAAAGCTGCGCGCCCAGGAGAAAGAACTCGCGCGATTGCATCTGCTGGCGCAGGAGCGCGCGCAGGAATCGGAGCGTCTTACGGAAGAAGTTACACGGAACATGCCGACCGGATTGCTGCTGGTGAACGCAACGGGCACCATCAGCTCGGCGAATCCGGCGGCGGAAACCGCGCTGGGCGTTCGGTCCCTACGATACCGCTCCTACCGGGAGATTCTGGGGCAAGAGTCCGCCCTTGCGCAGATGCTTACCGCCTGCCTTCAAGAAGGGCAGACCTTCCAGCGGTCGGAGGTCGAATACGCGACTTCCGGCGGCGAAGTCCGGCGCCTTGGCGTAACCATTTCCCCCATTCAGCGAGCGGCCCGAAGCTTCGCGCGTTCGGGCGGCCCCGCAGGAACCAGCCTTGCGGAAACCAAAATCACCGGCGCTCTCTGCCTGATGAGCGATCTGACCGAGCTGACTGCGCTGCAGAAGCAGATTCGCTGGAAAGAGAATCTGGCGGCGCTGGGCGAGATGTCGGCGGGCATCGCGCACGAGTTCAAGAACGCGCTCGCCACAATTTCGGGCTACGCGCAGATGATCCGCAGCGAAGCCGCTCCGGGCGAGATCCGCGAATCCGCCGAGCGCATTGTGGACCAGACGCGGGCCTTGACGCACGTGGTGACCGAGTTCCTTCGCTTCGCCAAGCCGCTCGAGATTTCGTACGAGACGGTTGACATGCGCGCTCTCGTGGAACGGCTTGCCGGCGAACTGCGCGAAGCGATGCCCGAATGCGAGATCACCTGCGAGGGCATGTTCGACGAGCTCCCCGGCGACGCGGCTCTACTGCAGCAGGCGCTTCTGAATCTGATGCGCAACGCCGCGGAGGCAGCTCGCGGCTCTGGCGCCGCACCGCGAATAACGCTTTCCGGCAGTCTCGAGGATCTGGGCGGGCGCAAGTGGCAACGCATCTGCATCGCCGACAACGGCCCCGGGATTCCGGAGCACGACCTGGCCAAGGTTTTTCTCCCTTTCTACACGACCAAGTCCGAAGGTACGGGGTTGGGTCTGGCCGTCGTCCAGAAAGTCACGCTTCAGCACGGGGGAAGCATCGAGGCGCGGAATCGGACGGGCGGCGGAGCCGAGTTTCTCCTGTGGTTACCTTTGCGGCAGGAGCAGGCGCCGTCTCTATTCCCCTCGACGGCAGCCCGCATCTAAACTAATCGAAGAATCCGGGAAAGTTCGAGGTGAAGTCCTTATGCGTCCAACCAGCTTCCTCGCGTCTTCCATAGCGGCGGTCGTTCTGATTGCCGCGCCGGCTTGGTCTCGGCAGGACCAGCAACAGAGGCCGTCACAGGATGAGGAACAAGCAGCGGGCTCGCAGCACCGCGCAAAGAGCCAGGCGCAGGCTGCCGCGGCACAGGAAGATCCTCTGGCCGAGGCTGCCCGCAAGGCCCGCCAGCAGCGCAAGGAAGCGCCGAAGGCGGTCAAGGTCTTCACGAACGACAATATTCCCACGACCGGAGGAATCTCCGCTGTTGGAGCAGCGCCGGCGACACCGGCGAGTTCGAGCGAAGGTGCGGGAACAGCGGCACAAGGAAAGGCCGCGACGAAAGCAGCTCCGGCCAATGACGAGAAAACCTGGCGCGCGCGTTTCGCCGGGCTTCGCCACAAGCTCGAACAGGATCAGGCGGGACTCGACGTCATGCAGCGCGAACTCGGACAGTTGAACTTGCAGTATTACCCCGATCCGAACAAGCAAATGCAACAGCAGTTCAGCCGCGAGGACATCAACAAGAAGACGGCCGCGATCGAAGAAAAGAAAAAGCAGATCGCTGCGGATCAGCAGGCGATCTCCGATGCGGAAGATGCACTGCGACAGGCGGGCGGCGATCCCGGCTGGGCCAACCCGCAGTAAGGCAATGGAACCGGTACTCCTCGTCGAAGACAAGCCCGAGCTGCGCGCGATGTTGCGCAAGGCGCTCGAACGCGCGGGATATTCCGTCGATGAGGCGCCGGACGGAAACTCCGCGATCGACAAAGTTCGCAGCCGCCGCTATCAGGTGGTCCTCACCGATTTGAAACTTCCCGGCAGTTCCGGCATTGACGTTCTTCGCGAAGCGCGCCGCGCCGAACCGACTCTCCCGGTCATTTTGGTCACCGCTTACGGCTCGGTGGAAGAAGCCGTTACGGCGATGAAAGAAGGCGCGTTCGACTTCATCCAGAAGCCGGTGGACTTGGATCACCTGAGACTTCTCCTGGAACGCGCCGCCCGACAACAGGAGCTTCTGCGCGAAAACCTGCTGCTTCGCGAGGAATATGCGGAGCGCTACGGCTTTCCGCGAATTGCCGGCGAACATGCTTCGATGAAAGAAGCCGGCGCGATGGCGCAACGGGTCGCTGCGGCCGAGTCCACGGTTCTCCTGCTCGGCGAAAGTGGCACGGGCAAAGAGCTGTTCGCGCGCGCGATTCATCACCTCAGCTCGCGCGCTTCCGCGCCGTTCGTCGCACTGAACTGCGCGGCCATTCCGGAAGGGCTCGTCGAAAACGAGTTATTCGGCCACGAACGCGGCGCGTATACCGGCGCCGGCGCGCGAAAAATCGGCAAGCTCGAGCTCGCACATCGGGGAACTCTCTTTCTCGACGAAATCGGCGAACTGCCTACGGCGATTCAAAGCAAGCTGTTGCGCGTGCTCGAAGAGAAGCGATTCGAACGCGTCGGAGGGACGCAACAAATCGACGTGAACGTCCGCATTCTCACTGCGACCAACAAGGACTTGCGCGCCGCGATCGAGGCGAAAACGTTTCGCGAGGATCTTTATTTCCGGATTTCCGCCGTGCCGATCACGATTCCGCCCCTGCGCGCCCGGGGCGACGACGTGCTGCTGCTCGCAGACCATTTCCTGGAACGCTTCCGGCGCGAGTTTCGCAAGCCTTCGCTCCGGCTGTCGGAAGATGCCCGAGCGCGCCTGGTGACCTACTCCTGGCCCGGCAATGTGCGCGAATTGCAAAATACCATCGAGCGGGCGGCTATTTTGTCTCGCGACGCGGAAATCGACGCGGCCGCGCTGCAATTGCCCGCGGCGAGACCGTCTGCTGAAGAGTTGCCGCCCGGCATGGTTGAAGAGCAGTTTTTGTGGGAAGGCCCGCTCGACGACGTGTCGCAGCGGGCCGTCGCGCACGTCGAACGGTTCAAAATCCAGAGCGCGCTCCGCGAGTCGAAGTGGAACAAAACCCGCGCGGCGGAGAAACTGGGAGTTTCCTACAAAACCCTTCTCAATAAGATACGCGCTCTCGGTCTTGAAAACTGATCTCGCCTTGCCCGGCTAGAAACGGACCGCCCTCCAACCGCCCGTGTGCCTGCCTTCGTTCTCCACGGGCGGCTGTGGCTTTGGCGGCCGCCAGAAACGATCAGCCTATCCCGAACGAAAGCCTCCCCGAGGAAGCCCGCGATGATAATGATTACGTACGGTACGCTCCGATTCGTGCGTAAAGGGTCGGCGATGCTTCGACCGTAGAAACTGTCACCTCGGCCTCCCCGCTAAGCTAAGTCCGACGGGCGCGGTGCAACAGGACGCTTCCGAAATTCCACGATTCGTACTGCACGCCCGCAAACCCACAGCGCTCCATCAGCCCAGCTAGTTCATCGGGCGAGGGGAACCTGCCAACGGAGGCAGGGAGATAGGAATAGGCTTCCCGGCTGCCGGAGATCGCTGCACCCACGCGCGGAAGAATCCGCCGGAAGTAAAGGCGAAACAGAGCAGCGAGCGGACCCGTGCCCGGCTCTGAAAATTCAAGGATGCCCACTTCCCCGCCCCGCTTCAGAACGCGCGCGAATTCACGCATGCCCTTCTCATAATTCGCAAGATTGCGGAAGCCGAAGGCGCACGTCACTAAATCGAAAGCGTTATCAGGATACGGCAGGTTCATGGCATCCGCCGCCGCGAATACCGCTCGGCCCTTTGCCTGCGCCGCTTTTGCGTGCGCACGGTCGAGCATGGGAAGCACGAAATCGCTCCCTGCGACCGGCTTACGTGTTCCCGCAGCGTAGCACAGAGTCTTTGTGCGCAGGCGGTCGAGGGCCAGAGCAAGGTCGCCCGTGCCGCAACAGACATCGAGAATGCGCGCTTCGGGACGCCGCAGAATCGGAAGAAGACGACTTGCCGTGCGGCGTCGCCAGAGGCGATCGAGAGAGAACGAGAGCAGGTGGTTCAGCAGGTCGTAGCGCGGCGTAATGCACGCGAACATTTCCTGCACCCGCGCGGCGGCTTCGCGCTCATCGCGCGCGCCCTCCGGCCGCGTGCCAGCCAGCTTTCCATTCGCGCGACCTGCGGATCTCATTCGTTGAGACCGGTTCTTGCAATTCGAGGCAGTTCTGCGAAGATGCGCGCCACGGACGGCCAGGAAACCTCAATGTCCCATTCGGCCGTGCCAATTGCGCGCGCCAGAACCCAGCGCACGCGGCCGGCGCGACTTTTCTTATCGCTGGCAACGATTGCACGCAGCGAAGCCGGCTTAAGTCCCGTGAGCGGCGGCAGGGCCCCCAACCGCGCCACCAGACGCAGAATGCGTGCGGCGTCGGACTCCCGCGTGCCGCCAACCGCCAGCCCGGCCAGCGCAGCAGCCATCATGCCCCAGCCGACGGCTTCGCCGTGGAGAAAGCGTTTATATCCCGTAGCCGCTTCAAGGGCATGGCCGAGCGTGTGGCCAAAATTCAGGATTTTGCGCAGACCGGACTCGCGCTCGTCTGCGTTCACAATGCGTGCCTTGATGGCGATGCAGCGAGGAATGATCCAGTCGAGCGCTGCGGGATCACGACGAAGCACGTCGTCCATGCGCCTCTCGAGGAATTGAAAGAGGGTCGCGTCGGCGATGATGCCGTACTTCACCACTTCGTAGAGTCCCGAGCGGAATTCGCGCTGTGGAAGGGTGCGAAGCAATTCAGGGTCGGCGATCACGAGCTTCGGGGGATAAAACGCGCCGACCAAATTCTTTCCTTCCGGCAGATCGACGCCCGTCTTGCCGCCGATGGCGCTGTCCACCTGCGCGACCAGAGTAGACGGAATGTGCACGATCGAGACACCGCGGAGGTATGTTGCCGCGGCGAATCCGGCTACGTCACCAACCACCCCGCCGCCGAGGGCAACCAGAGTGCAGTGGCGATCCGCGCCCGCCCGCGTGAGTTTGCGCGCAATAGTCTCTACGGTGGCAAGGCGCTTCGACGACTCGCGGTCGTCGAAAAGGATCACGCGTCTCGTGTCGATTCCGAGCGCACGCGAAAGCTTGCTGCCCCAGAATTTCCAGACACGGGGCGAAGATAGAACGTAGGTTCCCGTCGAATCGTCCAGCCGATCGATGAGACGGCACGCGCGCGCCAGGATTCCACGCGCGCAGTGAACTTCGTATCGCCCCGTGCTGCTTTGGATGCGAATCGTCGTCATGAAGGAAGGAACGAATGTATCACGAGGAGCTTCGCGGGCGCAGCGGACGGCGCCGCCGTGGAAGCCGCGACGTGCGCGCCTGAGAGAGAGGGCGCCAGACTCTATTTGAATTTGCGCTGGAGTTCGGAAACGCTCTCGAGGATTACGTGTCCAGTGATTGCGAGGCTTTGGGGACTGAGCTTGTCCATCGTGTCCTGGGT
>DATEKA010000114.1:0-47100 GCA_035277685.1 Candidatus Acidiferrales bacterium
GTCGAGCGGACGGGCGAAGAAGTCGCGTGGGACGAGAATCGCGACCTGTGGTGGAACGAGCTCGAAAATGCCGCTTCGGCGGAATGCCCTGCCCTGCCGTTCGATTCAGAGCAGCCCCTCTACATCCTGTATACGAGCGGGACAACGGGAAAGCCAAAGGGCGTGCTGCACACTTCGGCGGGATATTTGTTGCAATGCATGTGGAGCATGCGGCTGGTGTTCGATCTGTGCGACGACGATGTGTACTGGTGCACGGCCGATATCGGTTGGGTGACGGGGCACACCTACATCGTCTACGGGCCCCTGGCGAACGGCGCGAGTATTGTGATGTACGAGGGTGCGCCGGATTATCCGCGCAAGAACCGCTTCTGGGAGATCGTCGACCGCTACGGCGTGACGATTTTCTACAGTTCGGCGACGGCGGTGCGGGCCTTCATGGCGTGGGGTATGGAATGGATCGCCCCGCACAGCCTGAAGAGCCTGCGGCTGCTCGGGACGGTGGGCGAACCGATCAACCCGGCGGCGTGGAAATGGTACTTCGAGGCGATCGGGAAAAACCGGTGCCCGATTGTAGATACGTGGTGGCAGACGGAGACGGGCTCGATGATGATCTCGCCTCTGCCTGGCGCGACTCCGACAAAGGCCGGTTCGGCGACGCTGCCTCTGCCTGGAATTGACGCGCGTGTGGTGGATTTGAAGGGCCAGCCCGTGAAACCCGGCGAGACGGGTTACCTAACGATACGGAATCCGTGGCCCTCAATGCTGCGGACGATTTACGGCGACGACGAGCGGTACCAGCGCGACTACTGGAACCGCATCCCCGGAGTCTATTTCGCGGGGGACGCGGCGCAGTGTGACAAGGATGGATATATCTGGGTCCTCGGACGCGTGGACGACGTGATCAAGGTGGCCGGGCACAGGTTGAGCTCGATGGAGATCGAGAGTGCGCTCGTGGCGCACGACGCGGTAGCCGAAGCGGCGGTGGTCGCGCGCTCGGATGAGATCAAGGGCGAGGCGATTATCTGTTTTGTTACCCTACGGGCGGGAATGTCGCCCAGCAGGGATTTACGTGGGACGCTGATGGAACACGTGTCCAACACGATTGGCACAATCGCGCGGCCAGCCGATGTCCGTTTCTGCGACCTGCTCCCCAAAACGCGAAGCGGCAAGATCATGCGCCGGCTGTTGCGCGAGCTCGCCCAGAAGGGCGGCGTCTCGGGCGATACGACCACGCTGGAGGACATGGGCGTGATCGAGCGGTTGGCCAAGGCGCAAGGCCGCGAGGAAGAGTGAGAACTTCTGGCGTCGCTTCAACCTCGGCGGAATTTCGCATTCGACCGGCAGCTCCTGCAGATGTTCCCGTCCTGCGGGAGGTGATCGAGGCGTCGGTGCGGGGATTGCAGGCTGGCGACTACACTCCGCGGCAGATTGATCTGGCGCTGAAAACGGTGTATGGAGTGGATACGCAGTTAATCGCTGACGGGACGTATTTTGCGGCGGAGACGACGGGCAACGAAGCGCCGGGGCGACAGGCTGGCGCGTGGGCAAACGCGACCGGGACTAATCGGGCCAAGACCACCGTCATCGTTGGGTGCGGAGGGTGGAGCAAGCGGAAGACGCTGTTTGGCGGCGACCAGTGGACCGGCAGGCAGGATGATCTGCTCGATCCGTCGCGCGACGCAGCGAAGATTCGGGCATTCTTCGTGCGTCCGGAATGGGCGCGACGCGGGATTGGCACCTTGATTCTTGACGCCTGCGAGGCGGCAGCGAAAGGGGCGGGATTCAAGCGGCTGGAGATGGGCGCGACACTGAGCGGAGTCGCGTTTTATAAGGCGAGAGGGTACGAGCCACTGGAGAACGTCGCTGTGCCCTTGGGCGACGGAGATTCCCTGCCAATCGTGCGCATGGCGAAGCCAATCTGAACGGCGAAGATCACGCCTACCGAACCCGCAAAGCATCGGCGCCTGCAAAACAAAATCTCCCATCCCCAGCCCGCCCGTCGAACGGACCGGATTGGCGCTTCAGGACACGTCATCTCAGGAACCGTCAGGACGCATCATTTTGGCCGCGGCTTTGGCCACGAAGCTGCGCGGCGCGAGGCGCTCGGCTTCCATCATGATGCGGTTCATCGCGCCGGAAATAACGAAGCTCTTCCCTTTCGCCAAGCCTTCGAGGCCGACCCGGGCGACCTTGTCAGCCGTTTCGGCGACGCGGAAAGCGCGGGCCGGCTGGTGGGCAACCTGCTGGAACTCGGTGGTCGTTGGGCCGGGACACAGCGCGCAGACATTTACGCCGAACGGCCGAAGCTCCTGCGCAATCCCCTCCGCGAAGATCAAGTCGAAGGCCTTGGTTGCCGCGTAGGCTGAATTGTACGGGACGGCCTGAAAAGCAGCCGTCGAAGCGACGATAAGGATGTCGCCGTGCCGCCGCTCGACCATGGCCGGCGCATAGAGCCGCGTCAGGTGGACGACCGCGGAGCAGTTCACCTGGATCATTTCGAGGAGGCGTTGCTCCTCCATTTCGTGGATGTAGCCGAAGGCGCCAAAACCCGCGTTGTTGACCAGCAAGTCTATCTGCCGCCCTTTCTGCGACGTGAAGCCGAGGATCTCCGCGGAAGCCTCGGGGCGCGTCAGATCTGCCGAGAAAACCTCGACATCAATGGCGTGCTTGGCGGCAAGCTCGGCGGCGAGCTTCTCAAGGCGGTCGGTGCGCCGGGCCGTTAGGACCAGGTGAGCGCCGGCGGCAGCGAGCTGTTCGGCGAGCGCCCAGCCGATGCCCGCGCTCGCGCCCGTCACGAGCGCCCATTTGTTATACCAGCGATCACCAATCAGGTTAGTGGAATGGTCGGACACGAGAACCTCCGAATTGAGCCGTCGGCCTGCAAGCGACCTAACGAACGCCAGATTCCTCTTTGTGGTCCACCGTTCCGGCTGGCGCGGAAACGAAAATGCGTCCGCCAGTTCGCTCAAGACGATAACGAGAGAGGCGCGCTCGACTCAAGCAAAGCATGAGACCACAGTTTCGGAAAGTTCGGGAAGGAAAAAGCGGGGAGCGGAAGCCACAAAAGCGAAGCCCGAGGAGATCTGAGGCCGGCGGACTAGGCGCGGTTCGCTGGCGCCGGCGGTTGGGGATGAGCGAAAACCGCGTCCCGGATGCGAACGCCTTGCTGCTTCATGCGGTCGAGTAGCCTTCGCGCCCAAACGAACTCGGCGGCCAAAACACCCAGTCCAAGGAAAATAACCACCCATCCAGGCCCCGGCGTAAAAACCATCACTGCGCCGAGAACGAGGAGGGTGAAGCCGAAAAGTATCTTCAGCCACCGCTTTGCCTGCTGCATTGTCTTGATCAGCATCAGGGTATCCAATCAGCTAAGTCGCCGCATCGTGCGCCGGAACGCGCCGTGCACCTCTAAAGCTTTCGATGCGAAAACCTGCGAACGCGATTCTTCCGTGCACGCAAGATTCCAATCTTCCCCATAGGTTGCGGAAGCTCCCCGCGATGCTGATAATGGACTTCGCTTTGCTTCGGTTATTCGCGCTTTTCGTTCGCCTTCCGAATCTGGGAAGTTTTTACCGAACAGAGGATAAAAGGGATAACAGATGATTGAGACACGAAACGTTCGCATGCTAATTCCCCAAGACTCGAACCTGATCCTCGGGCAAGCACACTTTATAAAGACGGCGGAGGACCTGTACGAGGCAGTCGTGAATACCGTCCCAGGCGCGAAATTCGCCGTGGCTTTCTGCGAAGCGTCGGGACCGTGCCTCATACGCGTCGAGTCGAATGACGACGAATTACGGCGAGCGGCTGTCGAAAACGCGCGGGCGATTGGCGCCGGTCACGCGTTCGTGCTGCTGGTGCGGCAGGCATATCCCATCAACCTGATGGGACGCATACGCGATTGCTTCGAGGTGTGCTCCATCTATTGCGCAACGGCCAATCCCGTCGAGGTAATCGTGGCGCACACAGAGCAAGGCCGCGCAATCCTGGGCGTGGTGGACGGCTTACCGCCAAAGGGGGTCGAAACTGACGAAGACGCCAGGAAGCGCCGCGAGTTTGTGCGAACAATTGGATACAAGCTGTGAGGGCCAGGAGACAACCGGTCCGGAACGCAGTATCCGTAACGGCCTCAAAGAACTGAAGATCGCTGCAACAAATTGGCGTTGATTTTCTGCCGGTTTCGCTTTTACCCCGGTTCGGCAAAGAATTCCCACTCCACGGACTATTCCCGGCACTTCTACCCTGGTCCCGTCCCTCGCGCCCTTACATAAACGGCAGCAGCGAGCCGACCATGCCGGCTTCATTGGGTTTGAAAATAGCGACGTACATAAGGATGAAGGTCAGAATGATCATGATAATGCTGGATGCCCAGGCGATCACGTTGAACGTCAGGCTGTTGGTATATTCGCCCATCAAGTCGCGCCGGTTGATGAGTAAAAGGATGAATATCAGCACCACAGGCAACCAGATGCCGTTCCCCACCTGCGAGTAAATCAGGATTTTCCAGAGCGGCGCGCGCGGTATGAGAATGATTCCCGCGCCCACCACGATCAGAAGCGTGTAGAGCCAATAAAAAAAGCGCGCTTCCTTGAATTTGTGGTCGAGGCCCGCCTCGAAGCCAAGTCCTTCGCAGATCACGTGCGCCGTCGAGAGCGGCAGGATGGACGCGGCGAACAGCGATGCGTTCAGCAAGCCGAAGGCGAAGAGCAGGCCGGCCCAATGCCCGGCAAGCGGGCCCAATGCTTCGGCAGCTTCCTTGGCACTAGCGATGCTCGTCATGCCGTGAGCGTGCAGCGTCGCGGCGCAGCAAACGATGATGAAGAACACAATCACCATGCAGGAGATGCTTCCGACCAGGACGTCCCACCTGGCGTGTTTGTACTGACGAGGCCCGACGCGCTTCTCCACGAAGCCCGCCTGCAGATAGAAGAACTGCCATGGGGCAATCGTTGTCCCTACCAGCCCGATCAGCATCAGCAGGTAGGGTGTACTGACGTGGACCGGCGGGACCAGGGTTTCGCGGGCCGCGTAAAGCCAGTCGGGCTTGGCCATCAGCGCGGAAATTATGTAGGAGACGTAAAATCCGCACGCGACAAGAAAGATCTTTTCGACGATGCGGTAGGTCCCGTAAACAACGAGTAGCCAGACGGCGATGGCCGCGAGCGGGACTGAAACGTACTTGCTGACGTGTAGGACCTCGCCGGCGGCGGCAACACCCGAAAACTCGGCGACCGTGTTGAATAAGTCGATCGCCAGGGCGGCCACCATCACGAAAAAGGTCGAGCGAAATCCGAATTCCTCCCGAATCAGGTCAGAAAGCCCCTTTCCCGTGACCACCCCCATGCGGGCGCACATCTCCTCGCTGACGTAGAGCGCGATGGTCATGGGAATCAGCGACCAGAGAAGCGCATATCCGAAGTGCGCGCCGGCCTGCGAATACGTGCCGATTCCGCCTGCGTCGTTGTCAACGTTGGAAGTGATGAGGCCGGGACCAACGACGGCCAGGAACACACCGATGCGACGCCGCCAGCTTCGGCTGCGGCGGCCAAAATCCTTGCCTCTGGTGCGCAGGGAGGAAAGCTTATCGTTGATGGTGTTCTGAGTCGTCATTTCCGGACTGATGCCCACTCTCGACCGGGCCCCTATTCACGTGGCTAATGCCCCGTGCTTCCACCTAGAGCTTGGTGCGGAGCCGGCTGACCACGTCATCCACGGTGATGGCCCCGATCGGCCGATCCTCCGCATTGACCACCGTGAGGCTGCGCAAGTTGTACTTGTCGAACAGCTCGAACACTTCCTTTTCATCGCTTTCCGGGCTTACGGACACTCGTGGCTCAAAAGCCAGCTCCGATACGCGCTGATCGGACATTGCAAGAAGGAGCCGGGAAATTGGCACCGTTCCGGCCAGCGTGGCCTCGCGATCAATCAGCACGATGTTGTCGAGCTGGTCCGGCGAAATCTCGTGAAAACGGATGTAGTCGATCACCTCGCCGCGGGTGGCTTCCTCCCCAACCACCACAATCTCGGTATTCATCATGCCGCCCGCGCTGTTTTCGGCGAACTGCAGCAATTCTTCGACCTCTTCCGCCTCCCGATGGCCCATTTCATGGAGCAACTCCTCGGATGTGTCCGGCGGAAGATTGGCGATCAGGTCGGCGGCAGCGTCCGGACTCATCTCCTCGATGATGTCGGCAGCCTTCTCCGGATCTAGCTTCTCGACCACCTGCGCCTGCAGGCGCTTGTCCAGTTCAGGAAGGGTCTCGGCGGCCACGTTTTCATCGAGAGAGTCAATGATGGACTGGCGTTCGGCTGGCGACAGCTCTTCCATCAAGTCCGCAAGGTCGGCGGGGTGAAGTTGTTCGAGTTTGTCGCTCGAAATGCGCAACTTCACCCGACGAAGCGGATCGGATTCGATCAGGTTGACGAATTCCCAGCGAATGGTGTTCTTTGGAAGCTTCCTCTGGATTTGCCGGATCGTATTCGGCGGCACGATCCCCTGCAGAAGACGGCGAACCGCCGCCGAAATCCCCACACCGACGTTTTCCAGCCGCAGCTCCGTATTGCCATTCGTGCGGTAGTCGCCCAGATCCACGTCGTTGATGCGGACCACCTTGCGGCCGTGCGTGTCAATGATTTGCTGATCGAGCAGGTCCTTGCGGACCGCAAGCCATGCCTCGTTTGGGTGGAACAGCTCGAGGGCGGACTCGTCCGTGGTCAGGTTAATCTGCCCGGGAGCGACGGCGCCGATCTGGTCGGCCCGGGCGACAAGGGGACGATAGCGGCCCCGGCTAAGAAGCAGGCGCGAGATGCGGTTGGGTTGCTCCGACGGTACGACAAACATTTCTTTGACGCGGCCAACGAAGTGGCCGGCGGAGTCGTAAGCGACAGCGCCCAGCAATTCAGTTGCGTGGAGCATGTTGAACCTCTCAAAACCGAAATTTCGAACTGCCAGAATCGGAACTCGCCCGCATTCGAAGGGCCGAAATTCATCTGGACTAAGGCCGGGACCGGAGCCTCCAGCTAAGAGCTTGACCTATCGGAGACCGATTTCATCCCTATTGTGACCGGGCCTGGATCAGCCTCCCGGCTCAGCCAAAAAAAAAGCCCGGGCCGGTTCGGCATCCGGCTCGGGCGAGAGAAAGGGCCCATGCTACTTCAGGCCGGGCCGCGCCTCCCTGCCGCCTCGCAGCCAGACGGGCAGCGAGCGGTTCAAGCCGGAACACGCCATACCAGCGCCACGCACCATGCCCTCAACATCGCCGGCGCTACGATCAACTGGCCAGGAACTTGGCGCCAAGCTATCGCCCAGCATCCAGCGACGCCAACTTCCGGGCTCCGAATTGGGCAAAGCGTCCATCACCCTCAGGAAAATTTGATGCGAAATGATAGTTAAAAGCAGTCGGAGAGATTGTCAAGCGAAGAGTGGAAGCTATGAGCCTTTTTGTGCCCGAAAACCATATTTTTCGGCTTGCGGCCATGCCGGAGGCAGTCGGCGGCGTAAAGATCCCAATAGGTCCCGCGAATGTAGTCGCTCTGCGAATAGCCCAGGGCGCGGGCGGCGCGGTCAATAGCGGCAGGCGAACCCTCCAATTCGAGAAAGGTGCCGGCAGGTGTCTGGTCAAGATCGAGATGCAAATCGCGCAGCCGGAAGCTCGTGCGGTACTTTTCATAGCGAAACGACGGGCCAAGGCCGATTGCCCGAAGGAGGCGGGCGATCCGTCGGTGGTCGCGGACCGGAACCTCGCGTTCGAGCTTTTGTTTGTGGCAGAACGACGGTTTTCTCCGGCCACCTCCCGATTTCTCCGGCGCGGGCGCCTTCGCGGTGAGAATGGCCTCGTGGCGGCCGGATTTTGGCGTCTCGATTCGCAGACGCAGCAGTCTTCCAAGCCGCCGAAGGTCGCTGGCAGGAGTGTCGTACAGGACGTTCTCCTCAAGTACACGGCGATGCTCCCGCGCGCCGATTTGGCGTAGTCGCCGGAGCAGCTCTGGCAGGTCACGAACTCGCAGTTTGATCTCAGTTTCGAGTTTGGCCGCCATAAAGGCAGTATACGACGTGGGACGAAACTGTAGCTGTCTGCTCTGCTGTTTCGCCTGGTATAACGGGATGGTATGGTGAACCAAGGAGAAGTAAGTTTCCAAAGAGTAGCGGCGCACGTCCGGCTGCGAATCATAGATGTGATACTCCCGGTGCCGAACTGGTGCGAGTAATCTCGTCATTTGAGACACGGTCTTGCGGTCTGCTCCTCGCCTGGTTGTTGGTTAGCATGAGCCCGTGGGGGCCGGCGAGGGCTCAGGAGCCCTCCACCGTAAGCCCGAGCGCGCCGGAGATCCAAAACGTCAGTGCCTTCAGCTCCCAGAGTTCGCAGAAGCCCGCGCCGCCCCCTCAACGCCAAACTCCAGTCTCTGCGCTGACACCGCAGGAGGAAAAGGCGCAGGTGAATCCTCGGGCTCCCTGCATCCAGCCGCCGCCTATGGTCACCTGGCAGGAATATCGCGGGCCGTTCCAGAAGACAGTCGGTATCTTCGCGAGGCGCCTCGAGCGCAAGTCGGTGGGCACCGTCCACTACAAGCCGGGCGCGCTGATGTGCACGCTCACGCCAAAAGATGAAGCGCGTCTATTGGCCTGGGATGCCGCTGATCCGGTGACCTTCATGTCCGTGGGCTTCAACGCCGCCATCTCGCAGGCGCAGGATTCCGATCCGAGCTTCGGTCAGGGCGCAGAGGGCTACGGGAAGCGATTTGCGGCTGCGGCTGCTGATCAGGCATCGTCCCTCTTTTTCAAAGATTTTGCCTATCCGATCATCCTGCGCGAGGATCCGCGCTATTACCCTCTTGGCGAAGGGCCCACCACCAAGCGATTCTGGCACGCAAGCAAACAAGTGTTTGTCGCGCACAGCCAGGACGGGCGGAACATGGCGAATCTGTCCGAATGGCTGGGAACAATCAGCGCGGCCTCCGTCAGCAATCTCTACCATCCGGGAAACAGGCGGGGATTCGGCCCGACGGCCGAAAACGTCGCCGTCTCCGTGGGCAGCGACGCCGGATATAACGTCCTGCGCGAATTTTGGCCCGACATCGCTCGGAAGCTTCGCCTTCCCTTCAAGCACGACCTACAACCGCAGAATTGATCCAAGGGAGCCGAAGGATTCAGGGTGCTCGGATTGCAGCCGATCAGCGCGGGCGAGGAATGCCGGCCTCTTTCCAGAGCTTGTCCCATTGCCAGATGCCGCCCGTTGCTGCCGCTGGCAAGCGATAACCGAGCTGATGGGCGAGCATCAGCACTTGACCACGATGGTGCGCCTCGTGCGAGAACATGTACGCGAACATAGCGGCGCCGGGCGTCCAGTCCGGCATCCATTCATCTCGTCGGAACGTAGTGACGCGGCGTCTCGGATCGTCCGACAAGCCTTCCTTCAGCATTTTGAGGCACTGTCCGGCGCTTTGCCGGTGTGCCGCTGCTGCCTGCTTCATCGTGCAACGCCGCGGATCGAGCGGCGCCGGGCACTTCAGGTGCGGAGCGGATTTGCGAAGCCAGCGCAGCCGGCAATTGTGGAGATGAGCGAAAATCACGGCAATGGTCCGCCCTCCCCGAGACGCCTTTCCTAGCGGCTCTGCGCGCCAGGCCCGCGCGTCGAGGTGCGCGAGAATGAGCTGATTCATCGCGTCATTGATCGCGTACATCGCCAGGAGCGCACCGCGACAGTCCGCCGGCGGTCCATAGACTGAGCGCCGCATCAACGTTCAAGAGGATTGGTGGTCATTGCTACCCGCTTTGGCGGCGCGGGCGGACGAATCAGGTGATTCGGCGGGTTCGGCGGACGTTTCAGCGGCCGATCGATCCAGTGAGGCGGCGGATTCCGTCCTTGCGGATTCTTCGCCGGAAGCATTGTCTGACGCTCCCTCAATCGCCTGCTCGCGAGCGTCTCCAGAAACCTCAGAGGCGGAGCGTTCGGGCTCGTTTTGAGCTTGGGAACCGGCAGGCGCTTCAGATTCCGGCTCCGCCGGGGCCACTCCAGCATCGGAGCCGAGCGCCGCCTGGGCAAGCTGTTCGAATTCCTTCAGGCTGGGGAGCTCGTCCAGGTCAGACAAGCCAAACCGCATCAGGAACTGCTTCGACGTCCGATACAGGATCGGGCGCCCGATGACTTCCTTGCGTCCGGCCGTCGTAATGAGGTGCTTCTCTAGGAGCGTCTTGATCACGCCACCCACGTTGACGCCGCGAATCTCGTTGATTTCGGGCGCGGTCACTGGCTGCTTGTAGGCGATAACGGCCAGCGTCTCCAACGCGGGCATCGTAAGGCGAATCGGCGGCTGCAGGCTCTTAATGAAGCGCCGGACCACTTCGTGGTGCTGTGGCTTGGTATAAAACTTCCACCCTCCGGCCACTTTCCGAACTTCAATGCCCCGTCCGTCGGTAGCGTAAGACGCGACGAGAAGGTCGAGCGCGGCCCGAATTTCCGGCTTCGGAGCCTCGAGCGCTCTTGAAAGCTGATCTATGGACGCAGGCTCGTCGGCAACGTAGATGATGCCTTCGAGCGCCGCTTGCAGTTGCTGCAGTCGAAGGTCTCGCGCGTGCTCGTCAACAAGGGGCGCATTTTCGAGTTGGGCCTCCTCCGCCTGCTGCGCCGAGACTTCCTTCGCGTGGACCTCTTGTGATTGCACTTCCTGCGATTCGCGTTCCTCTGTCATTCGGGTCAGCTCACAAGCACAAAATTACGCCGCGAAAACACAAACGAACAGAGAATCTACCATCTTTGCGCGGCGATTCGCTAGAATAATGGGATATGGCGCACAAACGGCATCAGACTGTCGGCGTCAAGGTGGGCAAAGTGCAGGTCGGCGGCGGCGCGCCGGTCGTCGTGCAGTCCATGACCAACACGGATACTGCCGACGTCGCGTCCACCGTAAGACAGTGCATCGAGCTCGCGCAGGCCGGCTCGGAACTGCTCCGCGTGACGGTGAACGTTCCCGAAGCAGCTGCCGCGGTCCCCGAAATCAAGAAGCGGTTGCTCGACGCCGGTTGCGACGCGCCCGTGATCGGCGATTTCCACTACAACGGCCACGTCCTCCTCACCAAATATCCCGATTGCGCCCGCGACCTCGACAAGTACCGCATCAACCCCGGGAACGTCGGTCACGGCCAGCGCCGCGACGAGCAATTCTCCACCATCTGCAAAGTCGCGCGCGATCACGGCAAGCCTGTGCGCATCGGCGTGAACGGCGGGTCCCTCAACCAGGAACTCGTCATGCGCAAGATGCAGGAGAATACCGACCGCGACCTCGGCAAGACGTCCGAAGAGATCATCAACGAGTGCATGGTGCTTTCGGCCCTCGAATCCACCGGACTGGCCCTCGAATGCGGCCTGCGCAAAGACCAGATCATCATTTCGTGCAAGGTTTCGCGGCCCAGCGACTTGATCGAAATTTATCGCCATCTCGCCCGCAAGACGGACCAGCCCCTGCATCTCGGGCTGACCGAAGCCGGGATGGGCGCCAAGGGGCTGGTGTGGTCGGCCGCTTCGATGGGAATTTTGCTCGAACAAGGAATCGGCGACACCATTCGCATTTCGCTCACTCCTCGTCCGAATGGCGACCGCCGCGATGAAGTCTATGCGGCGTGCGAACTCCTCCAATCCCTTGGGCTCCGCACGTTCGCGCCCAGCGTGACCGCTTGTCCCGGCTGCGGGCGCACGACCAGCACAACCTTCCAGGAACTTGCCGAAAGCATTCAGGGCTACATCCGCGACAAAATGCCGGAATGGAAGCGGCAGTACGAAGGCGTCGAGGAACTGAAGCTCGCAGTGATGGGCTGCATCGTTAACGGCCCCGGCGAATCGAAAGCGGCGAACATCGGCATCAGCCTTCCCGGAACGGGCGAGGCGCCGCGCTGCCCCGTTTACGTTGACGGCCAGAAATTCAAGACCCTCGAAGGCACGTACGACGAGCTCTCGCGCGAGTTCCGCGCCCTCCTCGACGATTACGTTTCCACGAAATACCACGCGCGCGAAACGCCGCTCCCTGCTAGCGCCGTTGCCGATGCCGCCACACCTCACCCAGGAAATGGTTCCGTCAAATCTCCGCTCCGCGTCATCGCATAAGTTAACGCGCCTTTCGCAACGCGTTCCTACCCGTCCTCACATCGGGTTACTTTTTTGCGATAGACTCGCGGAACGGGAGTCACCAGACACACCGGCTTGTACGCCCGGTCCCCTTGCGCGACCGTAGGGGCGGGTCTTGGACCCGCCCGCGTTTTTGGCGAGCTGAGTTCGAATGCAAACTGAAACGCCCACATCAACGCCGCCACACTCCGCCGCGCGTCCATCTGCGTCTGTGAAAAACTGGCAGCTCGGCTTCTGGAGCCTCATCGCCACGCAGTTCCAGACCGCGTTCAACGACAACGCGCTGAAATTCCTCGTGATTTACATCGTTGTCGCGATGGCCCTGCCCGAGGCCACCAGGAATATGCTGGTTCCCGTCGTCGGCGCCCTTTTCGCGCTTCCCTTCATATTTTTTTCCATGGCGGGCGGCTTTCTCGCCGACCGCTACAGCAAGCGCACCGCTACCATTGGCACGAAGCTGCTCGAATTCGGAGTGATGGCGTTCGCAATTGCGGCGCTCGCTCTGCACAACCTGCCGATGGAGTGCGCCAGCGTCTTCCTCATCAGCTCGGAAGCGGCTCTCTTTGGTCCCTCGAAGTACGGCCTGCTTCCGGAACTTCTGCCCGAAAAGAAGTTGTCGTGGGGCAACGGAATCATCGAACTGGGAACGTTCGTCGCGTCCATTGCCGGAACCATGGCCGCCGGATTCCTCGCCGTCCGCTATCACAACCGCGAGTCCATCGCGGGCGTCTTCCTGCTCGGTTTTACGTGCGTCGGCTTGCTGACCAGTCTCGGCATTTCGCGAGTCCCCGCCGCCGATCCCGCAAAAACATTCCGTCCTAATCCGCTCGGCGACCTTTGGGCTCAGTTGAAGATCATTCGCGGCGACCGCGTGCTCGGCTGGGCCGTGCTCGGCAACACGTATCTGTTCTTCCTGGCCGCCCTCCTGCAACTCACGATCATCCTGTACGGCCATGACGTTCTCCACGTCAACGACACGTACATCAGCTACCTCCAGGCGGCCGTTGGAATCGGCATCGGCATCGGGAGTTTCGCCGCGGGTTATCTCTCTGGCGGCAAGATTGAATATGGGCTGATTCCGCTCGGCGCGATCGGCATCACCGTCTTTTCCGCGTTTCTCTATAACCCGCACCAGACCTTCGTCAGTTCGCTCGTCCATCTTTCGTTGCTCGGATTCTTCGGCGGATTCTTCGCCGTCCCGCTCGGCGCGCTGATCCAGCACCGGCCCAAACCGGAGCAAAAAGGCGGCGTCATCGCCGCCGCGAACCTCCTCTCTTTCGTGGGTATCTTCATCGCTGCCGGAGCCTACTGGCTGTTTGCCGGCGGCTTCCACCAAACGCCTTCCGGAATCTTTCTCGATGGTGCGGTCCTCACGCTTTTCGCCACGTTCTACTGCATTTTTCTGCTTCCCGATTCCCTGCTGCGCCTCGTTCTCTGGATCCTGACGCACTCGCTCTACCGCATCCGCATCGAGGGCCGCGACAACATCCCCGAAGCCGGTGGCGCGCTCTTCGTCGCCAACCACATGTCGCTGGTTGACGCTTGCCTGCTGATCGCTTCTACCGACCGCCCCATCCGCTTCCTTATGTTCAAAGGCATCTACGACCTGCCCTACATCAAGCCCTTCGCGAACATGATTCGCGCCATCCCAATTTCATCGGAGTTGCGCCCGCGCGAAATGCTCCAATCGCTCCGCGAAGCGGCCAACGCAATTCGCTCCGGCGAAGTGGTTTGCATCTTCGCCGAAGGACAAATCACGCGTATCGGCCAGATGCTTCCCTTCCGCCGCGGCATGGAACGCATCATGAAAGGCGTCGAAGCGCCCATCATACCCGTGAATCTCGACGGCGTGTGGGGCAGCATCTTCAGCTTCGAGCGCGGCCGCTTCCTCTGGAAAATTCCGCGCTCGATTCCCTACCCCGTCACTGTCAGCTTCGGCCCGCCCATGCCGCCCACGACACCTTCGTTCGACGTCCGCCGCGCCGTGCAGCGCCTCCAAACCGAGGCCTACCGCCATCACAAGAAGCGCTTGCGCACCTTGCATCGGGACCTGATTGGCACGGCCCACCGGCATCCGCTTCGCTTCGGCATGGGCGACAAGCGGCGCCCACGAATGAAGTGGGGCAGCGTTCTGCTCGCCTCCATCTTGCTTGCGCGACGTTTGCGAAGTGTCTGGGCCGGACAGAAGATGGTCGGCATCCTGCTTCCGCCGTCTGTTCCCGCTGCGCTGGTGAATTACGCCGCTATGCTCTCCGGCAAGATTCCCGTCAACCTGAACTACACCGCGTCGAACGAGACGCTCGCCTCTTGCGCCGCGCAATGCAAACTCGAAACCGTCGTCACTACGAAGCCGCTGCTCGACAAGATTCCGCTCGACGTGCCCGGCAAAACCATCTTCCTCGAAGAAGCGGCCGCTTCGCCCACTGGCGCCGAAAAGCTCATCGCTCTCCTGCTTTGGTTCCTGCCGGGCCCGTGGCTCGAGCGCGTCCTCAGCGGAAAAGCGCGCGGCCTCGATGACCTCGCGACCATCATTTTCTCCAGCGGCAGCACCGGCGAGCCCAAGGGCGTCATGCTGACCCACTTCAACATCGCCTCGAACATCGAGCAGGTCGGCCAGACCTTCATGCTCGACCGCAAGGACTGCCTCCTCGGCGTGCTCCCGTTTTTCCACTCCTTCGGCTTCACCGTCACGCTGTGGATGCCCGCCGTGCTCGGCGTCGGTGTCGCCTATCACCCCAGCCCGCTCGACCTAAGCGCCATCAGTGAAATCGTCCGCGATTACCGCGTCACTTTTTTGCTCGCGACGCCCACCTTCCTGCAAGCCTATCTGCGACGCTGCTCGCCCGAAGATTTCGGCAGTTTGCAATTCGTCGTGGTCGGCGCGGAAAAATTGCCCGAGCGACTCGCGCTCGCCTTCGAAGACCGTTTCGGCATACGCCCGCTCGAGGGCTATGGAGCCACCGAATGCTCGCCCGTCGTCGCCGTCAATGCGAAGGATTTTCGCGCACCGGGATTCCGCCAGGTCGGCGCCAAACGCGGCCACATCGGCCATCCGCTGCCGGGAGTCAGCGTGCGCATCGTCGATCCTGACACGCGCGAGCCTCTTCCCCTTGGCGCTCCGGGACTTCTGCTGGTTCGCGGTCCCAACGTGATGAATGGCTATCTCGGCAAACCCGAAAAAACGGCGGAAGTTCTGCAGGATGGCTGGTACGTCACCGGCGATATCGCCGCCGAAGACGAAGACGGCTTCCTGACGATCACCGACCGCCTCAGCCGCTTCAGCAAAATCGGCGGCGAGATGGTCCCGCACATCAAGGTCGAAGAGAAGCTGCACGAGCTGATTGGCGCAACAGAGCAGAAATTCGTCGTCACCGGAGTGCCGGACGGCAAAAAAGGCGAGCGCCTCGTCGTTCTTCACACCTTGCAGCCCGACCAGATCAAGGCTGTGCTCGAACGTCTGCCCGAAACCGGCCTGCCCAATCTATGGACCCCGCGCCCGAGTCAGTTCTTCCACGTCGACGAACTGCCGCACCTCGGCACCGGCAAGCTCGATCTCCGCCGCATCCGTGAGCTGGCGCTTCAGTCGTCTCCATCCGAGTCGCCCGCCTGAGGACTTCTTGGAGCGGATCCACCCCAGTTCTGCCGCCGTTGACACCGACCCATAAATATGGGACGATCAAAACTATGAAGACTACCCTTGAAATTCCGGATTCCGTCTTCCGCCGTGCCAAATCCGTCGCTGCCGAGCGGGGGATCCCATTTCGTCAGTTTGTTACCGAAGCCGTGAAGGACAAACTGAAGGCAGGATCTGACTCCGGCGAAAAGCCATGGATGAAGTCGTTTGGCAAGCTGCGTCATCTTGGGAAGGAACACGAGAGAATCCGTGGCATCATCGAGGAAGAGTTCGAACGTGTCGAACCTGAGGACCGTGAGTGATCATTGATACGAACGCCCTCTCGGCTGTCGCTGAGGGCCACCCGTCGGTTGAATCCTCTCTCCGCAATGCCACCGAAGTTGCCATTCCTGTCATCGTCCTGGGCGAGTATCTATATGGCGTAAGCCAGTCGAGCCGCCGTGCGGAACACGAGAACTGGCTTAAGGAATTCATCCCGAGATATCGCGTTTTGGATGTAGACCAAGACACGGCTCTTCGTTACGCGATGCTTCGTTCCGAACTGAGGAAAGCGGGAACCCCGATTCCTTCCAACGATATTTGGATTGCGGCCCTCAGCCGGCAATACGCTCTGCCAATTTTGAGCCGGGACAGGCATTTTGACGTCGTGAATTCACTCCGTCGCATCGATTGGTGAGATTCCGCGAATTTCGTAAGTCCACCTACAGGCGTGCTTCCTCGTCGCATTCGCCGCGCGCCGTGAACGCCCAGAAAATCCAAAGCGCCGTGCAGATTCCAATCGTCACATATGGACTGATGAACGCGCCCACTGTTGCCGCCAGATAAGCGGGTGGCCCGATCCGGTAGCTGCGATTGATACGTTCGATCACTTCCGCTGACGCGTCCGCCCTCAGCAGCGTGCGATCGGCCAGCACGCCGTACCACAACAGGCTGAACGACAGGCTCATCACCACGAACACTCCGCCGTAAACCGCGCAGGCCATCTTCGCCCCCGGAAAGCGAAGATATTCGGTAACGAGAGAGGTCGAGAACGGAACGACGGTGGTCAGCAGCAGCAGCAGGCCGTTGGCAAACAGCAGCCGGGCGTTCGTCTTCTGCACCAGCCGGAAAATCGAGTGGTGGCTCACCCACAGGATCAGGACAGTGAAAAAGCTGGTGACAAACGCGATGTACGACGGCCACTGCTGCGCCAGCGCGCCCGCCACGGCCCATCCGGAGGCCTGATCCCCCAGGTGCGGCACGCGCAAGTCAAGCGCCAGCAATGTGATGGCTACGGCAAACACGCCGTCGCTGAACGCCTCCAGGCGGCCAGTCTCCTTCTCTTGCGATTGCAGTGTGGAAGCCTGTTCTGCCAAATCTGCGCTCCGTAGCGGCCCTTCGAGACCCATTCCGGCGCCCGTTTTCCTGCCGGATTGTACCTCTACCCGTGGTTCGTAGCGATTGGACGCTCAAACCGGCATTTGGACCCGCTATGCCGCCCTTTCAACAGAAATTTTCAGCCGTTCGCCGGTTTACGCTTGTGTTACGCAAATCTTTCGGCTATCATCCCGCACGCTGGAGAACACTCGGCATGGCGTACCACGACAAACACAATTCGCTTGGATGGCTGGCGGCAGCGGCGCTGCTCCGGGATTGTGGCCGATTGGACTTCGGTCCCGCGCGTTAATCAGCAACTCCCTGCCGTTCAGCACTTTACGCGAACATTAAAACTGAAGCCGGGTGGCCCGTGCTTCGCACGCGCCGATAATCGCTTGCGGCTGCTTCACTGTAGAAAGTGTGCGCCGTGAACGATTGTTTCCCCGCTCTGATTTGCGTTTCTGTGTGCAAGTCGGACACTGTGAAACCTTGGTTTTGCGCCCTCCATTTGCGCTTCGAATTGCGCCCAGCGAACTGGCGAGGAATCGGCTGTCTTGCTAACGCAAACGGTGCTGAGCTCGGCTCGGCCTTGCAACATTAGTAAGGGACATGCGCTACGCCCGTTCGCAGCGCGAAATTTGAAACGTCAATGGAGGCGGCAAAACAAAAGGTTTCAAATTCTTTCGATGCGCACGCGGGGAAACCTTGCGATCCACGCTGCTCATCGCCTTCAAGTTCTCGAACGGGTGAGCCGAAGTTGAGGGATCACCGCGCGACGCAGGAGTGCTAGCCAGTCGCCGGCAGAGGTTCCCAACTCGGCTCATCGCTCGGGAAGGCCGGTGCCGCCTCGGTTGCGGAGCCCCACACAGATGATGTCTACCCGCAAATGCCTACGAGTAGAAATCCCCGCAAGTGCTTTGGATACAAGCACATGAGAATTTCTAGCCGCAAAAAGATCCGTCGCAACGCCTTCGCCTGAGCTTCGCCTTTTTGCCCTTTTCGCCCGCCAGGCGCCTAGAAAATTCCCAGCTTGATGCGCAGGAACTTCTTTGGGTTTTTCCGGAAGTCCTGCATCAGCAGCCGCATGTCGCCCGTCAAGCCGGTCATGTTGTCATACAGGGCCGGGTCGCTGAACATCTTGCCGAGCGTCCCCTGGTTCGAATTGAGTTTCGCAGTAGCGTCGCGCACGTTGGCCGACGCGTCTCGCAGGTTGTTGTACATCGTGTCGTCCTTGACGAGTTTGCCCAGCGAACCTCTCCCGGCCTCGACGTCCGCCAGCATCGCGTTTCCTTTTTGCGCGATTCCATTGATGTTGTTCGCGATGCCCGGATCGTAAATCAGCTTGCCGACCGTCCCTTTTTGCTCTTTCACCGCAGACATCACGTCGTCCACCTTGGACACTGTGCTGTCCACTTTCCTGTAGAGCTCGTCCGACGCGATCAGCTTTCCCGCGGTGCCCTTCCCTTCCTGAATCGCGGCGGCCATGTTCTCCAATCTCGCCGCAGTTGCGTCGAGATGGTTGTAGAACGACGGATCGTTCATGAATTTCCCGATGGTGCCCTGCCCGCGATTCACTTTCGCCACGATGTCGTTCACTTGATTCGACAGCACCTCAAGGTTCTGCGCCACTTCCGCGCCACGCTCGATGACATCCTTGATTTCGGGGACTTCGCCGCCGGGCACCACGCCGCCGGGCGGGATCTCCTTGCCTGTTTCCCCGCGGGTGATCGTGACATAGCGATTACCCAGCAGACCTTCCGTTACCAGCGTCGCGGTGGAATCCGTGCGGATCATTTCGTGATACTTCCGATTCAGCCGCATCACTATGGTCATGTTGTGCTCTTTGTCCGGAGGATTCGGAGTCAGGGCAATTGACTCGACGTTGCCGATATTCAGGCCGTCGAGGGAGACGGGCGCGCCGGTGTCGAGATTCTCGACTTCCGGAAGGTAAGTTTTGAGCGTGTATTTGGGGGTGAACAGCCCGGTCTGGCCCGTCACATAGAAAATGCCGACGGCTGTGATGACCAGCGCCACAAACACGAAGACTCCCACTCGGAGTTCCGCCCACGTCAGCTTCCGTTGCGCCATTCCGTCCTCCTTTGAATTTCTCAGAACGCGGAACCTACTCCGCGGATACCAGGAATCTCTTCAGATATTCATCGGATGACTGCAGGAGCCCTTCCGCTGCTCCCTCAAAATAGATTTCGCCCCGGCGGAGGACGAGCACGTTGGTCGGCGGGGCTTCGGCGCTTCCTCCATTGCGGCCAATCGGTGTGACGCGGCCAGTGGCCTTTTCAAAACGGAAGTTCGCGAGGCCGAAAGCGTCCTGCACGCGATGCGTCGCGAGCAGGGAGGTGACGCCATGCGCGTCGCGCCCTCGCAGAATCAGTGTGATGATCGTCTGCGATGTGACGGGATCGAGCCCCGCCGTCGGCGAGTCGTAAAATACCAGCGGCGGATTGTCCACCAGCGCCCGGGCGATGGAAACGCGGCGTCGCATGCCCCCCGAGAGGTCGGCGGGATATTTGTCGATTGCGGATTCAAGCTCGACGAAGCTCAACACTTCACGGACACGCGCTTCGATTTCCTCGTCGGAAGCTTTTTCTTCGCGCAGTCGAAAAGCCACATTTTCGGCGACGCTCATCGAATCGAAGAGCGCTCCTTCCTGAAACACGAATCCCAGATTGCGCCGAAAATCGAGCAATTCCCTCTCGGACATCTGGCCGACATCGTGTCCCATAACGACGATGCGTCCGCTATCGGCGCGCAGCAGGCCAGCCGCAAGCTTCATCAAGACGGTCTTGCCGGATCCACTGACGCCGAGAAGCACCTTCGTTTCGCCGCGCCGGACTTCGAAGGAGATGCCGCGCAGAACCTCGCCTTCGTCGAAAGCGATGCGGACATCCTGAAAGGAGACGAGGGGCTCGTCCGAGCGGGGTTCAGCATCGTGTCCGCCGTGCAGCGGCGCGATGATGCGGCTCATGCTGAGATTATAGATGCAAACAGCGGCAATTCAGAGACGAGGTTTTCATGCGAGATACGTCACGGACGCTCCGCGATTCTTACAAATTGAAAATGTAGAGAAAGAGGCGGTCCACGAAGAGGTTTGCGATCAGGATAGCTACCGACGAAACAACGACAGCCGAAGTGGTCGCGCGTCCAACCCCCTCCGTTCCGCCGCGCACGCGCAATCCCTGATAACAGCCAATGGTCGCGATAATAAACGCGAATACGAGAGGCTTGGCCAAACCGGTTATGAGATCGCCGAGGGCGAGCGCGTCGACAGCCTGGGTCCAGAATTGCACGGCTCCCACGCGTAGCGTGAGATAGGCCATGATGTAGCCGCCGACCAGCCCAAGAAAATCGGCGGTCGCGACAAGCAGGGGTAGCACAAAGACCGTCGCCAGCACGCGTGGCGTCATCAGCTTGCGGATCGGATCGGTGCCAAGCGCGCGCATGGCGTCAATTTGTTCGGTAACCACCATCGAGCCCAGTTCGGAGGCGATGCCGGAAGCGTTGCGGCCGGCGACGAGAAGCGCCGTGATCGTCGGTCCCAACTCTCGAACCATCGCAATCGAAACGGCGTTACCCGTCAGTGCCGTCATTCCGAATCGGGAGAACTGCGAAGCGGTGTCCAGAACTGTGACACCGCCTATGAACAGGGCGGCGATCGCCACGATGGAGAAGGATCCGACGCCAATCACGTCCATCTGTAGCAGCGTGTCGCCCCAATACTGAGGCGGCGTGAAGATATTCGAAATCGACTGAATCGAGAGGAGAGTGTAATCCTGAAGCGCAAAGACCCAGCGCTTGACCTTCTCGCCAAAAAGCGAGGGAATGGACATGCTTTCGGCAGCCTCGAACATGAACGGACCACCCGCTCCGTCGCGCGGGGCAATTCCTCGCAAGCGTATCGTTCACAGCGAGTTGCGTCAAGCAAGCTGCCTTACACTGCCCGCAATCGGGCCATCGCGCTTTACCGGCGTGGATGCGTCCGGTAGAATTGCTGGTTTCCGTGAGGAGCATTTCGTCCCCTGCACATGCTGAGATTTGTCACGGCCGGAGAATCGCACGGACAAGCGCTGATAGCGTGGATTTCTGGGCTGCCCGCCGGTCTGCCCATTGACCTCGATTTTATCGCTCGGGAACTGCACCGGCGCCAGCTCGGCTATGGCCGCGGCGGGCGCCAGCGTATCGAAAAGGACAGCGCGGACATCCTCTCAGGGGTGCGTCACGGGAAAACGATGGGCGCGCCTATCGTGGTGCGCATCGAAAATCGGGATTGGAAGAACTGGGAGAAAGCGCTCCCGGTCGAAGACTCGGAGGGCGCCGACGATTTGAGGCGCGTTCTCAGCGCTCCGCGGCCGGGGCATGCCGATCTTGCCGGCGCTCTAAAGTTCAACACGCACGATGCCCGCTACATTCTCGAACGCGCTTCCGCACGCGAGACGGCAGCGCGTGTGGCAGCCGGTTCGTTCGCGAAGCTTTTGCTCCACCAATTCGGCGCAAACGTTCTGAGCCATACGATCGCCGTGGGCCGGGCAAGCCTTGGCCGTGAGGCGGAGTGGAAGGAAATTGAGGTCATCTGCGGCAATCTCGAGTCGCCGTTTCGGTGCGTCGATGCTGCGGCTGAAGTCAGGATGAAGGCTGAAGTGGACGGCGTGCTTCGCGCGGGAGATTCAGTAGGAGGCATCTTTGAAGTGGTCGCACGAGGGATTCCGCCGGGTCTGGGTTCGCACGCGCAATGGGACGAGAAACTCGACGGGAAAATCGCGCGGGCGATCATGTCGATCCAGGCCGTAAAGGCCGTGGAGATTGGCTCTGGAGTGGCCAACGCCACCAGCTACGGCTCGCAAGTGCAGGATGAGATTCGCTACGAAGAACGCGAGAAGCGGTTCCGCCGCTCGTCCAATCGCGCGGGCGGCCTCGAAGGCGGAATCACCAATGGCGAGGAGATCGTCGTTCGCGGTTACCTAAAGCCTATTTCAACGCTCCGCCGGGCTCTTCTGACCGCCGATATGAATTCGAAAGAGGCAGTGAAAGCCGCCTACGAGCGCTCGGACGTATGCGTAGTGCCGGCAGCGGGAGTAATCGGAGAGGCGATGATTGCGTTCGTGCTCGCCGGAGCTTTTCTCGAAAAATTCGGCGGCGATTCGCTCGAAGAGACGCGGCGCAATTTCGAAGGGTACCAGCGGCAGTTGGACGCGTTTTAGGAAAGTGCAGATTCGGATATGATCGAAGAGGGCGATAACGCGGGTCTTCAACAGACCGCCCCATTACACGGAGACCAATGATCCATCCCATCGTCAAGTTCGGCGATCCGGTTCTCGAGACGCCCACAAAACCCGTTGAAAAGTTCGATGAGGAGCTGAAAACGCTCGTGGACAGCATGTTCGAATCCATGTACGCGGCGCAGGGAGTGGGACTTGCCGCCCCGCAGATTGGCGTCAGCTTGCGGCTTGCCGTTATCGATGTGACGAACGGCAAAAATCCCGAAGCAAAGATCGTTTGTGCGAATCCGCGGATCTTGCACGCGGAAGGAGAGCAGCGCGAAGAAGAGGGCTGTCTTTCCATTCCTGGCTTCCGGGGCAACGTGGCGCGGCCTCTGTTCGTCACCGTGAGCGCTCAGGACGCGGAAGGAAAGGAATTTGAGATGCGGGGCGAAGGCCTGCTTGCGCGGGCGTTCTGCCACGAAATTGACCATCTCGACGGCGTCCTCTTCATTACCCACCTCAGTCTTCTGAAACGCGACCTGATCAAGCGCAAAGTGCGCAAGCTGAAAAAAGCCGGCGACTGGTAACCCTGTGCCGCTGCGCATCGTTTTCTGCGGCACGCCCGCCTTTGCAGTGCCGTCGCTCGAGCGCCTGATGGCCGAGCCGGATTTCCGAATCGAGACCGTCGTTACGCAGCCCGACCGTCGCCGTGGACGCGGCGGAGAAATCGCGATGTCGCCCGTGAAGAGGGCGGCCATGGAAGCGGGCGTTGCCGTTTATCAGCCGGAGAAAATCAAGTCGGATGCGTCGTACGAGTTTTTCCGGCGGCTCGCACCGGACGCGGCGGTGATCATTGCCTACGGGCAGATCATCTCGCAGCGGCTATTGGAAATTCCGCGACTTGGATGGATCAATCTGCACGCTTCCCTGCTCCCCAAGTACCGTGGCGCGGCGCCGATCAGTTGGACAATCGTGAACGGCGAAATTCGGACGGGCGTCACAACGATGCAAGTCAATGCGGGACTCGACACAGGGCCAATCCTGTTGACGGCCGCAACGGACATTGGACCCGATGAAACCGCGCCAGAGCTCGGCGGGCGGCTGGCTGAAATTGGAGCGGCGCTGATGGTTGAAACGCTCCACAGGCTCGAGCGGCGGGAACTGACTCCGCGATCACAAGACGATTCGGAAAAGTCGTTTGCGCCGCTGTTGAAGAAGGAGGACGGCCGCATCGACTGGTCGCAGCCCGCCCAGGCCATTTACAACCGCATGCGTGGCCTGCAACCCTGGCCCGGAACGTTCACGAGCTTTCGCGGAAGGACCTGCCATATTTGGGGGCGGCCTGCACAGGAAAACAAGATTACTGCGGCTCCGGGATCAATCGTTCTCAATAAAGAGACATTCGTTGTTGTCTGCGGCTGCGACACGGCGCTTCGCCTCGAGTCTGTACAAGTGGAGGGCCGGAAGCGTGTCACGGCGCGCGAATTTGCGAGCGGCGCGCGGCTCCAGGCCGAAGATCGTTTCGAGTAATCCCATCTGACGCTTGCCTTTGGAGAGCAAGCGGCGGGTTTCATCCCCGACTCATCCGGCCGGCTTTCCCGTGAATGCGAAGCGGGCTTCCCTTCCATGGCGTCAGGCGTGGAATCCAGCGCGGGACGTTAGCGCAAAATTCGTCATACTCTTTGCCGAAACTTTTGCGAAGCGTAGGTTCCTCATAGAGCCAAACAAAGAAGCCAAATGCGGCGCACACGAACAGCCCATACACCAGAACGTCTTCGCTGCCCAACAGAAGCCCCTGTCCAAAGATCAGAAGGCTGACGGCAACGTACATGGGGTTACGCACATAGCGATACAGGCCCGTCGTCACCAGATGCTCGGTAGGTAAGATCGGCGCGGGAGTGCCAAGTCCACGGAGCGCAAACCGGGCAAAGGAATCGAGAAGTACGGGAGTGCCACAGATGATGCAAAAGCCTCCAATCGCGCGGAATCCACCGAACCCGAGCAGCGGCGCTGACATTCGCCAACGAGAAATCCACCACGGAACAAGCCCAACAACCGTCCCGGGAATCACCATAACGAACACTGCGGTTGCGAACGTAGCGGTGAGGCGCGTCATCACAGACCGGTTGCCTGCATTCTACTCCGGCGCGACCTCGATTATCTCGACGGAGGCGTCGGATCGGTTCGCGGACGAGGGTTGAAGTCGCTCGGAATGCGATTGACGATTCCGCGCGCGCGGTCTGTAGGGACAATTCCGATATCTTTGCAGCCGAAGCCACTTGTTTCCGGGAGAGTTGTGGTCAAGGTTTCCGGAACGCGGACGTAGCTCGGCGGGAGTGGTTTCCGTTTCCCTGCCAAGCGTGCCAAGCTGAACGCGCTGACGAGATCACTTATACCCGGTGTGAGGGCATCCTCAGGTCCAAGCCCCTTCTGGTGGAATTTCTTCTCGCCCAGCGACCTGGCGTCAAGTTCATCGGGAAGCAGCGCAAGCGGCGGCAGGTCGAATAGTGTGTCCACGAACTTCGCGACGGAAGCGTGGCTTCCCTGCTCGTGATCAATGTATCCCGTGCGCGCATACGGCGAAATCAGGATGAACGGCACGCGAGGGCCATCCGTGATGGGAGAGCCGTCGGGACCGCGCGAGCGAATCGGAGGCGGCACGTGGTCGTAATCACCTTCCGAGTCATCCCACGTGATAATGATCACGCTCTGCGACCAGTAGGGACTTGCGGCGATCCGGTTGATCGCTTTCGCCGCCATCGCTTCGCTGATTTGCGCGTCCGAGTAGGAGGGATGATCATCGTCGCCAAGAAAACCGGCCTGAACAGCCGGGTCCGGATCGGCCGGCCGCAAACCTAAAATATTGCGGAAACCGCCTTTGATGAAGAAAAGTCCGCCTTGAGCAGGAAGAGTTTTCTGCTCGACTGCTTTGAAAAAGTCGTCCAGTCCGTGCAGTTGTTCGTTCATCCGCGGGTTGTTTGAGATGTAGCCGAAATATTGAGGCCCATTGTGATGAGTGATGTATGACGCGTGTGTTCCGTTCGCGTCGGCGGGCCCGTCGTCGGGGTCGGTCGGTTCCTTGTCGTAGCCTTCCTCGTACCAGCCGAAGGGCACGGTAGCTTTCTTCAACGCTGTAATGAACGCAACGTCCTTGTGCACGTCCTCGAGATCGCCGTCGGGATCGCGGTCGGATTTAGTGACGTCTTCCAGATCGCCGCCAGCAAGAGTCAGCGGCAACGTGGCAAACGTGAGATTGAGCTGCGGATGAGCGGTATAGCCGCTTTGGATCTCTCGCGGATTAACCGGCAGCTTCTCCGATTTTGGCGTTTTGTCCTTGTCCGATCCCCAGAACGGATCGGCGTCGTTCAGTATTGGGACTCCCGGCCCCGACGCCCCGGCGCCTGCGTACGCCTCATCGGGGTGGAGCACCCATTGCGTAACCCCAGTTTGCGCGCCGATGATTGCGAGATTCCCCGGTGTAGATGGTCCGGTCATTTCCTGAAAAATGTGGTCGAACAAGACGAACTTGTACGCGTATTGCCAGAGCAGCGGGATGGTGTCGCAGTCTTCGTAGGCCATAGTCAGTTCGCCAAATTGCTTGGCCTGAGGGGACGGCTTCCCGGCGGGGCTGTACCTCCGTTCTTCGGTCAGCGCGAAGAGGTCCATCTTCGGCGCGCCGTTCTGAATATCCATCTTTGCGACGATGCCCGTGTGGGAATGGTCCACGTCATCCGTATCAGCCGCGAAGCAGGAGCTGACGCCGCCGCAAGGTTTCTCGCCAGGCCCGATGCGGAATGGGCGAATCGTTGTGACGCTCCCATTCGCGTCAATGATTTTCTGGTCGAATCCAGGCGTGTGCTGCGCGTCCCGGCTAAAGAGGCCGTCGGCTCCCGGGAATGTCCCGAAGTAGGAGTCGAATGAGCGGTTCTCCTGATAAATCACGAAGACATACTTCACTTTTTGGCGGAGCAACTTGAGGAATTGTGCATGCTCCGTGGCGCCGGATGTGGTTTGGCGAACAGCGCGCCTCTGCGCGGTGTGGACCGTCTTCGAAGACTGGTTCGGAGCGCCCACAGCAGTTGTGGGGCAAGCAACCAGGAGCGCCCATAGCGCGGCCGCAACCTGTTCCCGAATGGCGAGACGCATCAAAACCTCCAGCGCCGGGGAACGGCTCGTCCCCGGTGAAATCTAAGAAAAGACCGGTTACGGTTCCATGAAAGCCGATGAAATTGCGAGCGCCGATTCTACCGCGAATCTCGCGCGCTGCTCGCGATCGTTTTGCGATGATTCGTTTTCCCGCACGCGCTCCGATGTCCTTGCACGCCGATTTTCTGTTGACTTCCCCGCGAATTACCCGACAATGCAGAGTCTCACCGCAAAAACAGGTCGCCTTTAAAACAGGCCATCGTTCGGAGGGACCTATGAATCTTCTCGCATATCTCCTCGCACTTGCACTCATGGCGGCGTCTTTCAATTTCAACGGTTCCGCTCAGAATCAGGCTGTGCCCGCGTTCGCGCCAAATTCGGACCCGGCCTACCAGCAACTCCGGAACATCACGCTGGGCACGGAAGCTCTGAGCGTTTCGAACTTCGATTTGACGCGGGACGCTGCGACTTTCCATCTCCATTCCGGAACCGTTTG
The DNA here is from genome assembly GCA_035277685.1 of Candidatus Acidiferrales bacterium. GTDB lineage: Bacteria > Acidobacteriota > Terriglobia > Acidiferrales > UBA7541 > Palsa-295. The sequence goes on from DATEKA010000114.1 coordinate 26,965, forward strand.
CTTCGTTCCGGCGGTCCAGGGGAAGGTGACCGGCGCCGTCTTCGTCGGCGACGGCAGCATGACTCTTGACGCGCCGAGTGCCGCCGAGCGCCGCAGCCTAAAACTGCTGACAAAATCCGACGAGTTCAACGAAGCGTTCAATCGGCTCGCGCTGCGGTTCACGGATTCCACTTACGAGGAGATCAAAAGAGCCGGCGCTGCGGCGCAGGGCGGCTGCGATGCCGGACCGCTGAAGGACAGCCAAAACGCAATGCGTCACAAGATGCTCTACAACCTGGACGCGCGCATTCTTGAAGACGTGTTGCGGCCGGGCCCCGGCGGATTGTTTGTCGCGTTTGTGCATGGCAAACACTATGACGACAAACTGCTCTATGTCGTCGATCCAGAGGGCGCGCCGGAGGTGGCGCCGCAGGAAATCGAGTTGTCCACATACGATGAGAACAAGCAGGGCATCTGGGCCGCTTTCCCAATGTCTGCCGGCTACAGGGCGAAGCTTGGGGACGGAGCGATGGCAAGCTCGCGAATCCACATCGAGAACCAGGACCTCGATACCACCATAGAAGGCAGCGCTCACCTTTCCGCGAAGGCCCAGACCACGTTTGTCTCGCTTACTGGCGGCTCGAGAGTTTTCGCTTTCGATCTTTTCCCCACGCTGCGAGTGCAAAGCGTGAGCGGCGAGGGCGGGCAACCTCTTGAGTTCATACAGGAAGATAAGAACGATGACGCGGATTTCTATGTGATTCTGCCGAAAGCACTGGCTCAGGGCGAGAAGTACACGATCACAACTGCCTATGACGGCAAAGGCGCCGTCCAGAACACCGGAAGCGGCAACTATTATCCTGTCGCGCGAGAGAATTGGTACCCGGCCAATGCCGGGGCGAGCCTGGGCGACTATTCCAATTATCACCTGATCTTCCGCATTCCGAAGGGAATGAAGATGGCTGCGACAGGCAGCCTGATCAGTGAAAAAAACGAGAACGGACATGCCGTGACCGAGTGGCACAGCGATGTTCCGCAGCCACTGGCCGGATTTCAGTTTGGCCGGATGAAGGAGCAGGACGCAAAACTGACCTCGCCGGATTTCCTGGTGGCGGTCTACGCGAACGAGGAGCCTCCGGACTGGGCCCACAGCCTGACCGCGGGAAACATGCTGCCGCAGAGTATGGGGCCGGGTGCGCAACCGGGCATGGGACAAAACCCGGGCGCGACCATGGGCACCTTGAGTACGGTCAGCATGATGAAAGTTCCACTGTCCCAGGCCGAATACGCGGTGAAGCTGTACACGGACTATTTCGGGCCGCTTCCCTATAAGCGGCTTTCGATGACGCAACAGACTGCGTGCACTTACGGGCAGTCGTGGCCCGGCCTTGTCTGGTTGCCGATTTGCGCGTTCTACGATGTCACTGTGCGGCACCAACTCGGTCTGGACTGGGCCAATAACGGCTATTGGGACGTTGTAACCCCCCACGAGGTGGCACACCAGTGGTGGGGTCAGCTGGTCGGTTTCAATTCCTATCGCGACCAGTGGATGAGTGAAGGGTTCGCGGATTTTTCCGCGTCGCTGTTTCTAGAAAAAGCCTATGGAAGAGACAGCGAGAAGAAGTACGCGTCGTTCTGGCACGACGAGCGAAAATCCATTGTGGAGAAGAATCAGTTTGGATTCCGCGCCATTGACGTGGGCCCGCTGACTATGGGCTATCGCCTCAACAACAGCAAGGCCGGCTTCAACATAGCGCGCAACCTCATCTATCCCAAGGGAGCATACATCCTGCAGATGATCCGCATGATGATGTGGGACCCGCGCACGGGTGACGAGAACTTCAAAGCCACGATGCACGATTTCACGTCCACCTACGGCGGGCGCTCGGCGACCACCGAAGATTTCGAACGTATCGTCGAAAAACACATGGTCCCCGACATGAATGCTGCCGGCAACGGCAAGATTGACTGGTTTTTCGATGAATACGTGTACGGGACAGCGCTCCCGGCGTACCAGTTCAACGCGAGTTTCGCCAAGGGACCGGCCGGCGACGCCGTTTTTTCATACAAGCTCGAACAGTCCGGCGTCGGCAAGGATTTCGTGATGGTTGTACCCGTCTACATCGAACTCGCGGACGGCCGTGTCGTCTTCCTGGGCCATGCGCGGATCACCGGCGACAAAACGGTGGAAGGAAGCGTCCCGTTGAACGGAGTCAAGGATCTCCCCAAGCGCGCGATGATCAATTATCGCGACGACGTACTCGCGGCAGACTAACCTTCGGTATCAACCAAAGTTCCGGGCCGCCGGCTCAAATCGCGGCAAAATCGCCACGCTTGGGCGTACAATCAACCGCCGCCCGCCGAGCGGAGCTAAAAATCGCTTCAGGATTTTCGGGGCGGTCCGGGAGCAACCAGGAGACTCAATGAGAATCACTCGTCGTGACCTGTTCAAGACAGCCTCGATGGGAGGCGGGGCCCTTGCCGCAAATTCTCTTCTGTCTTTGCCGGCTGACGCGCGCTCTTCCGCGGGACAGAATCAGCTTCCTCCAGCCTTCGACTCGTTGAAACCGGTGGCCGATCGCGTCAAGCCCATCCAGGTGGATGAATTTCGGGGCCGCATCGCGCACGCTCAGGAGCTGATGGCCCGCAGCCATCCGAGTTTCGAGATGCTGTACGTCACCCCGGGAACGAGCCTGCGCTATTACACGGGAATCCGCTGGGGACTCAGCGAGAGGATCGTCGCGCTGCTCGTGCCGCGCAAAGGCGATCCGCTGATCATCTGCCCTGCGTTCGAAGAAGGCCGGCTTCGCGAACAACTTCGCTGGCCAATCGAGGTCCGCATCTGGCAGGAGGATCAGAGTCCTTACGCGCTTGCGGCGGACTGGCTGAGCGCGCGCGGCATCCGCACTGGAACTGCGGGCATCGAGGAAACCACGCGCTTCGTTTTCTTTGACGGGTTGCGTCATGCGGCGCCGCACCTCGACTACGTGAGCGGCGATCCAGTCACGCATACTTGCCGCTCTCGAAAGAGCGGGCACGAGCTCGAACTGATGCGGCTCGCCTGCCGCTGTACGTTCGACGTCTACAAGGCGATGTTCGCTTCGTTGCGCGACGGAATCAGGCAGAGTGAAGTGGCGGACATGATCACGCGCGGCTACGAGCGAATGGGGCTTGTTGGCGATGCGCTGGTGCTGTTCGGCCCAGCCGCGGCGCTGCCGCACGGGACTCACGATGACCGGGCGCTGCGCGAAGGCGACTGCGTGCTGCTCGATGACGGCTGCGATATCGAAGGCTACAAGTCTGACGTGACGCGAATGGGCGTTTTCGGCAAGCCCAGTGAAAAACTCCAGCACGCATTCGAGATCGTTCGCAAAGCCCAGGACGCAGCCCTTGCGGCGGCAGTAGCGGGTCACGAGTGCGGCTCCGTCGATGATGCAGCTCGAAAAGTTGTTGTGGATGCCGGATTCGGTCCCGGTTATAAGTACTTCGCGCATCGCCTCGGGCACGGAATTGGCATGGACGGTCACGAGTGGCCGTATCTCGTTCGTGGCAACCGCATCATTCTCGAGCCCGGGATGACGTTTTCCGATGAGCCGGGCATTTATGTTCCCGGCGATTACGGAATGCGCTGCGAGGACGACATGGTCGTGATGGAGTCGGGAGGCGCGCACCTGCTGACGCCCGGTTTCCAGCCCTCCCTCGAGACGCCAATCGCCTGAAGTCTACAGAGAATCTGGTTCGTTCTTCCCCGCGGGCTCTGCGTCTTCGCGGTGAATGCCGGCGCCCTGGTCGCAGAATTTCACGATTTGCGCTTCGGCCCAGAAGCGGGCGTCGCCCGGCTCGTGCGAAATGAACGCGCAATGCCCGCCGTGTTCCGTCGCTATCAGCGTAACGTTCGGATTCTCCCCGATTGCCTCATTGGCGAACGAGCAGAACGGAATGAACGGATCGTCTTTCGCGGTGAGAATCAGGGTGGGAATGCAGATCTCCGCCACGACTCGCAGCGCGCTCGAACGCTCGTAGTAATCGTCGGCATCCCGAAAGCCGCAGAACCGGGCCGTGATCACATCGTCGAAATCGCGCACACTCCGGATGGTGCGCATCCCGTTGATGGGATAACGTTCCGGAAAAAGCCGGGCCTTGTAGCGCATACGGCGCTTGAGCCGCGCTACAAAATGGCGTTCGTAGATGAAATTTGCCGGCTCGCCAAGTGCGTCGGCGCATGCCGCCAGATCGAGAGCAGGACACACGGCGACAACCCCCCGAACCTCGGGCGGCGGGCTGCCGCCAAATTCGCCTGCCATTTTCAGCACTAAATTGCCGCCCATCGAAAATCCCGCTGCGAACAATTTCGGCAGGCGGTCCTTCGCGATCAGTTCGAACAGCACCGCTCGAATGTCGCCGCTCATGCCCGAGTGGTACAAGGTCGGCGTGAGCTTCTCGGTACCTCCGCAATTGCGCTGGTTCAGCCGCACTACGTTGAATCCGTGCACGAACGCCTTCTCGGCCGTCCCGAGCATATATCCGGAGTCAGAGGATCCTTCGAGACCGTGTAGCAAGACGAGCGTGGGGTGCTCGCGCGGCCGTTCCTGCCAATGGCAGTCACCACGAACACAGGAACCCGGTTCGGTTTCGAACACCCGTTCCACGCCGGACGGTAATCGTGGAAATCGTCTGCGCCAGAAATTGGCGGCAATCGTCATCAGGTGCGCGTTCCGCAGAGCACGCAGGGGAACGAAATCTTCGGTACCCTGCCCCGAGCCACGGCCGTTGAGGGGGCGACCCGCGTTCTGTTTCGTCATGCTCTCGGACGCCTGAGGCTTCATCGTCATGCAGGACATCAATCAATCGTAACAGGCTTCGCGGCTTGTGCAATTCGCGGTTCGAATAGGGATCAAACGGGTTTCGGCTCCGGCTCCCACCGAAATCATCGGGGATGCGCGCCGCCTTGCGGCTCCTGCTGCGTAAGGCAGTGCAGGGTCCCGAGTCCCCAGACCAGATCGCGGGCATGGATGCCTACGACCTGGCGTCCCGGAAAAAGATCGGCCAGCGTTCGCAGGGCAACCACATCATTCGCGTCGTTGAATGTGGGGACGATGACAATTCCATTTGCAACATAAAAATTCGCATAACTGGCCGGGAGGCGTTCGCCAAGCATAATCACCGGCTCCGGAAACGGAATTTGAACGATGCGCAGAGGACCAACGGCAGAGTCGCGCGCGGCGAGTTCGAGGCGGCGCAGGTTGTCGCTGGAAACCGCGTGGTTTTCATCGGTGGAATCCGGTTCAACTGCCAGCACAACCGTGTCCGGAGAAACGAATCGCGCGACATCGTCAACATGCCCGTGTGTATCGTCGCCCGCGCAACTGGCGCCCAGCCAGATCGTTTTCCGAACGCCAAGCCACTCCGCAAAAGCTTTTTCGTATTGTGCGCGATCGAATCCAGAGTTGCGGATCTGAATGTCGCTGAGCAGCCACTCTTCCGTCACCAGCAAAAGCCCCTGTCCATTCGTTTCGATTCCGCCGCCCTCGAGCACAAGGCGTTCGCGAGTGCCCGGTCGAAACGGCTCAATCCTCGGCAGGCCGGTGATTTCGGCGATGGCTGATCCAACTCCTGCGTCGCGTTTCCAATTGTCGTATTTCGCCCAGCCGTTGAATGCCCAGTTCAGCAGAACTATGCCGCCATCCCCGTTCACTACGCAGCTCGGCGCGCTGTCCCGCAGCCAGACGCGGTCCGTGGGGATCACGTGAAGCCTGACGCGATCCATGCGGGCCGCATGGGCGTTGAGCATCCTGCGGGCGCTCTCAACGGTCTCCGCTGATTGGCAGAGGATTTCTACGGACTCATGTTTGGCGAGGAGACGCACGATTTCTGCGTAAACCCACGGGATCGTTTCGAACTTTGTGGGCCAGTCGGGTTCGTGATGGGGCCAGGCAATCCATGTGGCGCGATGAGGTTCCCACTCTGCGGGCATCCGCAGCTTCGAAGCGGAAGCACTCATTCGGCGATATACCGTTGAAGAATCGGGCCGTAGGCATCCACGCGGCGGTCGCGCAGGAAGGGCCAGTTTCTGCGCGTTGATTCGATCTCCGCTGGGTCGCACTTCGCGACGAGCACTGTTTCTTCCTCGCCCGCCGAAGCGATAAGGCGGCCCGAGGGATCGGCGATGAAGGAATTGCCGAAAAACTGGATGCCTTCGGTGCCGGGCTCGCTCTCATGGCCGATGCGGTTTGGCGAGGCCACGAAGATTCCGTTGGCGATAGCATGCGCGCGCTGCACTGTGCGCCAGCCGTCCACCTGCGTCGCGCCCCACTCTTTTTTTTCGGAAGGATGCCAGCCGATCGCGGTGGGATAGAAAAGAACTTCAGCTCCGAGAAGCGCCATGATGCGGGCGGCCTCGGGGAACCACTGATCCCAGCAGATCAGGACGCCAATCGTTGCGTATCGGGTCTTCCACACTTTGAAGCCCGGCACTTCGCGCGATTGGCAGGGCCCGGGCACTTCGCCCGGAGTGAAATAGAATTTTTCATAGTAGAGGGGATCGTCGGGAATGTGTAATTTGTGATAAACGCCCATCAGGGCGCCGTCGGCGTCGATCACAGCGGCCGAATTACGATAAATGCCCGGCGCTTCGCGTTCAAAAAGCGGAACGATAAGAGCAATCTCCAACTGCTTCGCAACCGCTTGCATCCGTTGCGTCGTCGGGCCGGGAATCGGCTCCGCCAGATCGAACCGTTCATGCTGCTCGGCTTTGCAGAAGTAAGGTGCGTTGAACAGCTCTTTCAGGCAAACAATCTGAGCGCCCTGCCGGGCAGCTTCGCGGATGTGTTTCTCTGCGCGCGCTACGTTCGCCGCGATATCTGTTGTGGCCCCATCCTGCACAACTCCTATTGTGAATGGTGATCGCGCCATAATCGGCTCGATTGTAGCATCAGTCGTGGGGAGCGAAGCGCCATCGCTGCGTCGCAGTTGAATGCTGCGTACCGGGTCCGTTGTCTTAGCGAGTTAGATATGGCGGAGAGGGTGGGATTCGAACCCACGAGCCCGCTTTTGGCAGGCTACCCGCTTTCGAGGCGGGCTCTTTCAACCGCTCAGACACCTCTCCGCGCGCCAAACGTGTTCGTTTAGCTTAGCAGAGCGGCGATTCGAGCCACAACTCGCTCTAGCCAATCGCACCACGAGCGTCTGGGTCGTCTTCCATAACGAGCAATTCGGAATTGTGCCTGTCGCTGCGTGAACTCATAATGTGGAGTTGTTCTTTAAGGAGACCTGGATGCAACGTCGAACCGTTGGCCGGGACGTCGAAGCGCTGCGCTCGGTATTGACGCTCCTCTCCGCCATTTTCCTCTTTGCAATCGTAACAGCCGCGACGACGAATCCGCCGGGGCGCTATGACCCTGTCGCCGATCCAAGCGCCGTCGTGACCGATGGCCACGCGCGCTTCACCGTCTTGACGCCGCAGTTGATTCGCATGGAATGGTCGGCCGACGGCAAGTTCGAAGATCACGCCTCGCTCGTCTTTCTGAATCGGAACTTGCCGGTGCCACAATTCAAGCGTGGTGTCATCGCGAGGGGCGCCATTAAATTCCTGGCCATTCAGACGGCCGGTCTCACTCTCGCTTACAACGAGCAGTCCCCCAATGACGGCAAATTCTCGCCTGACAATCTCAGCGTCAAGCTCACCGTCGACGGCAAAGAGGTAACCTGGCATCCGGGCATGCAGGACAGCGCCAACCTGCTTGGCACGGCGCGAACTCTCGACCAGGTGAAAGGCTCGAACACGAAGCTTGGTCCTGGCCTGATTTCCCGCGACGGCTGGGTTCTCGTTGACGACAGCACGCGCCCACTTTTCGACTCCGCCGATTTCTCATTCACACAGGGCGAAAAGAGCGTCTGGCCTTGGGTGATCGAGCGGCCGGCGGGCGACCGCCAGGATTGGTATTTCTTCGGCTACGGCCATGATTATCGCCGCGCGCTCTACGATTTCACGCGCGTCGCCGGAAAGATCCCCATGCCGCCGCGATTCGCGTTTGGCACGTGGTGGTCGCGCTACTGGTCGTACACCGATGAGGAATTCAAGCAGCTTGTCACGAGCTTCCAGACCCACGAAGTGCCGCTGGACGTCCTCGTGATCGACATGGACTGGCACCCGACTTTCGGCCAGCACTGGTGGGACAAGAACGTGGATCAATCGGGACACAACTTGGGCTGGACCGGCTACTCCTGGAACAAGCTGCTCTTTCCCGATCCGCCGGCCTTTCTGAGCTGGGTTCATCGCCAGGGACTCAAGGACACGCTGAACATGCATCCTGCTTCGGGCATCCAGCCGTGGGAAACGCGTTATCCGGAAATGGCCCGGGCCATGGGTATTGATCCGGCAACGAAGAAATACGTCCCATTCGATATCACCAACAAAAAATTTGCCACGAATTATATGGATATCATGCATCACCCGCTCGAAAAGCAGGGCGTCGACTTCTTCTGGCTCGACTGGCAGCAGGAACCGAACACGAAAACTCCCGGCGTGAGTCCGACATGGTGGTTGAATTACGTTCATTTCACGGATCAGGAGCGCGAAGGAAAACGCGCCTTGCTATTTCATCGCTGGGGCGGTCTGGGCAACCACCGTTACCAGATCGGCTTCTCCGGGGACACGATTTCTGTATGGGACTCGCTCGCCTTTCAGCCCTATTTCACCGCAACCGCCGCCAACGTCGGTTACGCTTACTGGAGCCACGATATCGGCGGCCACATGCCCGGCGTGATCGAGCCTGAACTTTATCTCCGTTGGATTCAGTTCGGGGTCTTCAGCCCGATCCTCCGCACGCACACCACAAAAAATCCCGACGCGGAGCGCCGCATCTGGGCGTACCCGGAGCCCTACTCGGATCTGATGCGCAAGATGTTTGTCTTCCGTTATGCCATCCAGCCCTATATCTACACCGAATCGCGCCGCACCTATGATACAGGCCTCGCGTTCCTGCACCCGCTCTACTACGACTGGCCCGAAGCCGCTGAGGCCTATGACCGCCGCAATGAGTACATGTTCGGCAACGAGATGCTGGTTGCGCCGGTGACGGCGCCTGTGGCGAATGACTCCGCGATCGCAAAAATATCGATCTGGCTGCCAAAAGGCGATTGGGTCGAGTGGCAGACAGGAACGCATTTCACTGGTCCCGTCACAATCGATCGCGATTTTTCAATCGAGCAGGTTCCCGTGTATGTGAAAGCAGGCAGCATTATCCCCATGGAGCCGCCGATGCGATATACGGGGGAGAAGCCGGTCGATCCGCTCATTTTGACCGTGCTTCCTCCCGAAGACGGCCGGACATCCGAGTACACCGTGTACGAAGACGCCGGAAACACGCCCGCATATCGTGAAGACGTAGCGGCCTGGACGAAGATTCAATCCAGCCTGTCCGCCGACGGAACTGCGCTCACGGTCCAGGTGTCGCCTGCGCGGGGCCATTATCCCGGCATGCTCCGTCGGCGCGCGTACGAACTCCAGCTTCCCGGATCGTGGCCTCCCCAGTCGGTCGCGGTGAACGGTATTCCTCTTCATCAGGTCCGCCAGGACGACGCGCCGGGTTGGCGCTATACCGGAAACACGCTCTCCACAATCGTGCGTACGCGCAGTTTCAGCACGGCGTCAGTCGTCACCATTTCGGTGAAGATCACGCCCGAACTCGCGCGGGAGCGGAAGCTGCTCGACGGCTTTGCCGGCAAAATTACGCGCCTGCGCGAAACGTACGACATCCTCAACCAGAGCTGGCCGGAAGGCTGGACTCCCGATTCACTCATAGATGCGATGCAGACGGGCGACCGCATCACCTATCATCCCGAAACCGCTTACAACGAACTGAGCGCCCTCTGGAAAACGCTGGCGTCGTTGCCGGAGCAGATTCGGTCTCTCCACGATCGGGAGAAAACGCCTGAGTTTCGTGCAGCAGTGAAGGCGAATCTGTTCGGCCAAAAGCCGAAACCGGGCGCGGACCCTATGGAGCGGTATCACAACATCGTTGATCTTGCCATGGCGCATGCCGCCGATCTCGGAGCGCGGCCTTGACACCCGCCCGACCGAGAAAAATCGGCATCGCCGTTCTCGCACTCGTGATTTCGCTCGCGTGTACGTTGAACTGCAAGGCTTATTCGGAGCTGACGCATGAGGCCCTCATCGACGCTGCCTGGGATGTGGCCCTCAGGCCCGTTCTTCGGCAGCGCTTTCCGAGTGCCACCGGGCCGGAACTGCGCGCGGCCCATGCCTACGCCTACGGCGGCTCCGTGATTCAGGACATGGGCTATTATCCGTTCGGCAGCAAGCTATTCACGAATCTCGTTCATTACGTGCGCACGGCGGATTTCGTGAATGCTCTGCTGCGCGACTCGCAAAATGTGAACGACTATGCCTTCGCGCTCGGCGCTCTTGCGCACTATGCGGCGGACAACGACGGCCACAGGCTTGCCGTGAATCTCTCGGTCCCAGTCTTGTATCCGAAGCTCGAAACGAAATACGGAAACGTCGTCGTTTACGACGAGAATCCCGCGGCTCATCTGAAGACGGAATTCGGTTTTGACGTGCTTCAGGTCGCGCACGGCCGTTATGCCTCTGACGATTATCAGGACCGTATCGGTTTTCAGGTCGCAAGGCCTCTTCTCGAAAAAGCCTTCCAGGAAACATACGGCCTGAAACTGGATTCCGTTTTCTCCAGCCTCGATTTGGCGATTGGCACCTATCGGAGCGGCGTCAGCGAAGTAATCCCGACGATGACCAGGGTCGCCTGGCAGCTCAAGAAAGACGAGATCCAACGGGAAATTCCAGGGATGACGCGCAAGCGCTTCCTCTATCACCTTTCGCGTGCAAGCTACAATCAGCACTGGGGCCACGATTACAAGCGGCCGGGATTTCTTACCAGGTTTCTCGCTTTTCTCATTCGGCTGATTCCAAAAATCGGCCCCTTCCGTGCCCTGTCCTTTCGCACGCCTACGCCCCAAACCGAACAACTCTTCATGGCGAGTTTCAATGCGTCTCTTCGCCGGTATGAGCAGGAACTGCACGACCAGGGCAGCATCCAGCGTCCGGATATTATCAACGACAATCTCGACACGGGCGCGGTGACAGGACCGGGACAATATCCTCTCGCGGACCAGACCTATGCTGACTTGCTCGATCATCTGGCCAAGAGTCATTTCGCCGCCGTCACGCCCGGCCTTCGTTCCGCCGTCCTGGATTTCTACAAAGATCCGGATGCCCCGTTCACGACGAAGAAAAACAGGAAGAAGTGGAAGAAGGTTCTAGCCGAGTTGAACGAACTGAAAAAGTTCACACCCAATCCCGCGACACCACAGGTCTCATTGCAATGAACCTAGGCAGGGGTGCTGTTGACGCCTGAGCTGCGAAGCGCTGCTCCGCGACTCTTCAATTCTCTTTCTCGACTCGTATGGGCCGCTGATCCTCTGGAAGCCCTGCTGCAATTAGCGACTCGATTCGCTGCCGCAGTTCATCGCGGTTCTCGATCGTGTAGGCGCTTCCGTCCACAGCCTGACCGAACCGGACCGTAACATCTCCCCCTGAAATCTTCCAGCTTCCCTTCCGCATGACCCTCTGCGCTCCGGCGATTGACACCGGCACGATGGGCGCGGCCGCCTCGACGGCCATGACGAACGCTCCCTTTTTCAACGGCCGCAGCCGCCCGTCCGGGCTGCGCGTCCCTTCCGGATAAACCGCGAACGAGAGTCCGCCCTTCAGTCGCGCCACGCACGTATCGAGACTCGCGGCCGCCGCTTCACGATCCGACCGGTCCACAGGAACGAAACCTGCGCCTTTCATCGCCGTGCCAAGCAGCGGAATCCGAAACAACTCCTGTTTCACCAGAATGGCGACGCGGCGGGGAATAGCGGGAATGAACGCCATGGGATCTATGGCTGAAATATGATTCGCCGCAAAAATACAGACACGTGGCGGAATATTCTCCAGACCTTCGACATGTATGCGAATCCCGGCCAGTCGCAGCAGCAGCCGTATCGCCCGCATTGCCGCGTTGTACATCGCGTCCGGCTCATTCGTGATCAGCGTCCATAGAATCAGCCAGGGAAGCAGCAACACCATGGCCAGCGCTATGTACGTGAAAATGAAAATGGAACGGATCATGAAGCTGTGCGTGTTTCGATCGTGCCTCGGCGCGGCTCGGCGCCTCTGATATGCGCAGTCCGCGACAACAAACGGCTGTGCAGCCGGCTGTTCATGGATTCGTGATCCCGCGCAGCAGTCCATCCAGAATGCGCCGCTGCCTGTCAGTCGGGTGCGAGGTTTCGACGATCGAGTACGCGCCCGCCTTCGGTTTCAGTTCCAGTCCCGCGGCCGACAGGAACCTGTCATAGGGAATCTCCTCCACCCCTGCGACATACCGGTCGAAAAAATCGCCAAAATCCGCGCCGGCCACTTTCTCGACGGCCGCGCGAATCGCCTTGTCGCCATCGTAGAACTTGCCGGCTTTCGCATCTTCGTCGTTCATGAGCCGCATCACATCGTCCAGCGATTTGCGGTTGCCGGTAGCATCGCGAATCGCCAGGTCGAGCATCACGCCGAGAATCTGCCCCTTATCGTAATAGGAGATGCTGCGATTCGGTGCGTTGTATTCCGGGTATTTCTCGAGCCAGGCGTCGAGACTCGAATCCTCGGCGCTTTGCCACCGCCGCGCGGAGCGCGACTGCAGGTCCGTGATTTGCGACGCGAGATCGGCGTAGAACTCCTCTTTCGACCATAGCCCGGTCCGTTCCAACGTGTACGCCGCGTATGTGCTGGTTACTCCTTCTGCAAACCACAGAACGCGCGTGTACTGCTCCTTCCGGTAATTCACCGGCTCCAGCGCCTGCGGGCGAATTCGCTTCACGTTCCACGCGTGAAAGAATTCGTGCGCGCACAGATCCATCAGCTCCTCTACCGAGTCCGCCGAGATCGCCGTCGAGTCGGCGTGTTCCATGCCCCCTTCGCCCGCTTCAGACGCCGGCCCGATGTGGAGCAGGAACGTATATTCCTTGAACGGCGCGCCGCCCATCAACCGCAATTCGTAACCCGTGATGGGACGCAGGAACGATTCCAGGCGAGCCTTGTTGTAGCCGCGAGAATCCACCGCGACGCGGAAATGCCCGCCGTCATTGTCGAAATCGAATTCGTCGAATTTCCCCGCCTCCACGGGCGCATCCACCAGCGCGTCGTAATTCGGCGCAACGAACGAATCAGGCGCCGCCCCCTCGCGCAGCTCCGCTATCAACTTCCAGCCGGCCGGAACATTTCTGAATTGCACTTCAACGGGCTCGTTCCGCCGGCCGGGGAAATACATGAGCACTTCCGCGAGGTTCAGAAATGCGTGATGTTCGTCGAGCTGGGAATCGAACGGACCTGGATTGTTCCATTCAACCGAATACTCGAACGTTACCTCGCCAGAATGCTTCGACGATGCGCAGCGGCAAACGAGCCAGGTCTGTTTATCCAGCTCCTCGGGAACCTGCGCATCGGGCTTGCTCCCGTCCGGCGCGGCCACCTCCAACCCGCGCACGCGATAAGCAAAATCACGAATCTGATAAAGCGCGTTCCAGGCAGGCATTGCTGCCACGACGTCTTGGCCCCCTGCCGGAACGCTCGCCGTCACGTGAAAATTGTGTTTGTCAGGATGTTCGAATGAAACCTGATACTTGATGGCCGCGGAAGCCGGACGCGCCGCTGTCGGCGCCAGTAGCAGAAGAAGGATCCAGTGGAACCGGCACATCCGCGTCGCGCGTATCACGCGCGAACTCGAATCGAATTGAGCCTCTCCAGCACCTTCGAGCAAAGTCCGTCGAAGCTTCCATTCGACATGACCAGCACCAGGTCGCCGGCGCGGACGTGCTCAGCGAGATAATCCGCAATCTGAGTCGCCGATTGAAGAGGTTCGGCGATACGTCCCCTTTTGCGCAGGGCTTGCGCCAAAGCTTCCGGCGAGAAGCGATCCTGGTCAGGCAGCAATTCCGGACGGTTGACCGGCCCGATCATCACGCCGTCTGCGATCGCGAGCGCATCGGGCATAACCTCCTGAAACACTCTGCGCCGCATCGTATTCGACCGCGGCTCAATCGCGGCCCATATCCTGCGCTCCGGCCAGCGCGTCCGCGCCGCTTCGAGCGTCAGCCGAATCGCCGTGGGATGATGCGCAAAGTCCTCGACAACCAGAACTCCGTTCGCTTCTCCCTTGATTTCCATCCGCCGGCGAACTCCCTGGAAACTCGCCAGCGCCTGCTCAATGGCTTCGCGCTTGATTCCGCGTCCGTTCGCCAGCGCAACCGCCGCCAGTGCATCCAGAACATTGTGTTTCCCCGCCAGGCCCATACGGACCCGCGCCATTTCCCTGCCTGCGCGCGCCACGCGAAATTCCGTTGCCGCATCGTGCCATTGCACATCGCCTGCCTGCCAATCGCAGTCTGGTGTGAACCCGAATGTCTCGACGCGCGAAAATGCCTTCGCCGCCACATCCCTCAGTTCACGCGATTCTCCCCAGATCAGAATCCGCCCGCGTCGCGGCACCAGATTTACCAGCCGCCGAAATTGCAGCGCGATCGACTCCACATCCGGATAGATATCCGCGTGATCGAATTCCAGCGACGTGAGAATCAGTTCATCCGGATGGTAGTGCAAAAACTTCGGAGCCTTGTCGAAGAACGCCGTGTCGTACTCGTCGCCCTCGACGATGAACTCTTCGCCTCCGCCGAGTCCGTAGCTGCGGTCCCCGAAATTCCGGGCCACGCCGCCGATCAGAAAATCTGGACGCCTGCCCGCCAGATGGAAAGCCCATGCCAGCATCGCAGTCGTCGTCGTTTTCCCGTGCGTCCCGGCGACAACGATCGATGTATGCCCCGGAATGAAATGCTTCTCCAATATCTGCGGCATCGAACAGTACGGAATCTTTTCATCGAGGATCGCCTCGAGTTCGGGATTGCCGCGCGAGATCGCGTTGCCGATCACGGCCAGATCCGGCGCAGGACGCAGGTGCGCTTCGGAAAAACCTTCATTCCATGGAACGCTAAGCGCGTTCAGCAGCGTCGATGCCGGAGGGTATACGCCCTTGTCGGATCCGGTCACGCGAAAGCCGCGCTCCTTCAGCATGCCGGCGACAGGCGCCATCGCAGCGCCCGCGATTCCCAACATATGAATATGCTCCATCAACTCCTCGCCCAAACCTTACAGAACGAATCCGGAAAAACTCAAGTCACCGCAGGCTCCAGAATGTCGAGCCGCGTTCCGCTTTTTCCGCCACTCGCATCCGCCGCGGTCAGTCTGGCCTGAACTCCAAGCGGCAGAGTCAACATCGCCCGGCGCGTATGACCGGCTGGCACGCCGAACACGAGAGGCAAGCTCGCTGTTTCTCGCGCGCCGGTAAAAACCCGCATTGCCACATCGCGTACGTTTTCCCCGCCGTCCGGCGCTGCGCACTCCGGAAATTCTCCCAAAACGAGCCCCCGAATCTTCCGGAACTTTCCTGCCTGCCTCAGGTGCATGAGCGCGCGATCCACCTGATAGGGCCTCATCCCGCGATCCTCCAGCACAAGAATCGCACCCGTTGTGTCCAACTCCCACGGCGTGCCCAGCGTCGCTTCAACCAGCGTCAAGCATCCCCCGAGCAGAATTCCCTCGCTGCTTCCGCTTGTGAGAGCTTCTCCCTGCAAATCGATTGACCACCCTCCCGCGTTCTGGCCCAGTGCCAGGCTGAACGAATCTCGATCATATCCATTGCTCTCGTCGAAACCCGACGCGACCATCGGGCCGTAAAATGTCACCCAGCCGAGCGTTTGCCATAAGAACACCTGGACCGATGTGATGTCGCTGTAGCCGAGCACAATCTTCGCCGCCGGCTCGAATCCGCGCAGATACGAAAGCAGGTAATTTGACCCATACCCTCCGCGAGTGCAAAAGATCCCTCCCGTGTCCGGTTCGGCCAACGCTTCTTTCACGGCGCGAGCCCGTCCATCAGCCGGCCCGGCAAAAAAGCTGTGACGCGCGAGAACAGCTTCGCGATCGATCCTGGGAACCAGGCCGAGCCGTTCGAGTTCGGCGCAACCTTTTTCGAGGGCCGCTTTTTCCACCGGACTTGCAAGCGAAACGATTCGTACAGGATCGCTTGGATGCAGCGCAGGGGGTTTAAGGGGCTGAGCCATCGAGAATACTGAGGATAAAAACTCTGAAACGCGAACACAAGTTCGCAGTTCGCCCTTGAGCGTTAAGAGTTAAACGCCCCGAGTATTACTTTTCTGTGCGAAAAGGCGTGGTGGTCAGCAATACGTCCCCAAAACCGCTGGTGCGCAGCGGGGAAAGAGTTTGATACGTAAAGAACGCCGCAAAACGCCCGTCGTCCGTGACGGGGACACGCACGCGAACATCTCCCACCAGCGGCGCACTGCCGTCATTCGAGTTCGCGAACGCCAGTTCGGTCCCGTGTGGGAAACAGGCGCCCGGCGCTCCGAAGCAAGTGTCGTAAACGACGATGTAACCCGCATTCTCAGACGCTGAGTCCGCCTTTTGCTTCGCAGTCTGCGTCACGTAGCTGATGTACCGCCCGGACGCGCTGACCGCGGGCGAATAATTTCCCCCAACCTCGCCCGCCGTCACGCCGTCGCCTGAAATGTGCGTCGTCGAGGGTGTGCATCCCGGGCCCGCTGTCGGTCCCGCGCAGGTATCCCGCAAATAGATTTGTTCTCCGTTACTCGAAGCATCTGAGAGACTCGACGCCGCAGACTGGAATACAACGAACCTCCCGTCGGCGCTCAGCGATGGCGACGTGCTGTCCGCGTCGCCCATCCGGCCATCTTCACCAACGGATATGCGAGCCGTAGACGGTACGCACCGCTCCCCGCCGCCCATCCCCAAGCATGTATCCCGCAAGAAGATTTCCCCGTGTCCCGGGCCATCCGTGTTACTCGCGAACGCAACATAGCGTCCGGATCCCGAAATGGCAGGCTGCGCGTTCGACCCGACGTACATCAATCCCGATTCGTTTACCGATTCGATAAAACTCCGCGCCGTGCATGCTGAAGCAGTTGCGACCTGACACGTATCTCGAACTATGACGACGCTCGGTCCCCGATCCGAAATCACGGGCGCCGTAAACGCGACAAAACGCCCGTCTCCGCTGATGCTCGGATTCGTTCCGATCGATCCCCGATCCGGATCCACCGAAACCAATTCCGTCCGCGCCGTGCATCCGGCCGGCGTCGAGTTGCCGACGCAAAGATCACGCACATACACCCGCGGCTGCGCGCCGCCGGAAATGGCGTCAGCGGTAAGGTTCGTTGCGCTGGAAGTGAACGCGACATAGCGCCCATCTGCGCTCATCGCCACCTCGTCCGCGGCCGGCGCGTTTGGTGCGGCCCCGTTGGCGCCGGCATCCACCGCGACCGTGTGCGGCACGCATCCGCTTGCACCGAGGCATGTGTCTCGGACAAAAATGCTTCCGCCACTTTTACCTGAAACCGCGCTCGCTGGAATCTTGCCCGCGATGAGGTCTTTCGCTTGGGAGTAAAACGCGACGTAGCGCCCATCTGCGCTCATCGCCGGAGACGAACTTCGGCCGTCCGCCGGACCTCCGATCGCGCTGCTCGAAATTATCTGCGGAAATCTCGCGTTGCTGCTCGGCGGATTCCCTACCTGGAAGCTTACCGACGGCGAGGCAATCCCCAGTTGCGACGTGTGTACGGCAACGCTTGCGATCAGCGGCTGCGTCAAATCGCTTGCCAGAATGTTAGCCGTTAGTTGAGTGGAACTGCACGTCGAGTCCGGAGGCGGGCATGTTTCTCTCAATCCCCCGTTCCACGTCACGTAGTCGCTCGGCGAAAAATTCGTCCCGGTCACGGTAAGTGTAAACGCCTGGCCATTCAGGGCGGCATTCGACGGCGAAAGCGACGTGATTGCCGGGCCGCCGCTGTGCGCCGGATTGATCACGAACGAGACAGCCAGAGAAGTCCCTCCGCCCGGCGCCGGGCTCGTCACCGTGACTTCGCCGATGCCAGCGTTTTGGACGTCGGCAGCAGTAATAGACACCGCAAGCTGGGTGCTGGCCTGGTTGAACACTGTGGGCCGGTCCGAACCGTTCCACTGCGCGGTGGAATTGCTCAGGAATTGCGTGCCGCTGACAAACAGCGTAAACGCCTGGCTTCCGGCCGTGATTTCTGAGGGGAAGAGTCCGGTGATCCGCGGCGTCGGATTGGGTTGAGGCGTGCTGCTGCCGCATCCGGATAGTAGGAACAAAGCGCTCGCCAGTGCCAGTCGCGCAGCCCACCCCAAACGCATCAGTCCCACCCTCCCGCTGAAAAGCCGTCTTGGCCGCTCGCACAATCCACCTGCGCCGAGCCTCCATCCCCGCAAACGAGGTCCGGTGTGTTCATCGGGAACGCATGGCTCTTGAAATCCGGATAAATCAAGTGGAATGGCGCCAATCGCCCGAAAAATCGCGCTTGGCCGCCGCCTGTCCGCCGAATCACAGGCAGACAGCCGGACACTTCGACGGCGTCGGACAACCCCTTTTTGAATGCCTGCATGCAATCAACAGTGGCGATTCGCAATCCCTCGGTACAGGGAATCGAAATTCATAGCATTCCGGCGGACAACCCGTCAACTCGGATTCCGAGGAGAAATAAAAGGTTGGCCCGCGCGCGTACTTCCAACCGCCAGTCATTCCTCCCAGATAGCGTTGACTCCCCTTTGACTCCTAGGGCGCTCGCCGGATAAATTACCGGGAACGGCCCGCGCGGCCGGTCCGGCCACTTGGGCATACGCCATGAACGAACGAATTGCGCATCGCGCCGGCAGTTCGCCTGTACGGAACGCGTTTTTCCGTTACATAGATGCGTTCGTCTTCGCGGCGTTCATCATTTTCGTCGTTTGGCAACACGATTTTCGCGCGCACTTCTGGATCGGGATGGCCGTTGCCGCCTTCGGTATTTCTCTGTGGGCGCTTGCCCGCGTCCAGCTTGGATCTTCTTTTTCGGTGACGCCCCAAGCCCGCCGCCTGGTAACGACCGGCCTCTACTCCAAGTTTCGAAACCCGATCTATCTCTTCGGCGGGATCGGTTACCTGGGCCTGTTTATCGCGCTCGGCAACTGGCCCGCGCTCGCACTCTTCGCGGTGCTTTACTCCTACCAAATTCCGCGCGTGAAACGCGAAGAAAAGGTCCTTGAAGCCGCCTTCGGCGAGCAGTATCGCCGCTACCGCGCCAGCACCTGGTTCTGATTCTTGCTGCCGATCGCGCGCGCCGGTAGCCACGGAACGAATCTTTGTGCCGCGGGCATTTCTACGGCCCGGACCGCAGCGGCGGCGTTTCTGCGGCCGGGAATTGCAGGTGGTAACAGGATGCCGCGGCCCTACGGGTTTCGGCAGAGGAGCGCGGCCCGGACTACAGTTTGAATGCCGTCAACTTCGAGAACAGGTGTGCTCGTTTCTTGATTTCTGCCATTTTCAAACGCGTCAGCCGCTCGACGCCGAATCGCTCGACGGCAAAGCTCCCGAGAACCGAGCCGTAGACCATTGCGCTGCGCAGCGTTTCGTCGGTAACGCGTCCGGCGCCCGCAAGATAGCCCATAAATCCGCCGGCAAAACTGTCGCCCGCGCCGGTCGGGTCGTGCACTTCCTCGAGCGGAAATGCCGGCACGGAGAAAATGAACCGGTCGTGCACCATGAGCGCCCCATGCTCGCCCCGCTTGATCACCAGCGTCCGCGGGCCCAGTTTGAAGACTTGCTTGGCCGCGCGAAGCAGGTTGTGCTCGCCGGTGAGCTGCCGCGTCTCGTCGTCGTTGATCATCAGGATCTGCGTCCGCTTCAACGTCTCGCGCAGCTCGGCGGGCGTGCGCTCGATCCAGTAGTTCATCGTGTCGAGCCCGATCACCCTGGGTTTGCAGCGCACTTGGGTCAGCACCGACCTTTGCAGCGTCGGATCGATGTTGCCCAGAAAAATGAAAGAGGAATCGCAGTAAGAATCGGGCAGCTTGGGCTTGAAATTCGCGAAAACGTTGAGCTCGGTCGCCAGCGTCGTGCGCTCGTTCATGTTCAGGCTGTAGCGGCCGGCCCAGAAGAACGATTTGCCGTGAGCCTGTTCCACACCGCTCAAATCTATCTTGCGTCCGCGGAAGATCGCGCG
>DATEKA010000115.1:0-21308 GCA_035277685.1 Candidatus Acidiferrales bacterium
CAAACGTGCTTTCGCCGCTGAAATCACGGCCTCGACCTGTCCCGGATCCGGCACCTTACCTTGTGCGAAGTCTTTCGCGCCTCCGCCTTTTCCGCCAAAGGCGCCGAAGACCTCGCGCAGTAGCACAGCCATGTCCGTGGCAGCGCCCTTCTTCTGCGCGAAAACAACATGGCCTGAAGCTCGTGTGGCAAGCAAGGCAATCACGTCGGACTCCGTCATTATTTTCGCGGCGAGCAGAGCGAGATAGCCGGGCGTGGCATCCTCGAGCACGGCTCCGGCAATCCGCGCGCCGCCGGGTCCGGTCGGAGCACTGTCCGCCGACAACGCACGCGCTTGAAACTCAGCCAGCCGCTCTTCCAACCGCTTCACAGTGCCGTGCTGCTCCCGCCGTTCCTCAAGAGTCTTGCCAAGTACCAAAGGAACATCCCCGAAGCCGCAACTCAGCAGGGACGCCGCCTGGCTGAGCGTATCAAAGTCAGACCGCGCACCCGCAAGGGCGCGGTAACCGCAGACGAATTCAAGCCGCCACGTGTCCCGCCGGCGTTCCAGTTTCCGAAGCAGTATGATTCCCGCCTGTCCCGTTCGCGCCAGGTGTGTTCCGCCGCACGGCTGGCGGTCAAAACCCTGTATCTCGATCGCGCGCAGAACGCCCTCGCGATCGACTTTTTTGCGAATCCCCGCCTCCTCCAATTCCTGGGCGGTCCCGAAGCGAATGGTAACAACTCGGTCGTCGAAGATGATCTCGTTCGCCCGCCGCTCGGCCTCTTCCAGGTGGCGTGGGACGATTGACGGCGCGTCGAGATCGATGGTCGAGACTTCCCGGCCCAGGTGGAAGGAGACCGTCGGAAACTGGAACAACTCGATGAAAGCCGCCGAAAGAATGTGCTGCCCCGTATGCTGCTGCATGTGATCCATGCGCTGTGCCCAATGGATTGTTCCCCGCACAGGCCCCGGCGGCAGTTCCGCGGAAGTGTAATGCACGACGTTGTGCCCATCCTCCGCGTCGGCAACTTCCACCACGTCCGCGCTTCCCAGTTTCCCTGTGTCCGATGGCTGACCGCCGGAAGTTGGATAAAACGCTGTGCGGTCCAGCACTACGCGCCAACGTTTGCCGCCTGGACGCTCCTCGGGCTCGCACGACAGCACGCGCGCCTCGAATTCGCGCAAGAAGGAATCGTGATAATAGAGACGCTCGGTCACCGGTGCCTCCCTTCAATCTCGAACAAAACGCGAGAATAGCATAGGCGCGCCGGCCGCCGGCCTCGCCTACACGCCTCGCCCAGGATGCCGGAGAACGGAACGCCTTCCCAGTCGGCGAAAGGCCTCGTCAAAATGACTAAAGGTAGGAGAGGATCGATGCGGGAGTACAGCAGGAGGAGGGAAACGAAGGTTTAAGCAGAGAAAAATGGACGATGGTGCTGCACCGCGTCAACGGCCATCAGGAACGTGGGCGCGTCCTCGGATTTGGAAACGTAGCCCGTTACTCCGATGCGTCGCGCTTCGTCCACGAATACCCGGGAATAATGCATCGAGTAAAGAAGGATCGGAGTCTCCGGGAACAGCTCTCGTATCAATTTTGCCGCGCCAAAACCATTCAGGCGGGGCATCGAAACATCCAGAATCACGACGTCTGGACGCAGCGCTTTGGTTTTTTCCACAGCGCCTTCCCCGTCCTCGGCTTCTCCGCAAACGAGCCAATGCTCCTGCGTCTCGAGAAGGTTCCGGAGGCCTCTCCTCACGATCTCATGGTCGTCAACAAGAAGGATTCGCATCCGCTCTGAGAGCCTAAGTAACCGGAGGATTGTTGTCCATACGGCAAAACCCCTACCTCGTAAAGCGGCTAATCCGTTACGTACTAAGGCCTTGTCCTCAAGGCTCGGGAACTCCTGCCCCGGTGGCGGTTTCCTGCTTGTACCTTTCGACGCCATAATTAGCATCTTAATCTCAGGGGCGTCATTCAGTTTGGAGCTTTGTTCGCCTTCCGGAGTTGCCGGAGCAACCTCAGTGCATCGGGGGACTGTCTACTCGGACTTTCGGCCGCCGCATCAGGAAAGCCATCGGAATCAGACATCCGACCACCAGCGCAAGAATCGAGACGACATCTTTATACGCCAGGGCCGCCGCCTGTCGCTGTAAGAGCAGCGCCACACGCCCGTAAGCTTGCCTCATGGCGTCAGCCGGCCCGAGCCCGCGGCTCTGGAGCGTCGAGGCGAGGCCGTTCACCATTCCCCGAAATTGTGGATTTCCATTCTGCATGTGCGACGACAAATAGTTCTGCCGGATCTGCGTGGTGCGCGTAATCAGCGTGCTGATCAGGGCGATTCCTATGCTTCCTCCGATGTTGCGAACGAAGTTGATCATGCTTGAAACCTGGTTGTTCTTCTCAACTGGAATATCCACATAAGACAGCGTATTCGACGGAATGAAGATGAAGGCCAGGCCGAGCGTCTGGTAAATGCGCAGCATGGCGGCTGTCGTAAAGTCCATGCCGAGCACCAGATGCGTGGACATGTAAAACAACGAGATCGCGGTGATCGCGAAGCCGCCGCACATGACGCGCCGCGCGTCCATGCGTGACACCAGCGCCCCCGAAATGGGCATGGTCAGCATCATGATGAAACCGCCGCCGGCCAAAGCTTCACCCGCCAGCACGGCCGAATATCCCATCAGAAGCTGCAAGTATTGCGGGATCAGCACGGTCGTGCCGTACAACACCATCCCCAGCACAAACATGAAAAAGACGGCTGCCGCGAAATTCCTCTTTTTCAACAACTGCAATTCGACGATGGGATGCGGATGCCGCCACTCCCAGACGACCCACGCGACCAGGATCGCCACAGCGATAACCGCGAGCGCCGTGATCCAGTGTGAAGCGAACCAATCCTTTTCTTGGCCTTTGTCGAGCACCATCTGAAGCGATCCGACGCC
Source organism: Candidatus Acidiferrales bacterium (assembly GCA_035277685.1). Classification (GTDB taxonomy): domain Bacteria; phylum Acidobacteriota; class Terriglobia; order Acidiferrales; family UBA7541; genus Palsa-295. The sequence goes on from DATEKA010000115.1 coordinate 2,929, forward strand.
GAGCGAGAGGAGCGTCAGACCCATATAATCGATCTTGACGCCGCGCCGTTTTTCTTGCTCCACCTTCAGAAACGGCGGGTCCTCTACGAGCCTCTGCGTCAGGAGAAGCGAAATGATGCTGATCGGAACGTTGATGTAGAAGATCCAGCGCCAACTGTAATTGTCAGTGATCCATCCGCCGAAAGTCGGGCCAATCGCGGGCGCCACGACCACGGCCATGCCGTACACCGCGAAGGCCATGCCGCGTTTTGCCGGCGGAAATGTGTCGGCGAGGATAGCTTGTTCGCTCGGCTGCAACCCTCCGCCGCCCACGCCCTGCAATACGCGGAAAACGATGAGCATTCCCAGCGTTGGCGCCAGGCCGCAGAAAAAGCTGCTGCCGGCAAACAGCGCGACACACAACATGTAGAAACGCTTGCGGCCATAGCGCGTAGCGAGCCAGGCGCTAAGCGGCAGGATGATGCCGTTCGAGACCAGGTAACTCGTCAGCACCCAGGTCGCTTCGTTTTCGCTCGCGCCGAAACTGCCGGCGATGTGGGGAAGGGCGATATTCGCGATGGAAGTGTCGAGCACCTCCATGAACGTGGCGAGAGTCACGGTCAGAGCAATCAGCCAGGGATTCGCGCGGGGACGCCAGACGTTGACGTCGATCGCCGCCGTGTTTGCAAGTGCCTCCGACGCCACAGCGTTCCTCTTGTGTTCCGCTCGGGAATGAACTACAAATATACATGCGTGTATGTATCAGGTAAAGAAAACATCGCCGAGTTCGGGCTTGCCCCGGCTGTTCCAGGACCTGGCTAGAAGCGGGTGCCGGACGCAGGCCGCCCGGACCGCAGTGACCCGGCGGAAGCTGATCGCCGCCGCCGCCCGTATTTTTGCGCGCGACGGTTTTGAGGCGGCGCGCCTTGAAGACATCGCCGCCGCCGCCGGCTATACGCGCGGCGCCTTCTACGCCAACTTTACCGGCAAAGAGGACCTGTTTTTTGAGCTGCTCGAAGCATGGATCGGCGAACGCGTCGCCGAATTGGATGCCTTGTTGCAAGAAGAGGCGCGAAACCCTGTCGCTAAACTTCGCACTCTGCGCCGCTACTACGCCCAGCGCGCGAGCGATCGTCAGTTGGTTCTCTTGTCCCTCGAATTCACGTTATACGCGATTCGGCATCCTTCCGCCCACGCGCGACTGCGCGCCCGCAAACGGCGGCTTCGGGCGCATGGCGTCGACATAATTCGCGAGATAACGCGGCATCGAGCGCTGGGCAACAGTGCGTCATTCGAGCGTCGCGGCCTTCCCGTCTCCGCAAAAGCGGCCACCGCCGGTCTGGCCGCGCTCTCGAACGGGCTGCTCCTGGAGCATGTGGTTGATCCTGAAACGATGAGTGAAGCTGACGTGCGCCGCCTCCTCGGAGCCTTTTTCGATGCCATTCTCGCCGGTACACCCGCATAGTTGTCCGCGATCTTAAACCGGGCTTCGCCGTCGGTAGGCTTAGTCCACGCCTACCGTACGCGTTCGAGTTCGTGTCAAAATGGCGCGCCTTTAATCGTGTCCAGGAGCGAAAAGTGGAATTCAAGCGACTCGATAGACGGCGATGGCTGGCGCGCACAGGCCTGGTTTCTCTAGCCGCCGCGCTTGGATTCGACCCTCCCCTCAACACAGACCTCTCCGCTTCGCCGAAACCAACTGGCGCAAGCTCTCTCTGGTCTGTTTACGAACAATTTCTGAAGCGCGCGAAATACGTGGACCTGACTCACAAGATCACTCCCTCCATTCCTGTCTGGCACGGCTTCGGTCCGTCCAGATTCCTTCCGACAGTCGATCCCGCGACAAATCGGCCCTACACGTACGAGAAGGACGGATTCGAGGCTACGCACTACGATCTCTCGACCGACCAGCTTGGCACCCAGCTCGATCCGCCCGCGCATTGGAATCCCTACTTCCCTTCCATTGATGAGTTACCCCCAACATTCGCTGTTCGCCCGCTCGTCGTGATTCCGATCCAGGACAAGGCCGCCAAGAATCCCGGTTATCAGATGCAGATAGCCGATATTCAGGAATGGGAGCGCCGCTATGGGATGATTCCGCCAGGCTCCTGCGTCTTCATTCGCTCCGACTGGTCCAAAGAATGGCCGAACCCCGAGCTCGCCACACGTAAAGAATTTCCGGGCGTGACGTTGGCTGCCCTGAAATTTCTTCACCTCGAACGGCGCATCCTTTTTCACGGGCACGAAGCGCTCGACACGGACACTACGCCCACCCTCGAAGGAGAAGCCTGGCTCCTGCGGAACGGCTATACGCAAGCCGAAGGTGTCGCGCACCTCGACCAGGTTCCCGAGGCAGGCGCCCTGGTCACAATCGGATTTCCGAAGTTGCAAGGCGGGACTGGCGGTTATGCCCGCTACATCGCGATTTGCCCGCCGGATTGGCACTATGGAGTCTCAGTCGGGCAGGTGCCCGAATCGCCCATGGCGCGACGGGACAAACCCCTTCATTGGGACAGCAAAGCGGGCATGCGCATCCGCTAGGCGGAACCCGGCTGAAGCCCGCTCCGATAGAACGACTGCCGGTTCGGCCTGCACTCACCAACTTCGCAGGGCAAGATCGAGGCTCAGGCGGCCCGCGGACCTCGCAGGATTCGAGCCGGAAGGAGAAGGATCGCCTTCAGGAGCTCGAACACACCCTCGATCGTGATGCCGATCAAGCGGAACGGCAGGAGCAGCAACCACACGATTGGATACAGCACGAGCGCCAGCAGCGCCAGCGGCCAGCAAAGGACCAGCAGGATGCACCACAGCAGGAATTTGATCATGGCTGCGCTCCTCCTATGACCTGGCGAGCCCTTCGCCTACAAATACGCACGGGAATCGGCGCAGGTTCCACCATCCGGGTCGAACGTCGACGGCGCCCGGGCACGACTTGGCCTCGAGTACTGGCTGCGCGAACAGGTACACAGTTTGTTGCTGGACTGAAAATCCTGTCCTCGCAGTCCATTGACGCCAACGGGCCGTGCCGTCAAAGTCTGCACATGCCCAGCCGAACCCGACGCCCATTCGCCCAACGCTGCCTCGCGGCGCTCCTGAGCAGCGCGCTGTTCGTGCTGCCCGCGCTCGCTTCCGATACTTATCAGAAGCCGCTCGGTGCGGTTGCCGAAAGCACGCAGGCGCAGGTCAACGGAGTCTCTGCCGGCGCCGGCGCAACGATTTACGCCGGCGACGTGGTGTCTACCGACAGCCAGGGCGCGCTGCGACTCCGGTTAGGGACGGGCCAGGTTTATCTAAGCTCCTCGAGTTCCGCCAGTCTCGAAAATCACGCGGGGCTGGCCACTGTGACGCTCGCGCGGGGCTCCGCAACTTTCTCCCTGTCCGATCCGATGCAGTTCGAGTTGGAAACACCGGCCGGTACTCTGCGCGGCTCGGGGATCCACGCGACCAACGGTGAGGTTGTAATCATCTCTCCAGATCAACTGGTGGTCACCGCATCGCGCGGCGCGCTCGTTCTGGACAACGATGGCGAGTTGCATACGATTGCACAGGGCAAGTCTTATCGCATCGTAATCGAGCAGAACGATTCCGCACTATCAGCCGATCAGAACGCGCAGCCTAAGGCGGCACGTAAGAACCGCCGTAAGAAGTTGCTCTTCTTCCTCGTCGGAGGGGGCGCGGCCCTTGCGGCTACGATCCCTCTCTGGAATTTCGGCAGCGAAAGCCCCTACAAGCCCCGCTGATATTGAACTTCAATCCGCTTCGTTCTTATAGACCTTGCCTCCCTTCATCACGAACGCAACGCGCCGTACGGCTGTTCTGTCGGTAAGCGGGTCGCCGTCGAGTGCGATAATGTCCGCCTGCATGCCTGGCGCAATCGAGCCGATTTCGTTCTGCATGCCCAGCGATTCCGCGGCCAGGGAATTCGCTGAAACCATGGCGTCCATCGGCTTTTGCCCCGCGTCCTCGCGATAGATAAATTCCTCGGCGTTGTGTCCGTGTGCTCCCGCGACGGCATCGGTTCCGAAAACGATCTTCAGGCGCGGTGTCGCGACGGCATCCGCAAACAACTGCTTCATCACCGGCAGGACTTGCACCATTTTTGCGAAGCCATCCTCGGTGTAGTTGCCCACGTTCAAGTATTGTGCCTTGTGATCGAGATAGTTGTGGATCACAAGTCCCGCCTGCGGATCGAAGTACGTTCCGTGTTCCGCGAGAAAACGCAGATCGTCCTTCGTCGAATAGTCGCCGTGCTCGACTTCCGTGCAACCAGCTGCCGACGCGGCGCGCACCGCTTCGCGATAGGCGTGGACGAGCGTGCGCAGTCCCTGCGCTTTCGCCTCTCCGCAAGCGGCCCGCAGTTGCTCGTCGTCAAACGTGCGGACGCCGCCTTCTCGGATGCTCTTCGAGGCGAAAATCTTGATCAGGTCCGCGCCCTGAGCCTTGCGTTGGCGTACGATTTCGCGAAGCTCCTCTGGCGTGAGCTTCGGATCAACGATCGGCTCGAGCGAGGTCAGAATCCTCGGACCCGGCAGCCTGCCCGTCGCGATCTCGTCGCGCAGGGCCTTATCTTCCGGAGACCCGACGCTCTGGATTGTCGTGAATCCTGCCGTCAGCGTGACCCAGGCGTTTGCGGCCTCAGTTAGCGTGGCTTGCTCCGGCGTTTCGCTCTTGTCGCCGAAGCGCCCGCTCGGCCCGAAGTGCCAGACCACATGGTCGTGAACGTCGATCCAGCCCGGCAGAACCGTGAGCCGCTGCAAATCGTAAGAAGGAGCGCCGTTCGGGATGGTGCCGCGATGCGGTCCGACGCGCGCGATTGTCGTCCCGTGGATAACGATGTCCACGTTGCGCGTCGAATGGCCCCGGCCATCGAGCATCAGGCCGGCATGAATAATGATCGCCCCGTCCTGCGCTCTGGATTTTTCCTTCCCCATTCCCTGCGCGCCCGCTTGAACCACGCACAGCAGCAACAGCAACGTCCCGACGAAAATTTTCATTTCGCGCCCTCCCCGATCGCTACTCCCAAACACTTCCAGGGACACGCCCGCAATTTGCGCCAAGACGATATTCCTCCCAGGCAGCCCGGCGCAAATGTTTCTCGACGCAAATTAAGCCGCACGTCTCTCGCGAAGCGGTTCGGCAGACAAGGTCGAGTTAAGTCTCCTGAGAGGAAGCAGGGCGATATCGCAAACCGGCTCAGCAGCGGAAGCCCGCGGAAAGAGCGCGGATTTCTTCCGGCGCCAGCTCGCGGCACTTGCCCTTCGGCAGCGTCCCGAGCTGTAGTCTGCCAATCGCAACGCGAACGAGGCGGAGGATGTCTATCCCCAACGCTTCGAACATGCGCCGGATGTGGCGATTCTTGCCCTCGTCGAGACCGATCTCGAGCCAGGAATTTGTTTCGCCCTGACGCAGAATGTCCACGTTCTTCACGCGAAGTATTTCCCCGGTCGGGCCGCGCACGCCATTGCGCAACCTTTCAATCAGGGCCGCATCCGCAATCGCGCCGATTTGAACGTGATATGTCTTATCAACGTGTTGTTCGGGAGATGTAATCCGCGCCGCCCATACGGAATCGTTCGTCAGCAGCAGAAGACCTTCGCTGGCCTTGTCGAGACGCCCAACCGGCGCGAGCCAGGGCACACCCTGCGGCAAATATGCGTAAACGGTCTCGCGACCACGCTCGTCGGACGCCGTTGTGACCACGCCGCGCGGCTTATTCAACATCCAGTAGCTTTTTACGACGGGGCGAATCTCGCGCCCGCTGATTTGGATCCGGTCCCGTCCGAACCGGACCGGCGTTTCCGGGTCGCAACGAACGTGCCCGTTTAGCTGGACCTGCCCGGAGCGGACCAACTCCGCCGCTTGCGCCCGCGAACAATGCCCCAGCTTCGAAATCGCGCGAGCCAGTCCGGTACGCAGTTCTCCCGCGCCAGACGCCGCTCCCTTATTCGCTCGCCCCCTGAACATGAGGCTTGTCCAATTCGTCCAGATAATCGGGCTTGCTTTCGTTCCGGACCAGATGGGGGTATCGCTCGCCCGCGTGGTAGTCGATGTTGCAAGTTTTGTAGTAATCGTCGATCACGACGAGCAAGGAGATCGGCTGTGAATTGTCCTTCGAAGCCTTGATCGCGTCCTCGAGCAAGTCGTGGGTGTACAGGCGGCCGTTCACGCCAACCACCTTCATGCCCGACGTGATGCCCGCGTTGAAGGCAGGTCCGTTCACGATGGAGTCGAACACGCTGCCGTCCGGACCAAGCGCCAGGCCGACGCTGTACTCGTCCGTCATCACCTCCCGGCGGCTGCGCGTCTTGATCGGCTGGTCGTCGAAAACAAAATTCCAGCCGCCATTCTCGATTCCGCCAATCGGAGGATTGGGCGATGTGGAGTCAAGCCGTTCGTGGAAGAATTTGGCCCAATCGTAGGGCGCGATTTGATTCAGGCTCGCAACCACCTGGTCAAACGTGTAAGTCTTCAACTGCGGGCCATCGTTTGGCCCTCCGTGAAACAAATGGCAGAAGTCGTCAATGCTCTTTGCGCCCCGGGTCTGCTGATGAATGATCGTTGCGGCCTCGAGCCAAAGTAAATCGCCTTCATCGTAGTAATCGGTCCCGCGACGCCAGTTCAGCCAGCCGCGCGCGAACCCGAGACCCGGCTCGCCCACCGCCGTGTCGAGCAATGGGCGCCACGTGCGGCCGGGGCGTCCGGCGCCGAGAGCAGCCGAAATGTTGGCCAGGTTGGCGCGATACTGGTCGGCGGTCCACAAGCCGCTGCGCGCGGCGAGCAACGGCCCAAGGTAATCGGTCAGGCCCTCATATACCCAGAGAAGGTCGGTCTTCATGGGGACTTCGTAGTCGGGAGTCGAGAGGTCAGCCGGGCGGCGGAATTTCCCGTTCCAGGAGTGAGCGTATTCGTGCGCGAGCAAACCTCCCACGGCAACCGCCGCATTAGGTTCGAGCAGGATTCTTTCCGGCAGGCGGCTGTCGTTGCACTCGTGATGCTCGAGCCCGAAGTGCGCGACGTGATCGCTGAGCGCCAGTAGAAAATGGTAGTCGCGATAATGCCGTGATCCGAAAAGCGCGCCCGCTTCGGCCACCAGATTTTTCAGCCCTTTCTCGACTTCCGGGCTCATGTTCAGGTCCGCTGCGTCGTCGGCTGCCAGATCAATCTCGTGATGAATCTTCTCGCCCGGCGGAGTGATGTCGATCGCCCGATAGTATTCGCCCGCGATCACCGGCGAATCGACGAGTTCCTCGAGGGAGATTGTGGCAAACGTGGTTTCGTCGCCCGACTGGCCCTCGATCTTTTGGGGCGTGCCGAATTTCCATCCATCGGGAAGAATCAGCCTGGGTGCGACCATGATCTTATCGGCGGGAGTACCGGCTGGATACAGAATGGTCTGATTCCACTCGAGGACGATCAGCTTGTCCGTGGCAGAAAGCGACCCGCCATACATTCCGCCGCCGCTGGGTTCGAGGTAATCGAATTTGGCCTCGAGGCGGTCTACGCCCGATGGAATCTCGAGGTGAAACGTGAAGACGTCCGTCAGGTCGCGCCGCCACGGGATCGTCTGCCCGTTCGCACTGAATTTCAACCCGGTCAAACCGGCGATTGGCCCGCTGGGAGAGTGTTCGCCGGGGATCCATTTCGGATAATAAAGCGTCAGCGGACCTGGTTTGACCGGAATCTGTTCCGTGCACGGGATGAACTTCTGCGGCGTTCTCGTTGCGTCTACCGTGAGTGAAATCGTGCCCGACTGCGCGAGTGCGGCGCTCGAAGCAAATAAAGCGGTGAGCGCGAGGCAGACCAAAGCAACAAGCATGGCGATGCGCTTGGAATTCATTCGACGAGGCTCCTGGAAGGCGATTTAGAATTGCATACTTTATAGCGTCGCGAATCATACCCCGCCCGTCAGGTCGCATTCAAGCAATCGCCCGCGCCGGTGGTGTCCCAATTTTGTCCCCTGCGAATGTAGCAATCGGCCTTCGGGGCAACCGAATCGGCCCACAGCGACCGACGCCCCGTTGCCAAGAGCAGCGGGGCCTTTCATTTGCCCGTGTCCTCTGCCCAAGCACGCCCATTGGAAGGCAGACCAAATCCTCTTGACCTCGCTTTGCTCCTGGGAAGATCATCTTGCGCGTTCCAGGGAGGCTCGCAAATGAGATTGACTCGTGAGCGCAATGTCGAACCCCGTGACGATTCGCACCCTTCGAGCACCGCAAGAGTAGCGGGTTACTTCATTCCAGCCGTCGCGCTTTCTGCCGCTGCCTTTTTCACCATAGGCGCCCTGCGGGCTGACAGCGCCAAAGACGCTCGATTCGAATCTGCGCGCGATTCTTTTCATCCTGCCCCCTCCGCCTCAACCTCCGGTGCGACCGCGAAGGGCGCCTTTGCTGCCACCGCCGGCAAGGACCTGAAGATCTACTTCATCGACGTCGAAGGCGGCCAGTCAACGCTCTTCGTGACCCCGGCAGGCGATTCGCTGCTCGTTGATACGGGCTGGCCCGGCAAGAACGGCCGCGATGCAGACCGCATTGTCGCCGCGGCAAAGAACGCCGGAATCGGCAAAATCGATTACGTCGTCATCACGCATTACCATACCGACCACGTTGGCGGGGTTCCGCAACTCGTCGAGCGCATTCCCGTGGGCACATTCATTGATCACGGCCCGCTCCGCGAAACCAACGACGCACCAACTGTCCAGGGACACGACGCCTATGAGAAAGTGCTCGCCAGCGGCAAGTACAAACATATCGTGGCGCAGCCCGGGTCCGTCCTACCCGTGCGTGGAATGCGCGCCGTAGTGGTAAGCGCAGATGGAGCAATCATTGCCAAAGCTCTTGGCGGCCGCGGCCGGAGCAATACCGGGCCGTGCAGAGCAACGCCGAAGTATCCCGTGGACGAAACGGAGAACCGTCGCTCGGTGGGAGTGCTGATCACGTTCGGCAAACTGCGCATCCTCGATCTCGGGGACTTGACCCATGACGAGGAAGTGAAGCTCATGTGCCCTGTGAACAAGTTGGGCAAAATCGATATCTACATCGTTTCGCATCACGGGTGGGACCAGAGCAGCAGCCCCGCCCTCGTCTGGGGTATCGCGCCCCGCGTCGCCATCATGGATAACGGGGCCAAAAAGGGCGGCACGCCTCTTGTCTGGGACACCATCGAAAAATCCCCGGGACTCCGGGCATTGTGGCAGTTGCATTACTCGGATGAGGGCGGCGAGAGGCACAACGTCGCGCCCGACTACATCGCCAATCTCGACGGACCAGACGCAGGCAATTACATCGAGGTAACGGCTGAGCCCAGCGGCAGCTTCTCTCTCTTCAATTCCCGCACGGGCCGTTCCAAGGGTTACGCGCCGCGCTAGTCTGGTCGCCTTCGAAACCTCGCACAAAGCGCCGCCGCGCTTACGTCGACCCCCGTAGCGTGTTGCGGTTTTGTGTACACCTTGACGGGAGGCCGGCCTCTGTCCGAAGAAAACCGGCCTGTGAGGTTTTGAGGCCTTACTCGGACTATTCTGCACTTCTCAAGACGCCGGCTCGGGAATCGCTTCGATTCGGCCGAGCAAAAAAATGTAAGCGCCAATCCCCAGCGCCAAAAACGCCGCCGCGCCGATGAACGCGCCTGCAAAAGAGTGCGTGAACGCTACGATGTAGCCGGTCACGATCGGCGCGGCGATGGCTGCCAGTTGATTGCAGAAATTCAGCAGCCCGCCCAGCGCGCCGACGCTCCCCTTCGGCGCGATCAAGGACGGGATGGACCAGCCCACCCCCGCAGCCGCCGAGAGTCCGCTCAGAGATACTGTGATCCAGGCGACAGCCGCTTCGATCGTATGCGCGCGCGCCGCCCCAAATATGCCGAGGCCAAGCGCCGTTCCGCTCACCAGGATCGTCTGGCGCACCCGGCTCGCCTCCCAGCCTCGATGAATCAGCCAGTCGATCATCCATCCGCCGATGACGTATTCCACCAGCGCGCCAGTAAGCCAGGGGATGCTCGTGTACATCACCGAATGCAGCAGGTTCACGTGCAGCGACATGTAGAGGTAACTCGGCAACCAGGTCAGCAACAGATAAAAAGTGTAGTTGTAGGATGCGAACCCCAGCAGCAGGCCGCCGACTTTGCGCTGCCGTAAAAGGTAAGCTAGCGAGCCGCCTTCGCGTGTTCGTCCGTGCCCTTCCTTATTTGCCCCGCCCTCGAGGATGTACCGCCGCTCGCGTTCCGAGAGCGCGCGATCTTCGCTCGGGTTGTGATACAACCAGAAAAACAGCAGGAAATAGAAGAGACTGAGGAACCCCGTCGCCGCAAAACTCCAGCGCCAGCCGAAATGAATCAGCAGAACCCCCATCAACGGAACGCCAATAGCCGGACCCAGCTTCGCCGAACCATCGTAGATCGCCGTAGCGAAACTTCGCTCGCTGTCCGGGAACCAGTAACCCGTGGCCTTCGAGCTGCCCGGAAAGCTCGGCGCTTCCCCGACACCCAGCACCAGCCTCGAAGCAAAAAAGCTGGGAACACCGGTAGAGATCGCGCCTCCGAAACACGCCACGCTCCAGAGAAATGATCCGATCAGCCCGATCTTCCGCACCCCGAAACGATCGAGCAGCAATCCGCACGGCACCTGCATGAAGCAATACGTCCAGCTATAGGCCCCCAGCAAGTACCCGAACTCGACGGTGGTCACGCCAAAAGCCGCATGCAGAGCTGTCTGCGCTACGGAAACATTGACGCGGTCGAAATAGTTGATCACGACGCCGAAGCCAAGCAGGCAGGCAATCATCCATCGTCGGCGTGGCACACGGCCGAACTCGACGCCAATTCCCGCGTTCCTTTGCTGGAGGGGCAGATTCATGTCCGGCGCGCCGACAGATTGTAAACGACCTCGTCGGCTCTGCGGACAATTTGTCCTTCATCAGTGGGAATCCCGGCCGAAACCGGGCAATCCCTGCTGTGCGTTGCCCTGACGAACGATTGCCCCATCAGTTGGGGTTGGGCCAGCCGCCCCGCAGCCCGAAGCGGTCCACGTGCGCCTGCGCACACAATTCTTGACGGGCGCCCCTGAATCACGTGGGGATCAATCAGATGTCACTTCGGAGGGTTTCAAAGCCGCGCGGCCGCGTTTGCGCTTCCAGAGAAAGTCTTTGCGCAGCTTCTGCTGGTGCTTCTTCACCTGAACTTCGATCTCAGCGAACGCCATTTTCACCGCCGGACGCACACCCGAGCCGCTTCCCGTCGCGTGGAGCGTGCCCGTCGGCAGGACGAGGTTCAGCGACAGCTCAAATTCGGCCGTACGTGGGGTCTTATCGAGGTATCCGTGCAGATGGACTAAGTCGGGGGAATAGCTTTTCAAGAAGCGGTTCAGCTTTTCGATGTGATGTTGCGATTGTTTCTCGACTTCTTTGCGCAAATCCGAGTGAACGTTGCTGAAGCTGATTTTCATTGAGCACCTTCTCGGTAGCATCTCTTCTTTTTGAAGGGGCTTCCCGCTTAATTTGCCGGGCAAGTCGAGAATAACGCCAAGCAAAAGGCCTTGCAATACGGAGCCGGCGAAAACACCTAACGTCCTATTATTCAATCGATTAGCAGGGATTCGCCGCGCGCACTCCGGATCTCGCGGGTATTCTACGGCGACATGCGGGCCAGTAAATCAACCGGAAGAAGCTGCCTTCGCGCCTCAAAAACGCACTACAACTTGGTTTGGCCCTCGCGGAAGGCTGAACTTGGCGCCTCGCTCGGCGTTGACTCTCAAACTGGCCGCAACATCCAGCTCCGCAATCGGGATTTTGCGGCTCCAAGCCCCCGTGCTCCAACGATCAGCGCTCGTGTAGAGCGTGTCGCCCTGGATCAGGTAATTGTTCATTTCTTCCCGGTGCCCGTCGCGAAAAACGAGCACAACGGGCGGCAACTCCGCCGGGCGTTCCGCCAAGCTCGTACCGCCAGGAGAGGGCTCCTGAACACGAGCGCTTGTTGCCACCCTGGGCTGCCTCGACTGGCTCTCCACCGGCACCTGACTTCCAATCGGAACGCGCATCCACTGGCCGTCGCGCTCTTCCAGCACGAGTGGCTCGATGGGCTTTGCTGGCGCCTGCGGGGCCTCCTGCGGCTGCTGAATCACTACTTGCTGGACTGGGGGCTGCTCCGGCGCCTCCTGCGCGTAGGACTCGTACCCGCCGTCCCAGTAGTAGTCCGGGTAGAAGAAAAGACCGTTCCCTATACCGCGCCGCTCACCCCGGCGGCCATTTCCTCTGGCCGGCGTAAATGGCGGCGCCATCCGCCGCCCTTGGGCCGGATGGTCCGAACGCGCTTGCACTGGACGCGTCTGAGCCTGCGCTTGCCCGCGCCCTCCCATAATCTGTGCCTGCGCGGAAACAGCGGAGATCGTTACAGCGAAGAGGGCAACTGCTAGTGCGATCTGCGTTCGAGAACCCATGGAAAGCTCCCGTTGTGGCTCTGCCCCGCGCCACTCAACCAATGTTCCGTAGCTTACACCCCGCGCTCGCGTCAAGCAAACGCCCGCCAGGCAAACCACGCGAGCCTGCCACCTCCGCCGCGCCGGCCTGCATTGACACACTTCTTTCTGCGTCATACGCTGGCCTTGAGAACCCCTCGCCCAATGCGTCCGCAAAACGAACACGGCTCCATCCCCGCCCGCAGCGAATCCTCCCCGCCCGGCACTATCCTGGTCGGCGTGGCCGGCTGGTCCTACGACGATTGGAACGGCGTCGTTTATCCCGCGCACCGCCCGCGCGGCTTTCACGAGGCCCGCTTCCTTTCCCAATACTTCGACGCGATCGAGATCAACACGTCCTTCTACAGCCCCTTGCGTCCCGATTCCGCGTCTCACTGGCTCGAGTTCGTCTCGGGAAATCCGCGCTTCCAGTTCACCGCGAAGCTCTGGCAGAAGTTCACTCATGAGATGGGAGCAACTGCCGGCGACGATAAAGCCGTCCGCGACGGATTCGCTCCTCTGCTGAGCGCCGGCCGCCTCGGCGCGGTTCTCCTCCAGTTCCCTTTTTCCTTTCATCAAACCCCTGAAAATCTCCAGCGCCTGAAGCAGCTTCTCGACAGGTTCGGCGACTATCCGCTCGTTGTCGAGGTGCGCCACGCCTCCTGGTCGCATCCTGACTTCTACGAATTGCTGCGCGAACGCTCCGTCGGCATCTGCAATATTGACCAGCCCGTGATCGGGAAGTCCATCACGCCGGGAAAACTTGCCACCTCGGCGATCGGCTACTTCCGCTTGCACGGCCGCCGTTACGACACATGGTTCAGTGACGCGCTTCTAGCGCGCTCCGAAGACGACCCGGAAGTGCCTCGCCACGAACGCTACAACTATCTCTACCGCGAACAGGAATTGCTGCCCTGGGCAGGCCGCGTGCGCGACGTTGCCGGACATGCGAAGACCACCTTCGTTGTCGCCAACAACCATTTCCAGGGCAAAGCCGCGGTCAACGCGCTCCAGTTCGTGTATCTCCTCACAGGTGAAAAAGTGAACGTCCCCGATAGCCTTCGCAGCCATTATCCTCAGCTCGATTCCATCGCCTCCGAACCCGCCAGAGAACCCACCCTCTTCCCCCTGCCCCCCAAATAAGGCGCCGCTCGGCCCCCTGCCGGTTCTGACGCTTCCCGGCGTTTCGCTGCTTCGCAAAGCAATTTCGAACTGCTCGCGTAATTCTGCCGCTCCCATTCGCGTATACAATTCCAGCAGCCATGAACGATTCCACGAGACCCCTGCCCATCTTCCGCCTGCTCTTGCGGATTCCCGTGCCCTGGGTTTTCGTACTGGGCTATCTGCTGGGCGTCGCGCTGCAGTACACGATTCTGCCGCGGCCTCGCTTCTCTGCTGCCGCTTCGCACAGTATTGCGCTCCTGGGCGGAGCTTTGTTCAGCCTCGGCGCGATTATTGCCGGATGGGGACTGATTCTCTTCCATAAAGCGAGTACCACCACCACGCCCGGTGAAACGTCCAACGCGCTTGTCGTGCGCGGGCCATACCGGTTCACGCGGAATCCGATGTACGTTGGATTGACGCTCGCCTACCTCGGCGAGATGGGACTGCTCGTGCAGCCTGCGCCCATCATTCCGCTTTTTCTGGTCGTCGCCTATGTCAACTGGGTCGTCATTCCAGTAGAAGAAAGCCGGCTGCGGGAAACGTTCGGCGAGACCTACGTTGATTACAGCAACCGCGTGCGTCGCTGGGTTTAACCCGGATTTCTCACCAGGGTTGGCGCAGATCCACCAAGAATCCCTCCTTCGACCGCTTTCAGAGAGATTCCACCGTTCTGGTCGCCGCAAACGAGCACAAGCGGTTCCTCGCCAGTTCTCAAATAAAAATTCGAAGCGCAGATGGAGGCGGGAGGCGGCAAAAGAAATAGCCTTCTGTAGTCCCCGCCCGCATTCAAAAACCCTTCGGGCGCACTTCAGCGCGCAAACCTGCTCCCTTCTTGTCTACTTCGCAGCGGGCTATTTCTTGAAGAGATCTTCGAAGGCTTTGCGCGCGTCGTTCGGCCTCCCGGGGCTGACGGCCGCCGGCGCCTTTGCCGCGTATGCAATCGGCGAGGTGTCTTTCTCCACGTTCATTCGCATCTCGAAAAACGTGCACTCGTTCTTCGCATCTTTCTTCGTGATGCGTTCCGGGATCGGCTGCGTGCACTCGAACTGCCTCCCCGTATCGAAATGGACGCACTGCTTGCAGCAATGCAGCTCCGCCTGGCAGCGCGGACACTTCCCGTTTGGATCGAAGCCCGGCGCCAAAACGGCCCCGCAATTCGAGCAGCGCGCGCGCATCACCGTTCCGACCATGCGCGGCGTTCGCGGCCCGAGCAAATCCTGTTTGGGGCGCGGCGCCTCCTGCGGACGGTCGCGGCGCTCGCGATTCTTCTCGCGGCCCTCGCGGTCGCGGTCCTCATACCCTCTATGTCTATACTTCCGTTCCATGAACTACCTCCGCGGGCAACATCGTGTCTCCCGCATTCCTTACACTCCCCCGCTACACACGTTCACGGTGTAGGGAAGGGAAAATTCGAATCGAACGAGATCTGCAATCTTTCTGGGTATCCCCTCAGATATGGGGCGTCTCTTTTCTCGGCCCCGAGCCCCTTCGCTGGGCCGGGCTTACGTCGTCGTGGCAGGCCTGCCCGCCGTTGCGCACGGCGCCCAAACTCCCGCGCCCAGCCCATATTTTGCACAGTCCTTCTGGCGGCAGATCAGGGCGCAGAAAATTCCGGGGTTGACCAAAATCGGAGAGCAGCGATTCGGCAGCTAGATACCCGCTGCGAACAGCTCCTTCCATTGTCGCAGGCCAGCCCGTCCGTGTCCAGTCCCCTGCAAGAAATAGTTTGTCAATTCCGCTCTCGCCCGCTCCCGGACGCCACCGGTCCACTCCCGGCTCCGGCGAAAACGTCGCGCCCACTTCTTTCACTACCGTTCCTTTCACTAGTCGCGCGTCTCGCGTCTCCGGCAACACGTCCGCCAGGTCGCGCATACACAAGGCAATGATTTCCTGCCTCGATTTCGGGACCAGGTCGTATGATGCGCTGATCACCAGTTGCAGATATTGCCCTTGCGCGGTTTCCGGCGGCGCGTCCTGTTGGGAACCACTGGTCCGGCTGTGACCCGCGCCGTTCGTCTCCCCTTCGCCTGACAGTGCGGTCTTATTCTCGCTCAATAGCGCGCTCTTATTAAAAACCCATTGGGTCGTGTGCTCAAGAAGCGTCAAAAATGGCTGCCGCATGACAGGCCGGTCAAACCATAGATGCACTCCGGTTATGGGAGAGACTCTAATTTGATTCAAATCCCCGGACAAAGAATCGTGCGCCTTTGAATTTGCGGGCAGCAAGGCGGCTGCCGCATCGTGCGGCACCGCCAGTACGCACGCGTCAGCCGCGATTTCTGCGCCATCTTCCAACTGAACGCCCAAGAACCGATCCCCCTCCGCCCGAATCTGCCGCACGCCGCACCGCAACCGCACTTCTCCCCCCCGCCGTTCAATCGCTTCCTGGCAACCGTCGTACAGTTTAGCCAGGGGCGCCGACGGAATCCCCACGCGATACCCTTCCCGAGTGCTCAGAAACCCCTTCCAGAAAACGTCAATCCCGTAGCGCGCGTCCGTGCGCGAGAGCTCTTCATCGAGCGCGCTCACCAGCACGACGCGCCAGAATCGCGCGATCGCGCCCGCAGTCTGCCGCTCTCGCTCGAGCCATTCCTGCATGGAAAGCCCCTCCGCGCCTTCGGGCGAGCCGCCTGAACGCGCGATCGTCAGCAGCGCCCTCGCAATTGCCCGTTTGTCCGCCAGACTCAGGCTGCTGAACAGCGCAAACGAAGGCGCCATGTGCAGCGGCGGCGGCAATGGCGAACTCTCGATGCTCGAAACGCGGCCCCGCTTATCCGCGAAAAATAGCCGGTCGTAGAACCGGATCTTGTCTTCCGCTCCCACGCGCCGGTAAAAATCCGCGAGATTCGTGCAGCAGCCCAGCGTCACGTGCTGGCAGTTGTCGATTTCGCTCCCGTCGGGAAGCGTGTAGGAAGTGGCGCGCCCTCCCAGGTGCGGGCGCTTCTCCAGCAGCAGAACGCGCCAGCCTGCTTCAGCCAGCGCGACGGCGGAGGACAGTCCCGCCAGTCCGCCGCCGGCCACGAGAACTGATGGCAAGGGCATCCTTTTTCCACCGCCCGCTCGTTCCTGCCATCAGCAGGTAACGGATTTTTTCCGCGCTCGAAAGCGATATGCGCGATGAGAAAACATCGAAATCCCGCTCCTCAATCCGCGCCAGCAGGCTGCTGTACGTTCGAACCAGCGCCCACAGCGTTGCGCGGCTGTCCGGCTCCATCTTCTCGATCAGCGTCGCGCCTTCTTCGTAGCACCGCCACGCGCGATCCGCCTCGAACGCCAGCAACTCGCGCAGTTTCTGCGTCAGTGGTCCGTGCAAATCCTCCGCGCCGCACCCGAACTGCACAAGATCTTCCTCCGGAATATAGACGCGGCCCATTTCAAAATCGCTCCGCACGTCGCGAATGATGTTCGTCAACTGGAACGCCAGACCGAGCCGCTCCGCCAGGTCCGGCACTTTCGGATCCGTGAAGCCGAAAACGTGCACGCACGTCAGCCCCACGGTTCCGGCCACGCGATAGCAATATTCCGACAGCCGGTCGAACGTTGCATACGACCGGATCGTCAAATCCATCTCCGCGCCCAGAATCAAATCGTGGAAATAGCGCGTCGGAATCGAGAACCGTGAAATCGTCTCGGCCAGAGCCGGAAGAATCGCGTGCCCTTCCGTCCGCCCCGCTGACGCCTCATCCAGCATCGCCCGCCAGCGCGCCAGCTCCCTTCGCTTCGATTCCACGTCGCCCGGCTCGTCCGAAACGTTGTCCACCAGCCGGTTGAACGCGTACAGCGCGCACAGCGCATTCCTCTTCGCCTTTGGCAACCCAAAGAACGCCACGTAAAAGCTGCTGTGCGCCGCCCGCGCTATCCGCCCGCACTCCGCATATGATTCCCGAACTGCGTCAGTATTCGCGACCGGAGTTGTGGGCCGCGGCTTTATCCGCGACATAAGCGAGGTCGAATCAATCTGGCCCTTGGCCCCGGAAGCTCCCTCGACTCGATCTTTTCGCTGAATGGAAACGCCGGGTTCTAGCCCGGCAACACTCCCACTGCCCTTTTCAGGGGCTTTGGCCCCAGAAGCCTCCGGCTCTCGCACTTGGCCTACCGAACTCGGGTTCTTAGGGGGTCGGACCTTTAGGTCCGACATTCGCCGGTCCTGCTCCCCAGGGGTTTCAACCCCTGAAGCCGCCTTCTCGTCGCCAGCTCCGCTTTCCTCCGCTCCCGGCCGCGTCGCAAACGACGCAACCCGTCCAACCAACGCGCCCACGAGCAGCCGCATCTTCGCCGCCTTCGTCAGCGCCGGCCGCCGATTCAGCGTGTCATATCCCTGCCTCTCAATCGCGTCGAGTATCCACATTCCGCCGCGGCTGAATAGCTCGATATCGATCCGCAGACCCGGATCCACTCGCTCTGCCAGCGGTAAGCCCGCTGTAAACAGCTCGCGCGTCCGCGAAATCAGCTCCTTCATCAGCGCAACGTACCGCTCATCAAACCGCCGTTCGACAATCTCCCTCTCGGTCAATCCGCGCGCCGCGATCTCCTCCAGCGGAATGTAAATCCGGCCCTTCTCGAGGTCGCGCGAAACGTCCTGCCAGAAATTCGCCAGTTGCAGCGCGGTACAGGTGTAATCCGACAGCCGCTGCCGCTCCTCGTCTCGATACCCGCACACGTACAGCACCAGCCGCCCGACCGGATTCGCCGAATAGACGCAATAATCGAGCACTTCGTCCCACGTTGTATAACGCTGCACGCGCTGGTCCTGCCGGAACGCCCGCAACAAATCGCTGAATGGCCCTTGCGGGAT
>DATEKA010000116.1:0-11572 GCA_035277685.1 Candidatus Acidiferrales bacterium
GTTCCAGTTCGCGAATAACCCCGACATGAGCGATGCCTCGCGCGAAGCCTCCGCCGAGAGCTAGGCCGATGCGAGGGCGGCTTCCCTGGCCCGCGTAGGCGAACGAACGCAGGCCCTTCACCGCGCTTCCGATCCATTTGAATACAATGCCCAAGTATTTCCGCCGTATCGCTCTAATTACACTTTAGCGCACTTCACGGCAGGCGGCCTTTCCGATTGACCCTCCGGCATTGAGTTTGCAACGATGTCGTGTTGCCCGCGCCGGTGCGGAGCCAGTCTTTCGCCGGGGGCCGAAGGCCTCTCGCTCGCAGGAAAAGAGTTCAACGCTCAATAGTTTATGAAGCACCGAATCGATCGAGTAGCAGTACTCGGGGCAGGAACTATGGGAGCTCGCATCGCCGCTCACCTGGCGAACGCGGGAATTCCATGCTACCTGCTCGACATCGTGCCGCCTGAATTGAATTCCGAAGCAACGCGGAAAGGATTGACGCTCGAAAGCCCGGCGGTACGCAATCGAATTGTGCTGGCAGGACTCGATGCGGCGAAGAAATCGCGGCCCGCGGCGTTCTTTACGCCCGAAACGGCGCAACTGATCACGGCGGGCAATCTGGAAGACAACCTCGCATGGTGCGGCGAAGCGGATTGGATCATCGAAGCGGTGGCGGAAAACCTGGAAATCAAGCGAAAGTTGTTCGAGCGCGTGGAGACGGTGCGCAAGCCCGGCACGATCGTTACGACGAACACGTCGGGGCTGCCGATCCGGCTGATTGCAGAAGGACGCTCGCCCGATTTCGAGGAGCATTGGGCGGGCACGCATTTCTTCAATCCGCCGCGCTACATGAAGTTGGTCGAACTGATTCCGGGCCCGAAGACGCGGCCGGAGGCGCTCGATTTGCTGAGGGAGTTTTGCGACTTGCGGCTCGGGAAAGGCGTGGTGGTCGCGAAAGACACGCCAAACTTCATCGCGAATCGGATCGGCACATTTTCCATGCTGAACGTGCTGCGTCAGATGCAGGCCTTGGACATGACGGTCGAGGAGGTGGACGCGTGCACGGGGCCGGCGATAGGGCAGCCGAAGTCGGCGACGTTTCGGACGGCGGATATCGTTGGACTGGACGTGCTGGTTCACGTGGTGCGGAATATCTACGAGAACATTCCGGACGACGAATCGCGAGAGATGTATCGCGTCCCGACGCTCGTCGAGGAAATGATGAAGCGCGGGATGCTGGGCGAAAAGACCGGCGGCGGATTCTATAAGCGGATGAAGAAGGATGGCGAGCCGGAGATTCTGGCGCTCGATTGGCACACGATGGAGTACAGACCACGACAGAGAGCGAAGTTCGGGTCAATCGAGGCGGGAAAAGCGATCGAGGACACGCGGCAGCGATTGCGGACGCTGGTTGCGCCCGCACTAGAAGGCAAGGGCGCAGATAAAGCCAATCAACTGCTGTGGACCACCTTGAGCGAGACGTGTTTGTACGCGGCGCGGCGGTTGCCGGAAGTCGCGGATTCGATTCTGGACGTCGACCGCGCGATGCGCTGGGGATTTGCGTGGGAACTGGGGCCGTTCGAGGTGTGGGATGCAATCGGCGTCGAGCGGATGGCCCAGGCGCTGGAGCGCGAAGGCAAGACCATTCCGCCACTTGTGGAAAAAGTGCTCGCTTCGCCGAAGAAATCGTTCTACGAGACCGAAAAGGGCCACACGAGCTGTTTCGATCTGGCGAGCTCCGCGCTGAAGCCGGTGGAAGAACCGCCGGGGATCGTCGTGCTGAGGGCGCTGAAAGAGCGCGCAGGTGTGGTGCAGGAAAATTCGGGGGCGAGTCTGCTCGATTTGGGTGACGGCGTGTTGTGCTGTGAATTTCATTCGAAGATGAACGCGATTGGGGCGGACATCGTCGCGATGATTCACGCTGGCGTGAACCGGCTCGGCTCGGAATTCGAGGCCATGGTGATCGCGAATCAGGCGCCGAATTTTTCGGTGGGCGCGAACCTGATGCTGCTGCTGATCGCCGCGCAGGAAGGCGAATGGGACGACATCCATCTGGCCGTGAGGCAGTTTCAGCGGTGCAACATGGCGATTAAGTACGCGCCCGGACCGGTGGTTGCGGCGCCGCAAGGAATGGCGCTGGGCGGAGGGTGCGAGATCAGCCTGCACGGCGCGCGCATTCACGCCTCCGCGGAAACGTATATGGGACTGGTGGAGGCGGGAGTCGGCCTGATCCCAGGAGGCGGCGGGACGAAGGAGATGCTAGTCCGCGCGAACGAGCGCGCCGCGGGCGGCGAGGACCTGGACCTGTTTCACGCGCTGAAGCCCGTGTTTGAGACGATCGCGATGGCGAAGGTTTCGACGAGCGGTGAAGAGGCGCGATCATTCGGCTTCTTGCGGCGGCCGGATCGGATCGCGATGAATCGGGACCGTCAGGTGGCGGACGCTAAGGAAACGGCGCTCGCGATGGTTCGCGCGGGATATCACGCGCCGGCCCCGGCCGGCATTCGGGTGTTGGGCGAGGAATTCCTGGCGGCGGCGAAACTGGCGATTCACATGATGGTTCGCGGCGAATATGCAAGCGAGCATGACGCGGTAGTGGCGCGCAAGCTCGCCTATATCTTGGCGGGCGGCGGGATTACGGCCCCGCAGAACGTGTCCGAGCAATACATTCTGGATCTGGAGCGCGAGGCGTTCGTCAGCCTGTGCGGCGAACGGAAAACGCAGGAACGGATCGCGCACACGCTTAAGACGGGGAAGCCGTTGCGGAATTGAGGCATGGATGGACTAGGGGCATCCGGCTAGTGCGCTGGTTTGGATATGATTGGATTCGGGTGTCGAGCGGCATTTGCTCTCCGAAATTCCGTCGGTGATTTGGCTATTCGAGGCTGCCCTGCAATCGAAAAACAAGCGGTGAAACGGCTAAAGCCGCATTCAGGTGGCGTTTACGATACGACAGAGCTTGTACCTTGGGAAGCCGTGACCTCAAGCTGGCCTTGCTAGGCGAGAATCGGGGCAACTTTTTGGCGGGAGGCGTGTTCTTAATTACGGAAACGGATATACAGGGTGGGGAGTCCAATGGTGGGAAGGTGATTTCAGGGGTGAGTGTCTGGGGTATTTCGGGAACCAATTCCCAGAAACGTGGAATTATATTGCGGGAGCGGCGGTCGCGCACTGGCGTGTTCGAATTGCCCGCGGGCAAGCGTTGTCCCGAATCAAGCCTCAGGATGACTCCCTGAACGCAATCTGGAGAAGATCATGACTGGCGGTTGGAAGGCATTCTTTCTGTTGATTCCGGCGATCAGCCTGGCCGGCGCGCGTTCGATGAATGCGCAGACGAGGTCTTCGGCCGCGGTTCGTGCGAGCAATACCATGGTCCCCGCATACGATGTGGCCAAGGAAGTAAAGGTACAGGGCACAATCCAGAAGATTGATGGTTTCGGGACGAGCGGTCCGATCGGGACGCACATTTTCATTCAGACCGCGGCGGGAACGATCGATGTGCATCTGGGCTTTGGTGCGGCAAGCAAGCCCGGCTACCTGGGGATTGCGCCGGGGCAAAGCGTGACAGTTATCGGAATGATGGAAACTGTGGGCAGCGCGAGCGTCCTGATGGCGCGAATCCTGACGACGCCCAATCACATTTTTGTTCTGCGGAATGAGCACGGGTTCCCGATCCGCGGAATTCCGCGCGGAAGAGCGCGAATGAAGACATTTTTCAGTTACGCACCGTCTATCGCAAGAGAAAGCTCGTGGAAAACGCTGTGAACCACCACGGCGGCCTTCTGCTGAGCGTGGCGAATTCCAATCCTTCCGCTAAACCTTTCCTAGCAGTCGCGTTTTGCCTATTGTGTGCGCTCGGTGTGGCCGGATGCGGCAGCAGCGGGAATGGCGGTTCGGGATCGGGGGGAGGCTCGGGCGGCGGTCCCACGCCGACCTCGAGCGGATTGACGATCTACCCGGCAACGGCGAGCGTTCCGGTGGGCGGACAGGTCGATTTCACAGGCTACGTTCCGAGCCAGCCCAATTCGACCATCACGTGGGCTGTGAGCGGATCGTCGAACGGCTCGATCACTTCGAGTGGAGTCTATACCGCTCCGTCGTCGGTGCCGAGCCCGGCACAGGCCGCAATTACAGCCACGTCCGGGAATTTCTCGGCGACGGCGGTAGTGACTGTAACGTCGGCGCAGGGGCTTTCGGTGAGTCCCGCGGCTGCGTCAATTCCCGCTGGCGGACAGGCGGCATTCACTGCCACGATGAACGGCGTGGCGGCTACCGGCGTGACGTGGCAAGTGAACGGCACAACCGGCGGCGACGGCGTTCACGGCACAATTGACGCCAATGGGACGTATACGGCGCCGCTTTCACCGCCCCCCGGCGGTTCGACGGTGATTTCCGCGCTGGCCGGAGGAAATTCCGGAACGGCGACCGCCACGGTTGTCTTCTCGAATGCGTCGCTCAGCGGACCCGATTCCTTTTCGTACGCCGGAGATGACGGATCTGGATTTCTCGCCATCGCAGGGCAGTTCACGGCGGATCCCGGCTCGGGAACAATTACCGGGACAGAGGACATTGTTGACGCCGGCGCCGGCCCTTCCACCGGGCAGTCGATCAGCGGAACGTATTCGATCGGTCCGGACGGACGCGGTTCGATAGACCTTACCGGTACCACAGGCGAGCTCTTGCAGATTGTGCTCGCGTCCGATCAGCACGCCCTGTTGATCAATTTCAATCAGGGGAACGCGACCGGAAGCGGCGCCATCGATCAGCAAACGAACGCAATTGCCCTCGCCGCGGGCCGCTATGTATTTCAGCTTTCCGGTCTGGACGGGAGCGGTGTGACAACAGGCGCGGTAGGAACGTTTACGAGTTTCGGCAGCGGTACTCTGGCGCCGGCTTCGGGTGGAAATGTAATTGACGTCAACGATGCGGGAGCGATCACCGGCGACGATACCACGCTGACCGGAACATATACGGGAACGAGCCTGGCGCTTCAGAGCAGCGCGCTTACGACGCTGACCGGCGGCACTGCGACATTCGATTATTTTGTGGTCAACGCGCGGCATCTTCGCCTGGTTGAGACCGATGGAAACGCGTTTCTGCTAGGAGACGTTTATCTCGCGCCGCCACTGCCACAGGGCGGCTACAACTCGACGCTCCTGGCGAGCGGTAAGTATGCCTTTACGATGGGGGGCGCCACGAACAGCCCGTACGCGGCGGGCGGTGTTTTCATCTCCGACGGCGGCGGAACAAGCGCGACCACAAGCGGCAGCATCACCGGAGGCGTGTTCGACAACAACAACGGCGGCGCGCACTTCCAGACGGACGCCGCGCTGAAGACCACGACGTACGGCGTAGACCAGAACACAGGGCGCATATCGAGTTCGATCAGCACGACTGCGGGGACGTTCGACTGGACGGGATACGTCACCGCGCCCGTGGATACGACAAACCCAAATTCGACCGAGGTACTCATGCTAGAGGCGGATTCGAATGCGACCGCGAACGGGGTTGCCTACCTTCAGTCGTCCTCCGCGCAGCCGAGCGGCAGCTTCGGCTTGAACATGACGGGCGTTGCGACCGGGAACACTGCGGGCGAGCAAGATGTTCTGGCGCAGGTCGGGCTCAGTGGAACGACGCTTACAGGCAGCATGGACATCAACAATTTCGCGCTCGGCCAAGTCCAGAGCGGGCTGAACATTGTTAGCGGCAAAAGCGCGATTAGCTCACCCGATGCAAACGGGCGGGGAACGGCGACATTCGCGGCGGCGAACGGCGCTTCGTTTCCCGTGGCCTATTATGTTGTGGATTCGAGTTCGATTCTGATGCTCGAGACCGACAAACAGCGCGTCATGACCGGAATCCTGCTAAAGCAGTTCTAAGTGATTTTTCAACGGGGCGCGGCCCTTACCCTCCAGAAAATCTTGCGAGCACAAGAGTCACAAGGAAGTACGAAAGTACTATTGCCCTGGTCCTAGTACCCCATCGACAATCGAGGCTCAACAGGCAGACCGGATAGGCCAAAGGGGTCGGCCGAACGGCCGCGAATTTCAATGGCGTCAGTGAGCAAGGAAACCGCAGAAATCAGCAACTCCGCGCAACCGTCCGCATTGCCAGAACCTGCTTCACACACCAAGACCACCGCGCATTCGCGATCCGATGTTGTTTCGCTCGAAGTGCCGATGAAAGTGCACGGCTCCCGTTACGCCTCGGGTGAGGCCGCGGGTTCGCAAACGGAGCGCTTCGAAGAACAGAGCGCCACCATGATCGTTTTCCCGGAAGGTGGCGTTCTGCGAATGATGAATCCGGTCGGCGCAGGACAGATGCTGGTGCTGACGAACATGAAGTCGCGGCAGGACGCGATTTGCCGCGTGGTCAAGGTACGCAATTTCCCGAACGCGCACCACTATGTGGAAGTTGAATTCACGCGGCCGCAGCCGGGATACTGGGGCGTTTATTTCCCCTCGCAAGGCCAGGCTGGCACCCAACGGCATACCGCTGCACAGATACCGCCTAGAGCTGCGATTGAGGCTCCGAGGACGCCTGCAAATCCTCCGGCTGCACTGGCAGCCAAACCTGTGGAAATAAAGCTCGACTCGAAAGAACTGAAACCGGCGAAAGCTCCTGCGCCATTTACTCGCGCACCAGCGCCCAAGCCCGTGTCCACGTTTGTTTCTCTCGGAACCAAAGAAGAGGTGCAGCCTCCTGCGGCGGCGACCAGCGAACCGCGGCTGAGCAAGGTTGTGCGGGATATTGCGGCGAAGAGTCTGACGGCCGAAGAGCCCGCCGAGAGCGTCGAGGCGCCGGCGCAATCGAAAGCAGCCGCGTCTGCCGAACTGGGATTGTCGCCAGAGGATACGAGCGGTGCGGCGGCGGACCTGAACATGGCCGGGGAAAACGCGGGCGAATTCGGCGAATTCTTTGGAGAGCGCAGCCGGTTTGCAAGCGCGACAGCAGGACCGGCCGAACTGTATCGGCGTCAGAACTGGATGCTGATTGCGGCCGGGGTGGCGATTCTATTTACGACGGTTGCAGCCGGCGCATGGTTTTTCCACGCGAGAACGGCTCAGAGCGGTGGCGCTGCCGGCAATCCCTCGACGAGTGCGGCTTCTCCGGCGGAGCCGAAATCTGCAACGCCGCAACCCGCTGCTTCCGTGGAACCACAAGTGGCTCTGGGTGCGCGCGCGAGTGAGAGGAACACCCCGGTGGCTGAAAAGCATGAAACGGAAGCCGGTGCCTCGTTGCGCGCCGCAACTCCTGCTGGAGAACATGTCCCATCTACCTCCGTTGGCGCGGTAGAAAACGCGAATCGCGGTTCGGCAGAACACACGCTGCCGTCGGCCATCGGGACGTCAGCGGCGGCGCGGTCTCAAGCGCCGGGGAAAATTCTGAGTGCGGCGGGCCTGAAAGCGCACCCGCTTTCTTCGCAGCGTCCGAGCGATTCGGCGAACCAGGCCCCCGCGATTGATATGAGTGAAGCCTCTCAATTGGGGAACGTGTCGATTCCTGGATCCTCCGCTTTGCGCCTGCCATCGCCTGGTGGCGACCAGCCCGTTCGGGTAGGAGGCGCCGTAACGCAGCCGCGGCTGCTCGCGAGCGTCATGCCCGTGTATCCGTTGGCGGCCAAGATGGCGCACGTGGAAGGCGACGTCATCATAAACGCGCAGATCACGAAGAACGGATCTGTCGGCCGGACGACCGTGGTTTCGGGCCCAGCGATTTTGCGGCAAGCCGCGCTCGAAGCGCTTCGCGGATGGAGATACGCACCCTCGGAACTGGATGGCCACCCGTCCGACGCCGAAATACTGGTCAAGATACAGTTCCGCCTATAGTTAGGCTTCACCCCCACGGAAACGAGTTCGGAATCCTGGCGCAAGATCACCGGCAGAGTTCGACCGTTGCTTTTTTCACGGCTCTGGCATCCAATCCCTTGGACTGTTTTCAATCAGGCGCGAACTTGAGGTGTCCTATGCGTGAGGAGGCTGTGATCGTCAGCTCGGTGCGCACCGCGGTCGGCAAAGCGCCGAAGGGGACGCTGCGCGCGACGCGTCCAGATGATCTTGCGGCGACAGCGATTAAAGCGGCCGTCTTGCGTGCGGAAGGTCTCGACCCGAAGGAAATTGAGGACGTTATTCTGGGCTGCGCCATGCCGGAAGGCGAACAGGGCATGAACGTAGCGCGAATCGCCGCATTGCGTGCGGGGCTGCCCGTGGAGTCGTCGGCGATGACGATCAACCGGTTTTGCTCGTCCGGCTTGCAGGCCATTGCTTTGGCCGCGGAACGGATCATGGCAGGACACGCGAACGTGGCTATAGCCGGCGGCACCGAGTCAATGAGCATGGTGCCGATGGGGGGCAATAAAATAGCGCCAAACCCGTGGCTGATGGACCACTACCCGGACGCCTATCTTGGAATGGGGCTCACCGCGGAGAATCTCGCGAAAAAATACGGAATCACGCGCGAGCAGGCGGACGAATTTTCACTGGCGAGCCATAGAAAAGCGCTCGCCGCGATCGCCTCCGGAAAATTCAAGGATGAAGTCGTTCCGGTCGAAGTGAGGTATACCCAGCTTGAGAGTGCGGCGGGGGCGAACGGAAACTCCAGCAGCGCGCGAACGAAAACAGTGGATGTTACCTTCGACACTGACGAAGGGCCGCGCGCGGACACGTCGCTCGAAGCGCTGGCGAAGCTGAAGCCGTCGTTTCACGCGCACGGCACGGTGACGGCCGGGAACAGCTCGCAGATGAGCGATGGCGCGGCGGCGACCGTCGTGATGAGCGCGGAGCGAGCGCGCGAACTGGGGCTGAAGCCGATGGCGCGGTTCCTCGCGTTTGCCACGGCGGGTTGCCCGCCCGAGGAAATGGGTGTAGGACCGGTGTTCGCGATACCCAAGGCGCTAAAGATTGCCGGGCTGAAGCTGGAAGACATCGACCTGATCGAACTGAATGAGGC
The DNA here is from genome assembly GCA_035277685.1 of Candidatus Acidiferrales bacterium. Taxonomy (GTDB): domain Bacteria; phylum Acidobacteriota; class Terriglobia; order Acidiferrales; family UBA7541; genus Palsa-295. The sequence continues at coordinate 8,939 of DATEKA010000116.1, forward strand.
TTTTGCGGCGCAGGCGCTAAGCGTGATAAAGGTTGCCGGGCTTGATCCGGCGCGGGTAAACGTCAACGGTGGCGCGATTGCGCTGGGGCATCCGCTGGGGTGCACCGGGGCGAAGCTGACTGCGACGATTCTGCGCGAGCTCGAGCGGCGCAACGGGCGTTACGGCCTGGTAACGATGTGCGTCGGCGGCGGCATGGGAGCCGCGGGAATTTTCGAGCGCGCCGCCTGAGCGCCACGAGCGGCATTTGCAATTCCAGGTAAGCCTCGTTGCGCTGCGCCTCCGGCTACCGGTAATATGAAATTTGCCCGGGCCAAGTCCGGGGTTTCTGCGAGATAAATCATGCCTGTAGCCTGGTATTTCGCCTATGCCAGCAATATGAATCGTGCGCAGATGAAGTCGCGCGCCGGCCAGATCCTCGAGGAAAAGCTTGGGCGGCTCGAGAATTACGAACTGGCCTTCAATAAGAAAGTGCGCGGCGGGACAGCCGGCGCGAATATCCGTCCTGCGTCGGGGAAATTTGTCGAAGGCGTCCTTTACAAGATCAATGAGTCCGCGTTCCGTAATCTGGATCGCGCCGAGGGTGCGCCGGTACACTACAGGCGTATTCAGTTGACGCTGAAAGACGGCGACGGCAAAGCGATCGCCGCGCAGGCCTTCATCGCCACGAAAGTGGAACGGGGACTGCGTCCCGCTTCCCACTACCTGAAAACCATTTTGGACGGAGCCGCCGAGCACAACTTGGGTGCTGAATACATCGAATCCATCAAGGCGGCGGCTGGAACGGGTTGATCCCGAGCGATTGCCGCCCGGGACGCCTGTGAGCAACTCGCTGGTATCGGATGCAACGAGGGAATCATGGCCACTAAATCTTCTGAACCTGCGGCGCAAACTCTGCATCGCGGCGGCGCGTTTTTGACTTCCACGTGCGCTCCCGAAGACGTTTTTACGCAGGCTGATCTCAGCGACGACCAGCGTCTGATCGGGCAAACGGCGGAGGAGTTCGTCGCCAAGGAGGTGGTTCCGAAGATCCCGGAGCTCGAGCAGCACAAAGAAGGGCTGATGCCCGAACTGCTCAAGAAAGCCGGGGAGCTGGGGCTGCTTGGCGCGGCAATTCCCGAAGAGTACGGGGGCGCGGCGCTCGACAAGGTTTCCGCGACTGTGCTTTCGGAAAAGGTGGCGGCCTACGCTTCATTTGCGGTTTCTCATGGAGGTCACGCGGGCATTGGAACGATTCCGCTCGTTTATTTCGGCACCGAAGAACAGAAGAAACGCTTCCTGCCGAAAATTGCGACCGGCGAAAAGCTTGCTTGCTATTGCTTGTCGGAGCCGCAAGCAGGCTCGGACGCGCTAGCTGCCCGCACGCGCGCCGTTCTGTCGCCGGATGGCAAGAGCTGGATTCTGAACGGCCAGAAAATGTGGATCACGAACGGCGGATTCGCGGACGTTTTTACTGTCTTCGCAAAAGTGGACGGCGAGAAATTTTCCTGCTTCATCGTCGAGAAGGGCACGCCGGGATTTTCGGTTGGCGCGGAAGAGAAGAAGATGGGCATCAAAGGCAGCTCCACCGTGCCGATTTTCTTCGAGAACGCGGCGATTCCCAAAGAGAACCTGCTTCATGAAATTGGACGCGGGCATATCGTGGCGTTCAACACGCTGAACGTCGGCCGTTTTTCGCTGGGAGCTTATTGTCTGGGGGGGGCCAAATATGTTCTTGCGTCCGCTTCGAAGTATGCGAAGGAGCGCACCGCGTTCGGGAAGTCCATCGCGGAATTTGGGTTGATTAAGGCGAAGCTCGGCGAGATGGCAATTCGGGTTTACGCGGTGGAGTCCATGATTTACCGGTCGGCCGGAACGGTGTCGGCGGCCGTTGGGGAGCCGAAATCCGGCGCGGATAAAACGCAGCAGGCCATGCAGGTCCTCGAAGAGTATGCGATCGAAAGCTCGATCAGCAAGGTCGCGGGAAGTGAGACAGTGGACTATTGCGTTGACGAAGCGGTCCAGATTTTCGGCGGCTACGGCTACCACGAGGACTATCCCGTCGCGCGCGCCTATCGCGACAGCCGCATCAACCGCATTTTCGAAGGCACGAACGAAATCAATCGCATGCTCATCATCCAGATGCTGATGAAGCGGGCGATGGCTGGTGTCCTGCCGTTGATCCCGGCGGCCATGAAGCTGGCGGAGGAGGTGCTGGCGGGGCCGTCTTTCGAGGAAGCGCCATCCGGGCCCTTCGCGGAAGAGGAACGTTGCCTGAGCCAGGGGAAAAAGATTTTCCTGCTGGCTGCCGGATCGGCCGTACAGAAATATCGCGAGGGATTGGCGGATCACCAGGAAATCGTCGCGGCGCTGGCGAATATCGCGATGGACGTTTATGCGATGGAGTCGTCGCTGCGCCGGGCGCAAAAATCAGGCGCGGCCCGAGGCGAGAATGATGGCGCGCTCAGCTATGCGGCGCGCGTCTTCATTTACGATGCAATGGACCGCATTGAGAAGGAAGCGCGCACCTCCCTCGCGGCTACGATGGACGGAGATATGCTTCTCACACAGCTTGCTGTGCTGCGCAGATTTGCCAAACATCCGGCAATCGATACGATTTCGATGCGGCGCCGTGTTGCGGATGCGGTGCTCACCCA
>DATEKA010000117.1:0-6297 GCA_035277685.1 Candidatus Acidiferrales bacterium
AACTCGGTAGCCACGGCGCGGTTTTTGTGCCGTGGGGGTTGCTAGGGAACAAAACTGATGACAATGACTGTTGATCGCGACGACCGTTTTATTGGAAATGGTCCCGAACTACACCCAAATATCTCGGCACGGGTGCCGAGATATTTTTTCCGTAACTCCAGCACCATGAACAAAACCGCCAAAATATCCCGGCACAGTTTGCCTTGGTTTTTGTTCGCTACAGTTTCGCCTTTCGGCGCCCGCCCCGGTCGCCCAAGAGGGGCGGCCCGCCTCGCCCGCTCCATGCGGAACAGGGGCATACTCCGCCGGTTCCCGGCGGGGCCTCCTTCCAGTTTGAGTCAGGCGCTGCACTGCTTTATAATTGGCTGTTTTTGACGGCGGCGTGAGGCCTCTAGAAACATGTTAAAGAGCATTCAGCAGCGCGATTTGGACCGCAATCGCTGGATCAAGATTTCGATGACGGTCATCCTGGTCCTCATCTGCGTGAGCATGGTAATCACGTTGATTCCCGGCCTGTTCAGCGGCCCTGCGACCGATGCGAGCAGTCCGGATGCGGCCGCTGTTGTCGGCGGGCAGACCGTCAGCATCGTTGATGTCCAGCAGCGGCTGGATCAAATGAGCCGCGGCCAGACGATTCCTCAGATGATGCGCGGCCTCTACGCCCGCGAAGTCCTCAACCAGATGATCTTCCAGCGCGCCATGGACTACGAAGCCCAGCGTCTCTCGATGGACGTCACGCCCGAAGAGGAACGCCAACGCATCCAGCAAATCCTGCCGACCGCGTTTTCAAACGGCGTCTGGCTCAAAGACCAGTACGTCAACCAGGTGGAAAATCAGCTGGGGATGTCCGTCCCGCAGTTTGAAGAGGCCCTGCGCGAAAGCATGATCACCGAGAAGTTCCGCCACCTGGTCACCGACGGAATCACTGTAGGCCCTGCCGAAATCCAGGAAGAGTTCCGCCGCCGGAACGAGAAGATCGCCATCCAGTATGCGCTGGTGAAGCCTGCTGAAATTGCCTCGACAATCCAGCCCACCGAAGATCAGCTCTCGACCTACTTCAAGCAGAACATGGCCAAGTACCAGATCCCCGAAAAGCGCGCGGCGCAGTACGCGTTGCTCGACCTTTCAAAGCTGCGCGCTCAAACCCAAATCCCGGACGACGCCCTCAAGGCCTATTACAATCAGCACCTCGCCGACTACAAAGTCGCAAACAGCGTCCACGTCGAACACATTCTTTTCAAGACGATCGGCAAGACCGACGCCGAGGTCGCCGAAATCAAGAAGCAGGCCGAGTCGGTCCTAAAGCAGGCCAAATCCGGCGCCAACTTCGAGGCCCTGGCGAAGAAATACTCCGAAGATGACGCCTCGAAGGTAAAAGGCGGCGACCTCGGCTGGATCGTCGAAGGCCAGACCGTTCCCGAATTCCAGCAAGTCGCCTTCAACCTGCCGAAAGGCTCGATCTCGGACCTGGTCAAGACCCAGTATGGATTCCACATCATCAAGGTCCTTGATAAACAGACGGCCCACACCAAGACCTTCGAGGAAGTTCGCAGTTCGATTCTTCCGATCCTGCTCGATCAGAAGGTGAACGACGAGGCCGACAACATCGCCAGCCAGATGGCGGACATTGTCCGCCAGTCCGACCGCCAACCCGTCGCCACTGTGGCTAAGAAGCTGAATCTCGAACTCGGCAGCACGCCCCCCATCTCGATTAGCGACCCCGTGGGAGAGCTCGGGAGTTCCCACGACGTCAGCCAAATGCTTTTCGAGCTGCGTGTTGGCGAATTGAGCGCGCCGCTCCACATTGACAAGGGGTATGTGATCATTACGCCTTCGCAGGTCGTCCCCGCCCACCAGGCCACGCTCGCCGAAGTGCACGCCCGCGTGCTTAGCGACTACCAGCAGGAGAAATCTCAGGAGCTGGCGCGAGCCAAGGCGGACGACCTCTTCAAGCGCGCCCAGGGTGGCGAGGCCATCGACAAAACCGCGAAGGCCCTCGGTCTCCAGGCAAAGAATTCCGACGCCTTCTCGCGGACCGGCTCTGTTCCGGAAGTCGGCAGCGCCGATCAGATCCAATCTGCGTTCGGAATGAGCGTGGGCCAAGTCTCGCAGCCGAAACAGGTAGGCGGAAACTGGTTGGTGTACCGTGTCGTTGCCCATCAGTCCGCCGATCCAGCCGACTTTGCCAAGCAGAAGTCGGAAATCGAGCAGCAGATTCTGCAGTCGAAGCAGCAGGCAGCGTTCGACGCCTTCAAGACGGCGCTCGAAGATCGCCTGAAGCAGGAAGGCAAGCTGTCGATCAATCCGAGCGTCGTGCAGCGACTGACGAACCAGAGCTAAGCCAGCCAAACCACGAGCTAAGTAACAGAAAACAAGCGGCTTACATTTTTGCACCTATCCCCTTGCCCTCATTCTGCCCGCTAGCTTAGAATGGCTTCACCGCAGCCGCCACGGCCGCCAGCGTGGCGACGCCCAATTCCAAGGGCGGGTCCTCCAGGTTTCTGGCGTTTCATACAGGCCAAGTTTCAAGTAACCGAAGTGAGCCTTCCCAGCTCAGCCGTCGGCCAATCGATTTTCGGGGAGCGCTATCATGCAGCCAAACGACGCAAGAAGAGGAAGAGTACGTGTCGGCGGAGGCCGGGGCCGCCATCGCCGCCCTGGCGGCAAGTTTGAAGTGATCTCTGGCCGCAAGCAGAGGGTAAACATGCGAGCGAATCAGTATCTCTGCACCATTGAGCGGAATCAGAACGGCAAGTACAACGTCCGGGTGAGAGCCCAATTCGGCGGAGGCCCACAGAGCTGGGTGTTGCCGGTGTACTTCCTGGCCTCTTCCTTTGGCGCAGCCATGAAGAAACTCGAGGAATCTCTCCAGTTGCTCCAGAAGAGCGAGGAAAGACTGCGGTTCTGGGCCGTCGAGCGGACGGATGATCCCAATCTTGCCGGAGACCTTCTGCAAGATTTCGGCTTGCGGCTGGACCGCCGCCGGGACTTCCCGCGGCGGACGGGGGAGATAGCCGTTCCACGGGAGCGGCCGGTTCCGGCGGCGATGCTGGCGCCGCTTCGGCGCGTTCTGGCGGACGCTGTCGCGCAGGAGCGTATTCCCCTCGCGGCGGGAGATTAAGGCGCGAGGGGGCTGACGGCAGCGTGGTTGACAGATTGCTGACGCGGAGCAGGATTCCGCGGATTACTTCTCCCGAAAGAGCACTTCGGGGTGGGCGACCACGACGTCATTCAAGGATAGCCGGTATTTGTAGGACCCCGGTTTGGTGCCGGGACGCGCGGGCCCGCTGGACAACCGCACACCCGCTGGCGCCTGGAACACGTTGGAGGAAAAGGGGCACCGCTGCGGGTCAAACTCGATCTTTACGTTTCCCGCGTTTGAAAACCAGGTTACCTGATCGCCCGGGTCGAGGGCGACCACTTCGGGGATGACTCCAATCAACGCCAGTTGTTCCGCCACTGATCACCTTTCGTTCGCTTAGCGCCTATGCGTGAGTCGCAAGAGTATCACGGGCGGAGTAGCAGTCCGCAGGGCTTCACGAAGCGCGTTCAGTTCCGGTTGGGGGTTAGGGACGGATTGTTTTGAAGGCGTTTCAATTCGACCAGCATCGGATAATCCGGGTCCGCATAAGCGAGAAGCGTGCGAAGTTCTGCCTCGATTGTTTCGGCGTCTTTGACGCGATCCATGCGGCGATACAACTGGGCCAGATGCATCTGGTTCCGCATCCAAAGCGTCGCGCCCGACATTTTGAAAGGGCCGTTGGCCCGAGCCCTATCCGCAGAGGCGCTCTCGAGCACCTCAACAGCCGCTGAGAAATTGCCGTTTCTCTCGTAGGCTCTCGCGAGCGACGCCGCGCCGAGGAAGTAGGTAGGATACGCGTGGTTCCGCTCTTCGTTAATGCCGTCGCGCAACAACGGTGCGGCGCTCATCGTTTTACCCTGTGAAAACAGCAATTCTCCCATGGCCACGTTGCGGAATTGAGGGCACCACTCGTTGTATTTTTGCGCGAATGAATTGGCCTGGTGAACCATTCCTTCGCGAACCAGCAACGAAACGGCCATCGGCGAGATTATCCTCGGCTGGTTCTCGTTCCGCTCGACGCGTTCAAGCCAAATTCGAGCCGCTGTGTGATCGCCGTCAAGAAATGCAAGCGCAGCCAACTCCAGAGCACCACCCTCGTCCGGTGGGGGGGACGCCTTCACTAACCATGCTTTGGCCTTGCGCGTTTCACCCAAGGCCTGGCGGAATTCGGCGAACATAAGAGGATCGGAGAACCCGTCACGAGCGACCGGGTTTTCCTCAGCGCGTTCCAGATCCGCGCGAGCAAGAGCGACATCGTCCTTCAGCCATGCTTCGTAAGCCGGATAGAGTTGTACCCACAGACCTTCGGTAGCGATTTTCGTGCGCTCGAGATCAGTCATCGCGGGAAGCAGTTCGCTGGCGCGCCGGACATACGCGTGAGCCAGATCTGGCCGCGCGCTTATGAGGAGCAGGCCATAGCCGGCACCCCAGTTCGCCTCGAAGTTGTTCGGCTCGGCGTCCGCGCGGTGAACCGAGAGTTCCACGATCTCCTGCATGCGGTTCTTCGGTATTAACAGGCCATTGAGGTTGTTCGATCCCCAGAAGTGGCCGGGGTTCACGCGCAGGAGCGCCTGGTAAGCGGCAATGGCGCGGTCGGGCTGCTTCGTCATTTCATAGTAGCTGCCCTCGATGAAGTAGCGCTCGGCTTCGCTGGTTTGGCTGGATAGTTCCAGCGCTTTTTTCGCGTAGGGCATGAATTCGGCCGGCTTCTTGCCCTGGTTGGCCAGCGCGTAGGCTGCCAGGATGTAGGCGGAGGCGAAATTCGCGTCTTCATTCATGGCGTCGCGAAGCAGTTCAAATGCCGCCGGTTGGTTGCCATCACGGATCTGTTGGTCTGCCTGGGAATAGAGCTGAAGCGCCACCAGCGACGGTGTCGTGACTTTCTGAAGTTCGAGATCGCCCTGCTGAATTTCAGACACCTTTTGGCCAAGAGCTCGGCGAACATCGCCGGAGAGAGCATGCACGGCCCGCAGAATCTCCGCTTGGCTGTTCGCATCTTCCTCGAAACTTTCCACGGGACGCCCGCTCGCGGGCTCGAGGAGTTGGGCGCTCAGGATGTACGCGGAACCGACTCTCTCAACTCTTCCCGCAACCATGGCGCGGATCCCGCCATCCCGCAGGCAGACTTCCCGGCCAATCGCCGCATTTATCGCCGTATTTGCGGGGAGGCGCATCAGCGCCAGCGTGTCGTTGACGCGTTCCCGCGGAACCACCGTTACGAACTGCGAGTTCGTCAGTTCGCGCGCGAGAGCAGCGTCAACCGTCCCGTCCAGAATGGTCTCGCCCGTCCGATTCTCGAATTGCGCCACCAGCGCCCAATCGCGCGCGTGAAACGACAGAGTTGGCATCCCGGAGAGTGAGGCGTGGTGAAACGCAAGCAACGTCGCAAGTGCGACCGCAGCCAGCCCGGCAGAGGCGGACCAGAGCCAGACAAAGCGAATTTTGTGGCGTGGTTCGGCAGATTCGCGCGGGAAGGCCAATGATGCGGCGGTCGTCGGCACGGTGGCCGTCTGGGCCGGAGCACCATACCCGTGGCGCGAAACGTCTCCGGTGAAACGGTATCCGCGGCGGGGGATGGTTTCGATGAACTTGGGGGATTCGGCCGAATCACCCAAAACGCTGCGAAGCCGATTGATCGCGCTGTTCAGGCCATTATCGAAATCGACGAAGGTGCCCGAGGGCCACAGGCGCTGCCGGATTTCCTCTCGCGTGACAAGTTCACCCGGACGGGAAACGAGCATTCGGAGAATTTCGAGAGGCTGATCGTGAATCTTCAGGCGTATGCCGTTCTTGCGCAGTTCGGCAAGAGGGAAGTTTACTTCGAACGGCCCGATGCGGGCGCGTTCGACCGGCTGGGCTGGTCCGTTCATTGCTAGACCGATTTCCGGGCAGTCTACTCCGCCTTGTGGTCATTGAAAAGTAAAGATTTCGAGCCGACGACCGAGGGCGAGCGGCCATATAAATCCAATCCCCTCCGCAGCATGCCCCGTGAGACTCATTTATCCCGCGTTTAAGCCGCCATGCATTGACGAGCAAACAGTCTTACCCGAGACTGCGCCGACACGATTCGCATCGACGTATTCAAGCACTGAGTCGGGCGTGGATTGAACGTGTCTGGCCTTAGCGGCGGAGCAAAATCGCTCGAATTGGAGGGGAGAAAAAATGAAAGTACGAATCGGAGGGTTGTGCTGGAGTGGAAACGGCCTTTTGAGAGC
>DATEKA010000118.1:0-26550 GCA_035277685.1 Candidatus Acidiferrales bacterium
GGCGGCTGGTTCCAGAATGTGTACCCGGAAACTTCCGACCAGGATTCGGGAACGCCGTTGAACATCACCTCGGTCTGCTCGTCCACGCCGCCATTGATCCGGTGGCTGAACCCGCTGCCTGTAACGCCAGGAGCCAGGAAGATAAACGCGTCGATTTGCCGATTCGATCCAGAGATCTCTTGTGGTAGTTCGCTCAGGAGTGTCTCGTTGACTGTAGTACCCACCTCGGGCTGTTCCGTCTGCAATGCGACCGAGGGAGCGTTGACCGTCACCTCCTGCTCGATTGCTCCGGTCTCGAGGCTGGCATTCGCGGTGGAAGTAGCCCCGCCGACAACGATCACCTTCTGCTGGACAAAGGTTTTGAACCCCGATTTTTCAATCTTAACGGTGTAGGTGCCCGGGATTAGGTCCGTGACGTAATACGTTCCAGAGGAGGTAGTTACAGTCTTCCGCGAGACGTTCGTGTCTACGTTGGTTACCGTGACATTGGCGGCCGCTACCGCTGCGCCACTCGCGTCCGTCACCGTGCCGTTGATCCCGCTGAGCGCTTGCGCGTGCAGTCGTGACGGCGTGATAAGCAGAAAGCTTAACAGAGCAGCCGCCCAAACGACAACCGGACGGACTCTACGCCGAAAATTCAGAATTTCCATAGCTCGCACCCCTCAAAGTAAGAGCATCCAGATTCCACACCCAAAGCCTCTGACACACTCAGATACCACTCCCCAGACTGGGACATACTGTTTGGCCATCGGCCTACTATGGTCAATGCCCCGGTTTGTCATCTCTATATTCCCCCTTATCTTTTTCTATCAATGGGCTTTACGCGATGCTCTTCCCCGCACACTTTCTTCTGCGCTGGCGAAAACCAGTTCACTTCCGAAATCCCCGTGGTACAAAGGTGTCCGCCACCCGAAACACCGAGCCTCTCCCTCGACTTTGGGTGGGGACGAGCATCCGAACGATGAATCGACGAGATTTCCTGGCTCAGCTGGTCCAAGGAACGGGGGTAATTTCGATTGCCTCGGCAGGAACGGTTGAGGCGTGGGCGAAACTGCTGCGTTCCCAGCAGTTTACCCCGTCCCCGTTAGGACCATCGCTCGCCGGGCGGCCATCCCAGCGATTCAACGACTATGCGGAGCCCCTCGAGGCTCAGTACCCGCTGCTCGCTGGGCGCTTTGACGAAGCGCTAAAGGTCCTGCTTCCCCACTTGAAAGATCGGCCCGGTACCGTGCCTTACGTCGTCGCGACGATCTACTTTCGAATGGAGCAGTATGCCAAGGGCATTCCGTACGCGATTCAAGCCTGCCGCGATGTGCCCGCGGATGTGCGTAACCGCTGGATGCTGCGCGCTTTGACCATGATGGCGGGCAAACCCGAGGAGACCATACCCCAGGAGTTCCGGCTGAAAATGCCGCCATCGGCGCCATCGCCATTCCACTTGGAGGACGTCACAGCCGAGGCCGAAGTCGGAAGGTTGCAATTGGGCCGGGGCGCCGCTTGGGGTGATTTCGACAACGACGGGCGTGAGGACATTCTTGTCGGCGCCGAACGCGTTCCCTTCCGGCTCCTTCGCAATCTTGGGAATGGAAGATTCACGGACGTGGCAGGCCAACTTGGGCTCGTTGATCCGGTGGGACTCGGCTGCTACGCAGCGCAGTTTATTGATTACGACAACGACGGATATCAGGACATTTTTCTCTCAAGCAACGGGTGGGGAGGAGGCGGCCGCCTGTTTCTTTTTCACAACGAACAGGGGAAACGGTTCACCGACGTTTCCAAGAACGCTGGATTCGATCAACCCATTAACGCCTTTGGGTCCTCTTGGGCCGACTATGACAATGATGGGCGCTGCGACCTCGCAGTCGCGACCGGAATCATCGATCCCGCCGACGGCGACCGGCTCCGGCTCTACCATAACGAAGGCAACGGGAAATTCCGCGAAGTGGGTCTGGAGGCAGGCCTGGCCCAGAAGGCGCGCTGGATTTCCGTCTGCTGGGGGGATTATGACGGAGATGGCCGCCCCGACCTTCTTGCGAATAGCTTCAATGCAGGCTGTTTCCTGTTTCGGAATCTGGGAAACGGCCGTTTCGAGGACGTGAGCAAGCGCGCCGGCGTTTCAAGTTCGCGAGAAGCCTACACCGCTGAATTCTTCGACTTTGATCATGACGGGAAACTCGACCTTTTCGTCTCCACTTATCCGGATGGAGACCTGAAAACGATGATTGCCAATCGGCTGAGTGGCCAGGTCGTCCCAGGCAATCAGCGGCAAATGCTGTTTCGAAATAATGGCGACGGCACGTTTACTGATATCACTGAATCTGCGGGAATCACGGGGTGGTACGGAGCCATGTCGTCTCAGGCGGCGGACCTGGACAACGATGGCTTTGCTGAAATCGTTCTGGGGACAGGAAATCCCGAACTCGACTGGACCGAGCCAAAAGCGCTCTTTCATCGAGACAGAGAAGGACATTTTGTAGACGTTGCCGCAGCTGCGGGTTTGATCCACTTCGGGATGCTGCACGGAATCGCTTTCTCGGATTTTGACGACAGTGGAAACCTCGGAATGTTCGGCTCGTTTGGCGGTTTTTATTGGGGGACTCGCGAGACGAGCCGCCTCTACCGCAATCTCGGAGCGGGAAACAATGCGCTCGAAGTCCGGCTGGCCGGTACGCACTCTAACCGGGACGCGATCGGCGCTCGGGTCCGCTCCGTAGTGAAATCGCGATCAACCTTCCATTGGGTCAATGGGGGAAACGGCTTTGGCTCTTTGAATTCTCGCGTCGTCCACATTGGCATGGGGCCAAATTCGCGAGTGGACTTGCTCGAGGTCGACTGGCCCAGCGGCTCTCATCAATCGTTCCGTAGCGTACCCGCCGGCCAGCGCATAGAAATTGTCGAAGGACAAAATGCTTTCCGCACAATCGTCCAGTTCCGAACCTGAAGCACAATTGACACCCGTGAGACCCCGAGTAGAATCGTATCCACAATGCAGTCGGTTATTTTCCCTGGTCTGAATGTGGGCTCACGCGTCGGCGCGCGATTTGCCTTCCTCTTACTGCTCCTTGCTGCGATCTTTGCCTCCCGCACCGCTCACGCGCAATCCGAGCCTGACATCAACGATCCCCGCGTCATGCAGCTTTACGGGGAGGCGAAATCGGCCGAACAGCGCGGGGACCCGGCCGCGGCGGTCGAGAAGTACAAATCCATCCTCGCAATTGCGCCCCACTTGGGCCCCGCATACAACAACCTGGGCGCTCTGTATCTTAAACAGCGCGAGTACAGAAAAGCCGCCGCGATTCTGAGGCAAGGGCTTGCCGTAGACCCCTCGATGTATTCGGCAACCGTGCTCTTGGGCATCTCTCTTTACGAGGCCGGCGACTACGTTCAAGCCAGAGACCCTCTCGAACGTGCCGTCCGGACAAACCCGAAGGACAACAATGCCGAACTCTATCTTGCCAACGATCTCATCAAACTAGAGGAGTTTCAGCCCGCTGCAACGCACCTCGAACAACTTGCGAAGCGCGATCCCAAGAATCAGCAGATCTGGTACATGCTGGGGAATGTCTACATCCACCTTTCCCAGCAAGCCTTCGCGAAAATCGACGATATCGACCCGAACTCGGTCCTTTCGCACGAGCTCCGCGGCGACATTATGGCCAGCATGAAAAATTTCGACGGCGCGCTCGTCGAGTACAAGAAAGCGGTGGATATTGCCCCCCGTCAGCCTGGCACTCATTACAAGCTGGGCGACGCATACTGGCAGCTTGATGATTGGAACGATGCGACCGGGCAATTTCACGCGGAACTGGAGAATGATCCGGGCAACTGTGACGCGCAGTGGAAGCTGGGCAACATTCTCCTCGAGCAGCACGGCAATCCCGGCGAGGCCCTCGCCGATATCAACAAAGCTCTCGACGTGTGCCCTTCTCTGGAAACCGCTAAGAACGATCGAGCGACCGCCCTGATCCGTCTAGGCCGCTATGCCGACGCGCTGCCCGATCTTCAATCCGCGGTCAAAGCGAATCCTCAAGAGCCGCATGTGCATTTCCTGCTGAGCCAGGCCTATCGCGGCCTCGGCCGCACAAAGGACGCCAACGAGCAGATGGCTCTTTTTGCACGGCTTGAGCAAGATGCGCGATCCGCGGAAGCAAAACACACCGAAGAAGTAATGAAGCAAAAGGCCAAGATACCCGATAGCCAGCCGCATTAGTTAGTTCGTCGGGCCTCGGCAAGGCACAGGAATGCTTGCTTACATACTGCCGCCGTCCGAAGAACGCGTGCCCTGCAAGGCAGCGCAGCGGTCGAACTCCGCTTTCGCTTTCTCCGTCTGCCCTTCTTTTCTGTATATCTGGCCAAGAATGTAATGCAAACGCGCCACCTGCGGAGCGAGATTCACCGCTTTCTCCAATTCGACTTGCGCTTTCGGCAGCTCGTTCAATTGTGCGTAAGCTTTGCCCAACAGTTCGTGCGCCTCCGACACGCTTGGCGCGATCTCTGTCGCCCGCAGAAGCCTTGGGATTGCTTGCGCGGGTTCATTCCGGTCGACGAGAAGGCGTCCAAGATCGACGTATGCTTCGGGATCCGTTGACCCCTTCGGTTGCCACTCGATAGCCGTCTGGTAGGAGGCGATTGCTTCGGAATCTCTCCCGAGTCCCGCATACGTGAGTCCCAGGTTCTCCTCCGCCTTTATGTTTTTCGGATCGCGCGCGAGGCACTTCTGGAAGGCGTCAACAGCCTCGGTAAATCGATTCTCGTTGTACTTTGTGCGACCGAGTTCATACCAGCCCTGAGCGTCTCCCGGGTTCCATTCTAGCGAACGCGTCAGCCATTTATCGGCGTCCACGAAATCGCCGAGCAGCACGTAGTCGAGGGCGACAATCTTCAGGTCGAATGCGCTTGGCTGCTGATAGCGGGCGCCAGACGTATACTCCGCCAGCGACGCTCTCGCATTCTTTTCTTTTACCGCCACGAGAGACTTGCCCGGCGCGGCATAAACGGCATTCGGGTTGGGATCGGCGCGCTCGGCCTGAGCCTGGATTTCGCGAAACAGGATAAAGCCTAGAAGAAAATGTGCGGATCCGGAGTTCGGGTTATCCTTCAGATCCTCCCTCACTGCGATCTCCGCGTCGTTCAGCAGCCCCTTTTGGACCAGCAGTTCCGCTTGCGCAATTTTGCTTTCCGGACTCGCTGTCGCATGCGCGTGACCCTCCCCGGCACTCCCCGCGGTTTGAGCCGCCGCGCCCTTATCAATCTGCGCCATCGCCAACCCGGGCGCCAGCAGAAGCAAGAGAGCTGCGAGAATCACGGAAGGGGCAAAACACTGCGGATGACGCGGCTCGAGCAGTTTCTTACAGCAAAAAAGACGCCCGCACCCCCGAATCACTGTCCAACGAACTGAGCCATGCATCGCTAGCTTCTTCCCGCGAGATTCCGCCCCAATTGGGCATTATACAACCGTGCTTCCTATCCCTTTTCCTTCGACCACCGTAACGATGCGATCTACTTCGGGCGGCGTCAGCTCTTCCTTGAGCCCGCTAGGCCAGTGGATCTCAATCTTCTCAACCTTCTTCGCAGAACCTAGTCCAAAATGGGCCCGCGGATCGGAACTGGAACAGTAGCTTCCTCCGCTGAATATGTCCGCGCGCTGCCGGACGCCGTCCGCCGTGACAAAAACCTTCGCCCCGATTCCATCCCGAGGGCTCTTTGGCCCGCCTATCAGCTTGAGCGTTAGCCAGTGGTTCGAATTCTTCACCGCGTTTCGCAGCAGAGTCGGCTCATGATCAATATTATTGATGACGACGTCGATCTTGCCTGTGTTGAACAGGTCCCCGAATGCCGCGCCGCGCCCCGGAATCACCACGGCCAACCCCGACCCGGTCGCCGGCGGCACCTCCTCAAACCGGCGCCCGTTCAAGTTTCGAAAAAGCAGGGGCCGTTGCGCCCAGGTTGTGCCCCAGCCCGCTCCGTCGGCTGCCACATAGACGTGGCCATTCGCCGAGAAAATGTCCAGCAACCCGTCGTTATCGAAGTCCAGGAACCCGGCGCCCCACCCCAGAAAGGGAATCGATGGCTGCAGCAAACCGGCTTGCGCCGTCACGTCGCTGAATTCTCCGTCACCGTCGTTGCGAAATAGAGTCTTGTAGTCGTCTGAAAACGTTGTGATGTAAAAATCCACTCTGCCGTCGCGATTGTAGTCGCCCACGCCGAGCCCCATGGATGCTTGCGCTCGCCCGTCCGCATTCAATGCAAACCCGGACATGTAGCTGTCATCCTTAAACGTGCCGTCACGGTTGTTGCGGTAGAGATAGTTGGGAACGGAATCGTTGGCCACTACAAGATCGAGCCATCCATCATCGTCCACATCGACGAAAACGGCGGACCATCCGTAAGCGCCGTTTGGATCGGAGACCCCTGCCTTCACGCTCACCTCTGTAAATGTTCCGTTGCCGTTGTTGTGAAACAGGTGGTCTTTTTCTCCGGCCAACCCGAGAGGCCCGCAAAAAACGGTGATGCCGCGGAACTCGCAGGAACTTGGCGAAACTCCGTTTTTGCCGGCGTAGGTGGGATGCTCGGGGTCAAACTGGATATAGCCCGGCACGAACAAATCGAGCCTTCCGTCGCGATCGTAGTCTCCCCACGTCGCGCCAGTAGACCATCCCCCGACTGCCACGCCCGCCTTTTCCGCAATGTCCGTAAACGTGCCGTCATGATTATTGCGATAGAGGCGATTCTTTCCGAAGTTTGAGACGTAAATGTCAGGCCAGCCGTCGTTGTCGAAGTCGCCGACGGCAACTCCAAAGCCCCATCGCTCGTTAGCTACGCCCGCTTTTTCGGTGACATCCGTGAACGTGCCATCGCGATTGTTGTGAAAGAGCATCGCCCGCGGCGCCGGCTTGGTTCCTTTCAGTGCCTCAAACGTCGAGCCATTCAGCAGATAAATGTCCAGCCATCCGTCATTGTCATAGTCAATCAGCGCGACGCCGGAACCATCCACTTCGATGATCGTCGCTTTTTCCCGCGTGCCGGAACGGTGCTTGAACGCCGTAAGTCCCGATTGCGTCGTGTAGTCTTCGTATACCACGGGAGCGCCGTCCACGAATCCCCCCGCAGTAATCGGCCGATGACGCGCGTCGAACACCGGCGCATAAACGCCGCTCGTTGCGACTCCCGAAGGCTGCGCCGGCCGCGGCTGCTGTTGTTGCGCGCGTAGAAGGGAGAATTTCCCCAAAATCGGCGCCGCCAGCACACCCAGCAAAGAGAAAATCGCCGAGCGGCGGTCGAGACGGGACACGGCCGTGTCGAGCCGCGCCGCATCCCTATCGGCGCGTTCCCCTCCGGTTTTGCATCGCACTTCTTTCAATATCTGCGTCACGCGCTTCGCTTCCGGCCCAGCTTTCCTGCCCATGCCGCTCACGGTTTTCTGCTCCGGTGCGTGGTCTCGCCCTCGGCCTCTTCAATCTGCAGAATTCTGTCGCCTCGGACTTTGCTGATCTTTTGGACAATTCCACTTGGCCAACGGACCTCCACACTCTCAGCGACTTCGTCCTGCCCGAGTCCAAAATGCACTCGTTTGTCGCTGGCGGAGAGATAGCTGGCTGCTGTGCTGACGGTGGCCAGCTGCGAACCACGCGAAGTCGCCACTTTCACCTCAGCTCCAATCCCGTCCCGGTTGCTCTTGTGTCCCACCAGCTTCACGAGAAGCCAATGATTCGCGCTCGGAGTCTCGTTGTGGAGAACGTGTATCCCCCCTTCGTTGGTCGTAACAACCGCATCCAGACGGCCATCGTTGTCAATGTCTCCCACCGCCATGCCGCGTCCGACCCACGGAATCTGAAAAACGCTTCCCGACTCCCGTGAAACATCCACGAAACTCTTCCCGGTATTGCGCAGCAACAACAGCGGCTCACGATACCTCAAATTCGGAGTAGTTAGTTCTACGTTGTCCAGATCATGACCTTGGGCGACTAAAAGGTCCTTCCATCCGTCGTTGTCGTAATCCATGAATCGCACGCCCCAGCCCGAAAGCCGCTGCGTGATCGCGCCGAGCCCCGACGAAAGGCTCGCGTACGTGAAACTGCCGTCGCCATCGTTCCTGTACAGTGCGTACCTTTGGTTTCCCAGGTCCGTGACCACCAGGTCCGGCAGTCCGTCGTTGTCGTAGTCTGCGAAGTCCACGCCCATCCCGGCGTATGTGTTGCCGTCGCCGTCCACGGCCACTCCCGCCGGCAATGCCACCTCTTCGAAAGTCCCGTCGCCTTTGTTGTGATAGAGAAACTCGAACATCGAGTCGTTGGCCACAAAAATATCCGTGTGCCCATCCCGGTCATAATCGGCGAACGCGATTCCCAGGCCGCGGCCCGGCTTCGATATTCCGATCTGCTGCGAAACCTCTGCAAATCGCCCATTCCCTTCGTTGTGGTAAACCAACGGAGCAATGGGCTTGAAAACGTCCGGTGAACAATAAGAGCGGTAACCCTCCTGGTGTGTTCCGCACCAAACGTCCGAAAAATCCCATTCCAGATAGCGGAGGACGATAAGATCCAGCAGCCCGTCATTGTCAAAATCAATCCACGCCGCGCTCGTCGACCATCCGCCGCCGGCGACGCCTGCCTTGTCTGTAACATCCGTAAATGTGCCGTCACCATTGTTGTGGTAAAGGCTGTTGCCTCCATAGGCGGTCACAAACACATCTTCGAACCCATCGTTATCGTAATCTCCAACCGCAATTCCCATTCCGTAGCCCGCGCCTTGTAGCCCCGCCTTCTCCGTTACGTCTTCGAACTTGCCGTCCGCTTTCTGGTGGTAAAGCCGGTTCCAGTATTGCGGACCAGTCTTCTGGGGAATCCCTTTCGGGGGCGTAGGATCCGCCAACGGAGCGCCGTTCACAACGAACAGATCAAGACGGCCGTCGTTATCAAAATCGAACAAAGCGACTCCCGGGCCCATGGTTTCGACCAGATACTTCTTGGGCGTATGCGACGACTGGTATCTGAACTCGATGCCCAGTTCCGACGTAACGTCTCGGAATTTTCCTGGAACCATCGCTGGTGTGCCGGTCTGAAGGGCTGGATGCGTCGCCTTTCCGCGCGTGAGTCTGCTCATTCCGCTCGCAACCGGACTCAAAGCGGAAAGCAGCCCTAATAGAACAGCCCGGCGGTCTAGCATTACCGGTCGACCTTCACCATCGGCGGAATTCTTCGGCGAGTTGCGGAAAGGATGATTGGGTCGGCGGTCCGGTAGCCACTTCATGCGAAGCGCCAACTATAACATCGGCGCGCGCAGCCGCTCCACCTCACCTCATCGGTTTTCTCGGCGCGAATTGACATCCGTTTCCGGCACAACCTAAGATGGCCGCCGTCCGTCCACCTTTCTTGGAAGCTGGACGTTCGGAAGGTCGCCCGCAGACCGCGCAAATAGAGACGCGAGTCGCGCGCCTTAGAGGCCAATGAAAATCCCCTCGATTACAGCAATAGTCCGCGTCGCGTTGCTCGCCGTCACCGTTGGCTGTGCCGGCCCCGGCGTTCGCGCGCAGTCAACCATCTGGCAAATCGGCGAATTCAATCATTCTTCAATCGAGTTCAATCATGACCTCGATTTCGACCAGCCCAACCTGAGTGTTCTTTACACCATCGGCCAAAATAAGCCGGCGGACTGGCCGGCATATCAGCGCGCCGCATCTTCGTTCCGGATCTCCTTCACCCTGCCCCGGCCGGCTGGCAACAATTATCTGCTCACGATTTCACTCGTGATCAATCGGCCGCGCTATCCCAATCTCCTCATCGACGTAAACGGAAAAAAAGGTCTGTACTACGTCTATCGGCGCCTCAGCGATTATCCGGGCGATGGTGGCGTCGACTCGCCTATCTATGGCGAAGCAAAGCTCGAGATTCCCCTGCAAGCGTCCTTGTTTCACGAAGGCCGGAACACATTGACGCTCACCGCCGTGGACGAATCGCCTGAAGCCGACCCTAAGCACCTCTCATACCTCATCTACGACGCGATTCGCCTGACGCAACAGCCTGAATCATCGCAGCCCGTTCCCTCCGTCAGCGTCGAGCCCACGGTTTTCTTCCGCGAAAAGGGAAGCGAACTCTACGAACGAACCGACGTAACGGTCACGCTGCCTGAGAAAATCCGGCGCGGATCAGTCGAACTTGTCTTGCCCAATCAACGGTTTCACTCGGCTCTTTCTGCGGTCAACGACTTTGGCCAGCAGAAATTCTCGTTTGATGCGCGCGCTCTCGACAAACCAGCCCAAGCGCGCGTTTTCCTTCGACTGAACGGAAAAACACGGCGCTTTGATGTGAGCTTCGCGCCCGCTCGCAAATGGACCATTGACTTCGTCCCGCATGCCCATCTCGACATCGGCTATACCGACCTGCAGCCCAAGGTCGCCGCGGTTCAGACCAGAAACATCGACAAGCTCCTCGATTACCTCCCGCTCCATCCGGATATGCGCTTCAGTCTCGATGGTTCGTGGATCGTTCAGAATTACATGCTCACGCGCAACGCGGCGGCCCAGGAGAAGTTCTTAAACCTTGTTCGCCAGGACAAAATCGCCGTTCCCGCGCAATATGCGAACCTGCTTACCGGTTACGCGAGTCTCGAGGAACTCATCCGTTCCGCTGATTTCACTTACGCCCTGCATCGCGCCAGGAACATCCCCTTCGATTACGCCAACATTACCGACGTTCCCAGTCAAACATGGTCTTATCCCTCCGTGCTGAACGCCCTTGGGGTGAGATATTTCGCCGCAGCCGCTAATAGCGATCGCGCTCCGATTCTCCTCTACGGGCATTGGGACACGAAATCGCCATTCTGGTGGCAGGGTCCCGACGGCTCCAAGGTCCTCATGGCCTACACCCGGCAATATTCGCAGTTTTATTTCGTTTGCGACATGCCGCCGCAAATGGCGAATTGCGAGCAGGGCCTTCCTACGTTCCTCCAAACTTTTGAAGCGCCGGTCTACAAACCGGACACGGTTCTGATGTACGGCAGCCAGTTCGAAAACACCGATCTCCAGTTGACCGAATCGGAATTCGTGCGCCGCTGGAATTCGCAGTACGCCTACCCCAGGTTTGTTATCACCACCTTCCCCGGCTATTTCCGCGACATCGAAAAACGCTATGGCCCCGCCCTCGCCACCGTCACCGGCGACGGCGGTCCATACTGGGAGGATGGCATCGGCTCCGATGCGCAATTTACGGCTATCGATCGTCGCGATCAGCAACGCGCTCTCTCCGCCGAAAAGCTTTCCACAATCGCTACGTTCCTCGATCCCAATCTCGCCCCTCCGCGAAGCTTGATCGCGAGCATGTGGCAAAATTTGCTCCTCTACGCCGAGCACACCTTTGATTCCTGGGACTCCGTCTATCGCCCCGACAGCGAAGAATCGAAACGCCAGCTCGCCGTCAAGAATCAGTATGTGCGTGACGGAGCGGAGGAAATCAATTCGCTCACAGAGCGCTCGCTCAGCCAGATCGCAAACAAAATTCATATGCCCGCCGGGACCTTCCTCGTATTCAACACCCTAAGCTGGCGGCGCAGCGCGCTTGTCACCCTCGATCTCGACGACGGTTCTGCTATCGGTGAGTATCCTTCATTGAAACCCGTGCCGGTTGACGTGCTGAGAAAAGGCCCCGGCTATTCCCGTGTTCGCTTCCTCGCGCGGGACGTGCCCGCTATGGGCTTCACTTGTTACAAGTTCCTCGAGCAAGACAAGAAAGCGCCGCCACCGGCCGTTGAGAAGCCGCATCCTGCGAGCGCCATCGAAAACGCCTTTTACCGTATTGAAGTTGATCCGGCGAGCGGCGCCGTGACCAGTATTTTCGACAAGCAGTTGAATAAGGAACTGGTCGACCGCTCGAGTCCGTTCAAGCTCGATCAGTACCTTTATGTTTCAGGCGGTGGTGAAGGCCGCACTCAAATCGTTTATCTCCAAAAATCTCTTCCGCTTGCCAGGCTTACCGTCCATCCGTCCGCCGGTGGGCGCCTTGTTGGCGTTCGCACAACTCCCTACGGCCAGGTCCTCACACTCCAATCGCAGGACCTCCACACGCCTTCGATTCGCTCCGAAATCATATTGTTCGACGACGAAAAAAAGATCGAGTTCGTGAATCGCTTCCGCAAAGAGGCCGTAACTGATAAGGAGGCCGTCTACTTCGCATTTCCGCTCGCGATTGACAATCCCGAATTCGCCTACGAAATTCAAAACGGCTGGGTGGACCCCGCCCGCGATATGTTGAAAGGCGCCGGAGTCGAGTGGTTCACCGTCCACCACTGGGTGAGAATTTCCAACAACAACGTGAGCGTTGCTCTTGTTCCTGCCGACGCGCCCCTTGTCACTCTCGGCGACATCAACCGCGGCGCTTGGCCTGATAAATTTGTCCCCAGGAGCTCGGCCGTTTTCTCCTACGCCCTAAACAACTACTGGCACACGAACTATCGTGCGGGACAGGGCGGAGATTTCACGTTTCGCTATTTCTTGACCAGCGCTCGCCGGCTTTCTCCTGCCGATTTGGCGCGCCTCGGCCGTTCCGCGATGACTCCCCTCGAAGTGGATAAGGTCGTCGATCAGGATAAATATGACGATCCCTCTGAGCCCCTGCCGCCTACCCCGTTAAGTTTCCTCGAAGTTAGCGCGCCGGATGTCGTTGTAGAAAATTGGAAGGCTGCCAATGACGGCCACGGTTCAATCCTCCGCCTTCTCGAAACCGCCGGCCAAGCTTCACAGGCTCGATTGACATTTCCGATGTTCGATTTGGAGCATGCCTGGATTACCAACGCGGTCGAGGAAAATCAGCAGCAAATCCCGGTCTCCGGCTCCTCTGTGGAAATTCCCGTCAAGCCGCATCAAATTCTGACCCTGCGAATTGCCGGCGCCCTCAAAACCAGTCAGTGACTCCTGGCCGGACGCTCGAATCGCGCCGGCTTTCTCTTGCAGCTACCGAAGGGTTCAATTATGGTTCCGGCTCAGTTCGCTTCCGAGAGGCGGATGCCGTCGCCGCTGCAAGCGTTCGCGCTGCGGCCGCATTCTGTGCGATTCGCCGGTACCCTGCGGTCGCGGCGTCCTTCTCCAGCGAGTTGAGCTGATCGATTCCTTCCAAGCGGTTGCCGGAGGTCATTTCCACTCGTCCGAGCGCCAGACGCGCCTCCATCGCGGCATCCACATAACCTGCGTTCGATGCTTCCGCAACCAGCCTGTCGAGGCGAACCGCCGCTTCCTTCCCATCTTCGGCTCTTCCCGAACGCGCAAGCACGTTTGCGGCGGTAATGGACGCAACCACTTCCAGTTCCCGGAAATGCGTTTGCTTCGCCGCCGTTACCGCTTTACCGATCGCCTTCGCCGCCTCGCCTACTTTCCCTTGCGCCAGTAACGTGCGGGAAAGCACTAGATTCGCCGCGCTCTCGTCTCTCCTGGCGCCGGTCTGCGCGAACGCTTCTACAGCGGCTTGCGCGGATTCTTGCGCGGCGCCGATTCGTCCTTCGTCAAGGAAAATCTCCGCCAATTGCAGCCGCGATTCCATCGCCTGCGTCTTGTCTCCGATTTCCTCGAACGTCGTTTCCGCGCGCTCCGCGCTTTTCCTCGCGGACGTCAGGTCTCCCTCTAGCTGGTAGACCCGTCCCAGTCCGGCAAGCGCTACTCCCGCCTTGCTTCGATCGCCGATCTGTTCGCAGGCTTGCAGAGACTCCTCGTACATCCTCTTCGCTTTTTCAAGGTTTCCGATCGTCAGGAACACATCCCCCAGCCCGTTTTTCGCCAGAGGCACGCCGTCGGGATGGCCCACGCGCTCGTAGATGGCCAGGGCCGCCTCGTAATTCATCCGCGCATGATTCAGATCTCCGAGACCGAGAAGAATATCAGCGATGTTGTCCGCCTCGTCCGCGATCCCTAGCTCCTCGCCCTGCTCGCGATAGAGCGCCAGCGACTCCTCATACCCTTTCTTCGCCCCAAGGTAATCGCCTTTCATTTCCAGGCAGATCGCCCCCACTGTGATCGCATCCGCCGCTCCTTTGCGGTCGTGTGCCGCCTCATACAGACGTGTCGCTTCGCTCACCAGCCCGTCCACCTGATCGAACTCGCCGAGGTTTTCCGCAGCCCACGCTCTGTCGAGAAGAGCTCTTGCCAAAAGCAGCGAAGCCCCCGACGCGCGCGCCTTTGCCATCGCCCGCGCCGTATCCGTTTCGACCGCCTTGAAGTCCCCCAACGATTCCGCCACCCGCTCACTCGCCAGGTCAATCCGCGGATCGTTGCGCAGCGCGAGCGGCACGTTCTGCAGCGCCGCAACCGTTTTCACCGCTTCCTTCGCATCTCCAGCCGCGACTTGATCGGTAGTCAACGCAAGCCCGTAATCCAGATTGTCCGGGAAGAACTCGAAAAGCGCGCGATAGATGTCGATTGCTTTCGCCCACTCTCCCGACGCTTCCCGATAACGCGCCTCCACCAGCAGCCGCTGCTCGCGAGGCAGGCTCCCTGAAAGATCGAACGCCTTCTTCGCTTCAACTCTTGCGTTTGCATCGTATCCGAGCTGGCCCCACGCCTTTGCCAGTTCCGAGTGAGCCAGCGCGAACTTCGGGTCAGCCGCCACCGCTTTCAGGAAGTAACTCCTCGCCGACAGCGCGTCGAACACTCGAAGCCGCGCCAGGCCCTGCCAGTAGAGCTGCGCCGCCTCCGGTTGCGACGGCAAAGCCGTTGCAACTTCAGCGGCTTCTTCCGTCGTGATCTCGCTCGCTCCCAGCTTCGATCGCAGTTCCTGGCCCGCCTTCGCCACGATTTCGGAAAGGTGCGACCTTCCTCCTGTCTCCGAAATCGCCAGCACCGTTTCGCCGTTTCGCGCGTCTTGCAGCAGCAAGTCAAGCGTCATTTGGTCGCTCGCGGCAAGCGTCGCATACGAACCCGCCACCACATAATCCGTTCCCAGGTTCTCGTGGATGCGGAAGAGACTGTTGCGCCCGAACGTGTCCACATCCGGTAGCGAAAGCTCGATCTTCATCCGCGCAACAGTTTCGGCTGGAATTATCCGCAGTTGGTCCCCCGCCGATAGTTCCGTCATCAACCAATCCGAAAGAGCTGTCGAAAGCCATTCCTCGCTCTGGTTCCCGGACAGGTTGCGAAAGCCCAAAACTGCCACGGACGTCCGTGCTCCGATCGTTTGCGCTGTTCCTCCAAAAACGATTCCATGGTATGCGCGCAGGTACGTCAGTCCGGCAACGAGCAGCACAACGACAACTCCAGCGGCGCTCAGATTCTTGTGGCGGGCCGCCCACATCCATGCGGCCCGCTGAGTGGTCCGAGCCGTTTGCCGCGATACATCCGGCCCCTCCCCTTCATTCAGGTCGTCGTGCTGTACCTGCGCTGTTACCGGCGCGTGCGAACCCTCGTGGTGCTCCGTCACCGGAACGAGAAACCGATAGCCCCTGCGGTGCAGCGTCTCGATGTACCGCGGCGACTCAGCCGAGTCCCCCAGCGCTGTCCGCAATTTCGTCATGGCCTTGTTCAGACCGCGGTCGAAATCGACGAACGTATGCGCCGGCCAGAGCTCCTGGCGCAGTTCTTCCCGCGTCACGAGCTCGCCAGGGCGTCTCAGCAACAGCACCAGAATTTTAAACGGTTGTTCCTGGAGCTTGACTTTCAGGCCGTGCTTGCGCAGTTCCCCAGCGCGAAGGTCCACCTCAAATAGGCCAAACCCCAGAGTTCCCGAAGAACTCTCTGCGGCTTGCATAACCGATCACCCTGAACTTCACCCCAAACGGTCCTGCTTCTAGGCGTGGAGCGTAACATACGCGCCTTCTCCCTTCAAGGAAACTCCGACCCTCGCCGCGGAGCGAACCGCGCCGTTTCGAAGAAAACCGGCCTCATCACCGGAACGAACGGCGTGTCTCCCCGGTCCTTCAGGTAAGAAAATCGTTTATCTCCGGCCTGCTGAGCCGCTTGCGTGGGAAGGGATAGACCATTTTCCAGTGCATTGACACCGCGCATCCCCGGGGGTGACAGTTGCCTGCCGGAGTTTCTCCGCAACTGAGAAAGTTCCGCAATCGCCCGCGCTCAGGGCCGTAATCGTCTACGGCGCTATCACCAGGATGAACCTTGCTGCCGAGACCTGATGGGAGAAGAGCTATGAAGCTACCCCGGAGCTTCGCGAATTTCTTGGGCTCGCCGCGCACTGCAACTCGAATCCTGAGCTTCGCGGGCGTTCTGGCGCTCGCCTTCGCTGGATTAACCGCGCAGGCCCAAACCCTCCCCAGTCCCCGCACCAGGACTGTCAATTCACTTATGGCGTCCGCCCGGCGCGGTTCGCGTGTCGCTGCATCGGCAGACGTCCCCCCTCTCTCGGCACGACCTACTCTTTACGCCGTTGGCTATGCACACCTCGATACCGAGTGGCGGTGGGAGTATCCGCAGGTCATTGACGAATTCCTCGCCAACACACTTCACGACAATTTCGCGCTCTTCCAAAAATACCCGCACTACGTCTTCAATTTCACCGGCTCGAACCGCTATCGTTTCTTCAAGGAGTACTATCCGGCCGATTATGTGATCTTGAAAAAGTACATTGCCGAGGGTCGCTGGTTTCCCGCCGGTTCCTCCGTCGAAGAAAGCGACGTTAACTCTCCCGCGGCCGAGTCGATTTTCCGCCAGATTCTCTACGGGAATGAATTCTTTCGCCACGAGTTCGGCAAAGCCAGCTCCGGGTACATGCTTCCCGACTGCTTCGGCTTTCCAGCATCATTGCCCAGCATCCTGGCCCACGCCGGCATCAAAGGCTTCTCCACGCAGAAGCTCACCTGGGGTTCTTCCGCCTCCGGCGGCCCGGGCGTCTCCCCTGAGAACACACCCGTCGGAATTCCGTTCAACGTCGGAATGTGGATCGGCCCCGACGGTCGCGGCGTGATCGCCGCCCTCAACCCCGGCAGTTACAGCGGCAACGTGACCACGGACCTCACCAGCGATCCCGAGTGGGTGAACCGCGTTCAGCTCGACGGCCATGTTACCGGTCTCTTCGCCGATTACCACTACTACGGCACAGGAGACGTCGGCGGGGCTCCCGAAGAAAATTCTGTCAAGGCCGTCGAAGCGATTCTCGACAAGACCGCTGTTTCGCTCCCTCCGCCCCGAAAGCGCGGCGAACGATCCTGGCAATATCGCCAGCGCATAGCCAAGTCCCCAACCCCTCCCGTGCAGGTCGGCGACGGCCCACTCCACGTCGTCGCTACAAGAGCCGACCAGATGTTTCTGGACATCGCCCCGAGTCAGGCCTCGCACCTCCCGCGCTACCAGGGCGAGTTCGAGCTCACCAATCACTCCGCCGGCTCCCTCACCTCCGAGGCTTACCAGAAACGCTGGAATCGCAAGAACGAACTGCTCGCGCAGGCGGCAGAACAGGCCTCTCTTGCCGCTTCCTGGCTCGGCGCGCGCGTTTATCCGCAAAAGCGGCTCACCGATGCTTGGACGCTTCTGCTCGGCGGCCAATTCCACGACATCATGGCTGGCACCGCCACTCCCCGCGCCTACAACTTCGCTTGGAACGACGATGTCATCACTTCCAACCAGTTCGCCGGCGTTCTTACGAGCGCCACAGAAGGCGTCGCCTCCGCCATGGATACCGAAAGTCCCGGAACCTCCGTCATCGTTTACAACCCGCTGAACATCGACCGGCAGGACGTCGCCGAGGCAAACCTTTCCTTTCCCGGTGGGGTGCCTGCCGCCGTCCGCGTAACCGGACCCGATGGCAACGAAGTTTTGTCCCAGGTCGACGGCGAAAAAAATGGTTTGACCAAGATCCTCTTTCTTGCCAGGGTGCCCTCGGTCGGCTTCGCCGTTTTCAATATCCAGCCGTCGGATCAACCTCAGTCTTCCGGACAGGAATTGAAAGTGGCGGACTCCTCTCTCGAGAATGCGCGATACCGCATCAAGATCGATCAGAACGGCGACGTCTCGAGCATCTTCGACAAGCTACTCGACCGCGAGCTGCTCTCTGCTCCCGCTCGCCTTGCGTTTGAGACTGAAAAGCCCCACGACTGGCCCGCCTGGAACATGGATTGGGCCGACCAGCAAAAGCCCCCTCGCGGCTATGTGCAAGGCCCGGCTCAGGTTCACGTCGTAGAGAACGGGCCCGTCCGCGTCGCCCTTCGAATCGAACGCCAAAGCGAAGGCTCCACATTTGTTCAGACGATTCGTCTCTCGGCTGGCGACGCCGGCAATCGCGTCGAGTTCGCCAACAGCATCGACTGGCACACCGCGGCCGCCGCCCTCAAAGCCACGTTTCCCCTCACCGCCTCAAATCCCGAAGCCACGTACAATTGGGATGTTGGCACTATCGCCCGCAGTAACGACTATGACCGCAAATTCGAATTTCCCTCGCATCAATGGTTCGATCTCACCGATGGCGATGGTCGCTACGGCGTGACCGTCCTTTCAGATTGCAAGTACGGCTCCGACAAGCCCGACGACAACACCCTCCGCCTGACGCTCCTCTATACTCCTGGGCTCGGCTCCGGCAATGGGCGAGACTACAGTGATCAAACCTCGCAGGATTGGGGCCATCACGAATTCATCTACGGCCTCGCCGGCCATGCGGACGATTGGCGCAGCGGCCAGACCGATTGGCAGGCCTGGCGTTTGAACCAGCCCCTTATCGCATTCGAGACCTCCAGGCATCCGGGCGCGCTCGGTAAGAGCTTTTCGCTCGTGAAGATCAATAACAGCCGGATTCGCGTCCTGGCCCTGAAAAAAGCCGAAGAAAGTGATGACCTCATCGTGCGCGTGGTCGAGCTCAGCGGCGAACTTCAGCACAACGTGCGCATGAGTTTCGCCGCGCCCGTCATCGCCGCCCGCGAAGTAACTGCTCAGGAGCAGCCAATCGGCCCCGCAACGGTCGAGCGTGGGGCGATCGTCACGAACTTCACGCCCTACGAGCTTCACACGTTTGCTGTAAAAATCGCGCCGCCGCGCGCAAAAGCACCGGCTATCGAGTCGCACCCGGTCGCTCTCCGCTATGACTTGGCTGCCTCAAGCAATGCCGGGACCCCATCGCAAGGCGGCTTCAATGTGTCAGGTGAAGCCCTTGCCGCAGAAATGCTCCCAACTGATATTCAATACGCCGGAATCCATTTCACGCTCGCCCCATCCGGAACTGGAAAGCCCGATGCAATCGTCGCGCGCGGCCAGTCAATTTCTCTTCCCGCAGGAAATTACAATCGCGTGTACGTCTTGGCCGCAGCCTCCGATGGCGACCAGAATGCCACTTTTCGCGTAGGCGGCTCTTCCGTCCAGATGAACATCGAGGACTGGGGTGGTTTCGTCGGCCAGTGGGACAATCGCTCCTGGAACAAAAAGGAGGTCCCGATTCACTACCCGAACAACTTCACGCCCCCTCCCAACGCTCCCAGGACACGAACAGAACTCGAGTTCGCTGGCCAGATCACGCCGGGCTTTATCAAGCGAGCTCCAATCGCCTGGTTCTGCGATCATCGGCACACTGCCGGCGGCAAGAACGAGGCCTATTCATATTCCTATCTGTTTGCTTACGCGATGGACCTGACACCGGGAGCGCAGACTCTGACGCTTCCTGACAACGATAAAATTCGCGTCCTCGCAATTTCTGTCGCCCGCGAGCCCGGCATCACGCATCCCGCTGCGCCGTTGTACGACACCTTGGAGACTCGCGGAACCCAATAAAATCTGCGGCTTTCGGGCCGCGCTGGCCTCTTGCGGCGGATAACGCTCTTACGATTCGTGAACAAATCGAGGACACACTGGGAGACCGCATGCTGCGAAAATCCACTATCTGCGCTGTGACGTTCCTTTTTTTTCTGTGTGCTTCCCTGTTTTGTATCCACGGAACCCGGGCCGCCGCGCCCGCACCGAAAACAACCCCGGCCCCGCCTCCGCCGTCATTTTCCCCGGCGGCCGGCGTCCTCCCACTCGTCGGTACCGGCAAAGGCCCCGGCGATAGCATCAACCTTTTTCCCGGCCCTTCCATGCCTTTCGGCATGGTCCAACTCAGCCCCGATACCGAGTCTCGCGGCTATGGCTATCATTACTACCAGAATGCAATCCAGGGCTTCAGCATGACTCACATGAGCGGCCCCGGGTGCCCCAACGAGGGCGACGTCTTCTTCACCGCTACAACTGGCGCCGTCCATACGCAGGTTCCCGATTTCCAGTCGCCTTACTTTCATAACCAGGAAGACGCGGCGCCGGGTTATTACAGCGTCGTTCTCACGCGCTGGGGCGTTCATGCCGAACTCACGGCAACCGGCCGCACAGGCATCGCCCAATTCACGTTTCCCTCTGGCCGGCCCGCCAACATCCTCATCCCAATCAGCCACACGCTGAACCACACCGATGCCGCCAATTTGAAAATCGTCGGTGACCGCGAGATCACGGGCTCCGTCACCGATGAAGTCTTCTGTGGCGCCAAACATCCCTATACCGTTTATTTCGTGATGCAGTTCGATCAGCCCTTCTCCTCCTTCGGCGCCTGGAGTGGTAGCGGGAAACCTGCCGCCGGTGTTCGCACTCAGGATCAAACTGGGCATTCCCAGTGGATCGGCGCCTACGCCACGTGGCCCGCGTCAGGCCGCCAGCGCGTCGTCACCGCAAAAATCGGTATCTCCTATGTGGACCTCAACGGCGCCGAAAACAATTTGAAGCAGGAAGCTTCCGGCAAGAGCTTCAGCGACATTCGCCACGCCTCCTACGAGGCGTGGAACGAGGCTCTCAGCGTCATTCAGGTTTCCGGCGGAACGCCGGAACAACAGAAGGTGTTCTACACCGCCCTCTATCACAGCCTGTTGATGCCGAGCATCTTCAGCGATGCCGATGGCCGCTATCTCGGCTTCGATGCGAAGATCCACCAGGTCGCGCCCGGCCATCTGATTTACGCCAATTTCTCGGGTTGGGACATCTATCGCAGCGAGATGCCGCTTCTTGCCCTCATCGTTCCACAGCGCGTTGCCGACATGTGCCAATCCATCGTCCTCATGTATCAGCAGGGCGGCTGGATTGACCGTTGGCCCCACATCAACCAGTACACAAATGTTATGGCGGGCAGCCCGCTGACCATCATCATGGCCAACGCCTGGCTTGACGGCATTCACGACTTCGACATGAAATCCGGCTGGGAAGGCATGTTCAAGGACGCCACCGAAGCTCCGCCGCCGCATCGTCCCTACCAGGGCCAGGAGGGCATTCAGTGGATCAACAAAGTGCATTACGTTCCCAACGACAAAGTGAAATATGGCTCTGTCTCGCAAATCCAGGAAGACTGCATCGCTTACGCTTCTTTGTATTACCTGGCCAAAGCCCTCGGAAAGACGTCAGACGCTCGACTCTTCTATGACCGCGCCCTCTATTACCGGAACGTTTTCAACGCTCAAGACGGTTTTTTTCGCCCCCGCAATGCCGATGGCAGTTGGGTGCCCAATTTCAATCCCGATCAGCCGGACCATGGATTCATCGAAGGCTCGGGCTGGCATTATCAGTGGCTCGAGCCCAGCGATCTGGCATGGGCCATTCACGCGGTAGGAGTTGATCGGTTCAACGGCCGCCTCGAAAACTTCTTCGCCTACAAGAAACCCGGTTGGTACGGCCAGTATTACAACCCCTACAACGAAACGGATCTCGAAGCTCCCTTCGAGTTCAATTTTTCCGGCAAGCCCTGGCGTACCCAGGAAGTCGTCCGCCGCGCCCTGCGGGAAAATTACACTACGGCGGCCGACGGCATTCCCGGCAACGACGACTGCGGCGAAATGTCCTCGTGGGCCGTCCTAAGCATGATGGGCATCTACACGGTGGACCCCGCGAGCACGGCCTATGAGCTCGTCAGCCCCGTCTTTGATCGCGTCGTGGTCCATCTCAGTGAGCCATACGACGGAAAAACCATCACGATCGACGCTTCCGGCAATTCCGCGACGAACGATTACATTCAAGCCGTGGATCTCAACGGAAAAGCTCTTGGCAAGAATTGGGTGGGATTCGAGCAACTGACCGCCGGCGGCTCTTTGCGGTTCCATCTCGGCTCTCAGCCGAATCGCTCATGGGGCGCGGCCCCAGAGGACGCTCCGCCTTCGTTGAGCGAGATCAAACAGGCGCGCCGGCTCTGAAAACAAATGGACAACGAACGCCTTCTTTGACCTGTGTGGGTGTTACCCGGGCGATAGCTCTAGGAAGTAAGCTCGGCGCTGGCCGCGGCAAGGGCGGATGAAAGGTTGAATCGGCTGTCCACTCGCACCTTGCGAAGGATTCTGTGTACGTGGTTCTTCACGGTTTTTTCGGAAAGATTTAGTTGCGTCGCGATTTCTTTGTTCGTCAACCCGAGGTCGATCATGGGAATCAGCTGCTCCTCCCGCCTGGTCAGCCCCAGACCGTTGACCTGATGCCCCCCGCACTTGGATGGCGCCGTCTGTGCCACTAGATCGAAAAGGTGTTTGCATAGTCGCGGCGGGCACACCGCCTCGCCCTGCGCCACCGATCTCACCGCATTCACAACATCCAGCGCCGAGGCGTCCTTCGGCACAAATCCATACACTCCCTGGCGCACCGCCTTCAGAAACAGCGCCTCGTCTTCTTTCATCGCGACCATCACGATTTTGATCGCTCGCTCGCCCTGTTTCGCCACTCTAACTGCCTCCGTCGAAAGAAACAGGGGAGAATCCAGGACGAGCACATCGGGATTGCACTCGCGGATGTGCTCGGCTGCCCCTTCATCCATTTGCCGCGAGCAAACCGTCTCTATATCGCTCTTCTTCGAGAAAATCCGCGTGAGTGCTTCTCGGAATAACCGGTTATCTGACAGTATAAAGACCCGAGTCTGATTCTCCATATCTCCGCAAGCCCCTGTTTACCTGATAACTGCTTTTCTGATAAAGACTATTCTCGTATATCCTCTTGGGCCCTGCTGGTCGAAAAGAAAAGTCTGGTTGGTTTCCAGGACTGAAACGTCTTAGAGCTGTAACCGCCCGCCAACCTCCCGGATGTGCGGCCCTTTCCAGGACCATATCTTGTCCCTATCTAAACCTGCCGCAGGGCACGCCTCGCCGGACGGTGATAGAACTCAGCGGATGAAGAGGCTGAAGGTCAACACTCCGAGGACAATCCCGGTGAAGACCGTATACTTCCAGTTACGAAGTCCTACCATGAAATACACCATTGACGTCAGGACGCGCAGATAAGGCGTCAGCATCAACACCGCAATTCCGCCGTCAATCAATGTTTGCGGACTCAGTTTGCCGCTCGTCGCCATTCGGATTTCCGTCAGCAGAAACTCGAACAGGTTCATTCCCGCAAGTTGGCGGTCGAGAGAGAAGTGTCCAATCCGCAGGAACCGCCAGATCAGCCCAGCCACAATCAGCGCCATGCTTAGCGCAACTCCGCCCAGCAGCAGGTACCCCACCAGAAAGTCCATCTTTTCCTGCTCCGCGAACTTCCCGGATTGTCCCGATATCGCTTCCGGTCGGCTGTCCACTAATGTCCCCTTATCCCCCGCAAAATCATTTCCGCCGCCAGTCCCACTAGAATCACCAGAAAGAATTTTCGGACCGAGTCATTTGATATCCGCACCAGCACTCGCGTCCCGAGGAATGCGCCCGCGACCACGCCCACCACTACCGGCGCCGCCAGGCCCGGATCGATCAATCCATGAATCAGGTAGACGCTGCTTCCCGCCAGCGCCGTAACTCCGATGATCAGATTGCTCGTTGTCGTAGATACCTTCGGCGGCAGTCCCATCACCAGATCATGTATCAGCACCTTCACCGCTCCGGCTCCGATCCCGAGCAATCCCGCGATCACTCCTGCCCCGAACATCAGCGGAGCCCCCAGGTATGCCCGCCGCCCGCGATACCGGATCGTGCGGCCCGAAGCCACATCGAAGTAGCCGCCTTCCAGCTCCAGCCATCGCGAAACGGCGTCCTGCTCTCCCTCGTGCCAGGTGACGTGCTTGGTCCATAACAACGCGAACCACGACCCCAGCAACACGCAGCCGAACAGGATGTACAGAGGACGTGAAGACGACACCAGCGTAATCGTGGCCCCGAACAATGCCCCTATGATCGTGAACATCTCCAGGAACATTCCCACCTTCAGGTTCGTGATGTGGTCGCGAACATATGCCGAAGCCGACCCGCTCGACGTCGCGATCACCGACAAGATGCTAATGGCGATTGCGTGCTTGATGTCGACGCCCAGCATCGTCAGCGCGGGTATCAGAATGACGCCGCCACCCATCCCGGCCATCGCTCCGACGAACCCCGCAAGAATCGAGACTGGAAACAGAATGTAGAAGGGAACCATGAATTATTGTTCTGAGCTTCCTAAAACGAACCTGCCAGCCCACCAACGCCAGTTACGAGTTCCAGAAAACACACCGCCGCTGCGGCCAGCATTGTCGCATAAACCAGAATGTTTCTCGTCTCATGACCTCTGCCGTGAGCTGTTACCTCGTGCCGCGAATTGAGGCCTCAAATTCACACAGTGGAGGGAAAATACTGATTGCCACCAAAGGCGTCCTTCGGCGGCTTGCGCCGCCGGTGGCTTATAATTCCGCCTTATAATCGTCCCGCACTCCCTATAATCTTCTATTCTTCAATGGCCGATCGCCCCCATCCTCGCTTGCCGGACGAATGCTCGACGGATTCGTCGTCCCCGCGGCCCTATCTCCGTCTTCAGTCCGTCAATATTTACGTCCGCGACCAGGACCGCAGCCTCGCCTTTTATCGCGACCAGCTTGGTTTCCGCGTTGTTGTAGACGTCCGCCTTCAATCCGGCGAACGCTGGATCGCCGTTGCTCCGCCCGACGGGACCGCCATGCTCTCGCTCGTC
Source organism: Candidatus Acidiferrales bacterium (assembly GCA_035277685.1). Classification (GTDB taxonomy): domain Bacteria; phylum Acidobacteriota; class Terriglobia; order Acidiferrales; family UBA7541; genus Palsa-295. The sequence goes on from DATEKA010000118.1 coordinate 24,824, forward strand.
GCTCCTCAACCTGAATCGCCCGAATACAAATGGATCGGCCGCGCCACTCAAATCGTCTTCGTCACCGACGACGTCGCCGCCAAGTTTCAGGAATGGGTCAAGCGCGGCGTTCGCTTTACCACTGCGCCTCGCCTCCGACGCATCAAGTACGACCACCGCTCCGGCGATTCATCCGGCCGTGCGGCCGTTCTCGGCCAGGCGGAGCCCATTTGGGGCGGCGCGCTCGCCCGCTTCCGGGATATCGACGGAAACTCTTTCTCGCTCGTCAGTTTCGACGAAATCACTCGCTCGCTCGAAGCGCAACGCCGTGCCGCTGCCGAAAAGCTTGAAGCTGAACGCCGCGCCGCCCAGGAAATCGAAATCGCAACGCGCGTCCAGGCCGGACTCTTCCCGCAATCGCTTCCTTCTCTCCGCACCCTCGACTATGCCGGCGTTTGTATTCAGGCGCGTCAGGTGGGTGGTGACTACTACGACTTCCTCGACCTCGGATCGCTGCACCGGCTTGAAAGGGGAGCGACACGCGATCTCCCCGCCGCGGCCTGGCATCTTGCCTTTGTCCTGGCCGATATCGCGGGGAAGGGAATCGCCAGCGCGCTCCTGATGGCTAATCTCCAGGCCAATATCCGCGCCCGTTATGCGCTAGCCCTCGACGATCTCCCTCGGCTGCTGTGTTCGGTTAACCAGCTCTTTCTCGAGAACACGCGCGATGATCGCTACGCAACTCTATTCTTTGCCGTTTATGACGACCATTCCCGCGAAATGGAATATGCCAATTGCGGTCACAACCCGCCCATTCTTTTGCGCGCCAACGGCTCGGTCGAGCGGCTCACTTCCACCTCGACAGTTATCGGCATATTTCCTCATTGGGAATGCGCGACGCGCCGCGTCGTCCTCTCGCCCGGCGATACCCTCGTCCTCTACACTGACGGCGTCACCGAGTGCTTCGACCCCTCGGGCAACGAATTTGGCGAGCACCGCCTCATCGAAACCCTCCGCCGCAACCGCCATATGCCTGCTCAGCCCCTTATCTCATCCGTCGTCGACGAGCTCCGCCGCTTCAGCCCCCTCGACCAGCACGACGACATCACCCTCATCCTCGCCCACTCCCGCTGATCGGCCAAACCTGCCGCGCCACTCCATGCGGCGTCATTCTGAGGCCCCGCCTCTGGGCCGAAGCCCGCCTGTCGCCAGACAGGAATCTCTCTTCGCCTTTCGTGGATTTCACCCTTGATACCTATCCCCGGGCGGTCGATGCTACCCGGTACGTAGCGGGTAGCCATGGCACGGTTTCTGTGCCGTGGGCATTTGATTCGAACGCGGCGGTTTTTGCGAGCGTGTGGCCTTCGCTCGCCTCAGTCCCGCAGGGACGATTGTACGTAGCCCGGCACATCGTGCCGGGAACAGGGCCCCGCCCGATTGCTCCATAGAGTCAAATGTCTCTGTCGCAATAGAGACAAATGTCTCGTACTGGGACCATACAAAAGTAACTTTTCCACAGAGGACTTTCGTCTCCTACCCCGCCTCCCCCTTCCGTGCTAACGTCTCTTGTTTTTGTTTTCAGGAAATCCAAACGCCCGTCAGCCGCAAACTCGGTAGCCACGGCGCGGTTTTTGTGCCGTGGGGGTTGCTAGGGAACAAAACTGATGACAATGACTGTTGATCGCGACGACCGTTTTATTGGAAATGGTCCCGAACTACACCCAAATATCTCGGCACGGGTGCCGAGA
>DATEKA010000119.1:0-15589 GCA_035277685.1 Candidatus Acidiferrales bacterium
GCCCCGATTAGTTCGACCCGGGAGACAAGAGGGTGCGGTGGGCCGACGGCGGGTCGTCGGCGTCGAGAGCGCCGGGAATGTTGGGCGTATGGTACGGCTTGCCGCGCAGGGCGTCAGCCAGAGTGATGTTGTTAGACTGAAGTGTGCGGCCCGTAGCTGCGTTGAAGTTGACCTGAGCCTCGATCAAGTTGATGCGGTCGCGGAGTTCGATGCCCTGAGCGGCGGTCAAGTCGCGCGCCCGCTGAACAACGAGATAGCTGGTGGATGATCCGAGCTGATACTTCTTTTGCTCGTCGGCGAGGGTTTGCTGGGCGAGACGAGTGGCCTCGGTGGCCGCGCTAACGGCGGCACGGTTCTGCTCGAGCTGGATGAGCGAAGTGCGGACGTTAAGATAAATCGTGTTCTTCAGGGCCTGATAGGCGGTTTGATCGCGGCGCTCATCGAGAAGCGCGCGGGCATTGTCCGACTGGGCCGAGCGGTTGCGCAGAGGCAAGCCCAGGGTGATGCCTGCGACGTAGGTCGGATACTTTGCGTTAATCATGTCGTGTTCGGCCGTTCCTATACCGGAAGCAACCATGGTTGTGACCGGCGTGCCGAATGTCTGTGGAAACCCGAGATACAGGGGCGGCGAGGATTGAGTTCCGGTAGCGTCCACGATGGGTTCGGTAAGATCCGGCGCGAATGTAAGGGGGGTTTGCGCGACGTTGGTTCGGACGCCGGCGAGGCCGGTTGCCTGATATTCAGCGAACACGTTGAGCGAAGGCTTCAAGGCATTCGCGCTCACTTTGACCTCGATGTTGTCGTTCTGGAGCTGGAGGCGGTCTACGGTGGCCTGGGGCACGTTCTGCCAGGCCTCAGTGACGAGTTGCTCGATCGGCGTGTTCTCGACCATTTCGGGCGTTTCGATCGGGGTAATGGGCACAATCTCGACATCCTTGAGATTGGGAGCCTGTGGATCCTTCGTGATGTCGTTCAAGAGCTTGGTTTGCTGGAGAAGTTCGTTGGTTTGAGCCAAGACGAGAGCCTGTTTGTCGCTGGCCAACTGGGACTGGGCGGTGAGGACGTCGAGCGGGGCCATGGTGCCAATCTGAAGCTGCTTCTTGTTGTCTTCGTACAGCTTCTCGGAAACCGCGACGGCCTGCTGTTCCACCTTTACGAACTCACGGTCATAGACGAGTTCCCAGTAATCAACGGAAGTAGTGGTGATATCGGCGATCACGGCGGCGCGAAACTGCTCGTCGCCAATCTTGATTCCGTTCTTCGCTTCGATGATGTACCGGGTGTTCGGAAGCAAGCAGCAGCCGTTGAGCAGAGGCTGCGACACGCTGACGGTCAACGTCGGCTGTACCCAGGGGTTGAAAACGAAGGAGGTAAAGTTCGATGAATCCCGAGGGTTATCCCATGTAAGCGTGAAATTCGTTCCGGTGTGAAAGCCTTCGTTGTAGGAGACTTTGTAATCGTTCTGATGGAACGATTCGCTCGGGACGACAGTTCCGGCGCCGGAGGTGAAAGCGTTGTTCACCGGTACGAGCTGTTGAGTCCAAGATGTGCTCACCGTAAGTGTGGGATCGAACGACACGTTAGGCGCGGAACCGAGGACGACCGACTGCGTGCTGGCGGCCTGAGGGATGCCGCCGGCTTTTGCTTTGAGCAACTGGGTTTCGGCGATCCAGGGAGTAAAGCGCTGGACGCGAATGTCGAGGTTGTCCTCAAGCGCGAGAGCGATGGCGTCGTCGAGGCTGAGGTTCAATTTGCTGTCTTGAATGAGTTGATCGAGCTTCGGGGTATTCGTAAGAACGGGTGAGGGCACCTTAAAAGGCCGATACTGGTCAAAGATGTCTGGGAACCAGTGTTTGCCGTTCGAATAGTCCGGACCAAGCCCCAGTTTCTTTTCCGCGACCGGCTCGGTGTGGCCGGGCTGCGCGGCGGAGGCCTGCTGGGGTACGTCCGGCATCTGGACTTTCGTTTGCGGATTTGGCCGCTGCTGGTCCGGCGATTGAGTCTGCTGCTGAGTCTGCGTCGCAGCGGTAGATTGCGCTTGTGCGTAGACGGGCGAAACGATTAAGGAGGCTGCGGTCCACAACACCAGAGCAAACCGCGATAAACTTGTCATCTTATTTTTTCCTCTCCCCAGAAAAAGATCGACTCGATTCCTTGTGCAAACCCCTCGCGCCAACTCAATTTGCGGGAATCCATCTAGTAGAACGCGCGGGAGTGCAAGTTTGTTTCGTTAAGCCAGCCACAAAGTGCAAGCGGGCAGCCATCGTATGTAGCTGACGGCAAAAGAGTAAAAGCGGATTCCCCCCTCCCGACTGTCCGTTAACGCACAGTGCCGTGCGCATCCGAACAGGTGGGCAGGCGAGTGTAGCACAGACCATCATGTTTTCCCGGCACGCGTGCCGAGAGATTTTTCGGACTAAGTCGAATCACATCACCAAGACCACCGAAGATTTCCCGGCGCGATTTTTGCGACTTCCCACCTTGCCGGGGCAGAAAAGGCCCGCTGGCGGGCGGGCAGGTGACTCGATGGGCAGATGCGACGTTATAATCGCGGACGCGTCTAAGGACGGGAAAGGGGAGGTGTGCTCGACATGAAGCGAACAGCGATTTGTGTGTTGTTGGGTGCGGCTGCGGTAGGGATGGCGGGGCCGGCGCGGGCGCAGCAAACGAAAAAGCCTACAACGTTGCGCGGAGTTTTACTGGCGGAGCTGAAGTCAACGCACAACAGCGAAGAGTGGTTTGTGCCGGCGAACATCGCCGTGAAGGGGCTGACGCCGGAGCAGGCGGCCTGGCGCGACGGCAAGGGCAACCACTCGGTCGGGCAACTTGCCTATCATCTCTGGTTTTGGGATCGCCGGAGCCTGACGGGCCTGAAAGGCGAGAAGCCTGAGAAATTCGACGGCAACAACGACGAGACGTTCGACAAGTTCGATCCGGCGCATTGGGACGAAACGGTTCGCAACATGGACGAGGTGATGACGGAAATCGAGAAGTGGGTAGAAACGGCGGATGACGCGAAAATCGCGCAGAACGCGCAGCTTCTGACGCACATCAGCACGCACAACGCGTATCACATCGGGGAGATGATTCTGGTCCGCAAGGAGCAGGGAGTGTGGAATCCTGCGAATGGGGTGAAGTAAGCGGGGGCGTTTTGCGCGAAGGCGGACTCGGAGGCTGGGGAGCGGAGAGACACGGCCTAAAACGGTGGCTCCGAAAAGAGAGATTCTTCGGCCAGTCCCGAAGGAACGGGACCGGCCTCAGAATGAAATCACAGTGCGCCCTTGGGTTGTTTCCTGTTGACGGCTCAACGAATCTCATCCGCGCTGCTCAGTGATGAGAAGGGACCCAAAGCCGGAGAGGGGACGGTAGCTGCGCGGGAGTAGGGGTTGTTTGGTATTGACATTTCGCCTTTTCTTCGCCTATGATGTCACTGCCCGTTAGAACGCCCCGTAGGTCCTCCACAAGGAGCTGCCAATGTCGTCGCAAGCCGGTGTCGCCGCGTTGGGGAGAGATCCTTCGACTGCGCAGCCCCGCCCAGGGCGGCGCAGCTCCACTCACGACGACACCGTGAGGCGGAAGGCGGGGAGCGCGGAGGCGGCGGGCGATTCGATGGGAACGCGGGCGCTGGTGGTTCTCGTGCTGACGACGGCGCTGATTTTCTTCATGTCGCGGAAGGATGTGGGACGCGCGGCAAGCCGGTCGCGAACGGCTCCGCATGTGTTCGAGCAGTGGCCTTCGGACGGCGTGTTCTCTCCGAATGCTCGAGTGGGCTCTTCCGGTGTCGTCCGTCCCATTGGCGGGTTCGCGCGGCGCGACTTCAGCAATCGTCGCGACGCCGGCCTGATCTATGCGCGGGCGATGTTTCTGGCGGGGCGATACGACAGTCGTCCTTACTGGCGCCACTCGCGACTCGGAGTTGGCTCACCCACCAATCGGGCAACCGCCGATCTCGCGATCGAGCATCTGATTCCGTGCGAGAGCGGGGGCCGGAACATCAATCGAGTCGATGTAAACGGAAAGATGTCGTACGGCGTATTGCAATTTCAGGATTGGAAGGAATGGGAGGCGGTTTCGGGCATTCGCGGCGATCCGGACAATCGCGAGGACGCGATTCGAATGGGCGAGTGGGCCATCGAGAATGGCATGGTCAATCATTGGACCTGCGCGCAGATTTTGAAAATCAGCGAATAGCGCCCGTTGGGCGTGCCTCGGGGGAAGCTGGCGGTGCATTACAAACGAGAGTGATACACGGTCGGCGCGAGCATCGCGTCACATTGGGGGCGGAAAGTCGCAGTTTTGAGAGAGAGCCTTCGCTGCGCCTGCCTGCGGCAGGCGGCTCAGGATGACAACTTGCACGAAGGAGTGGTTCAGACGAGTGATCAGCGTGCCTGTGGCGAGAAAAAAATCAAGGCAATGGCAAAAGTGGAACGCTAGGGCCGGTTCGACGGAGGGGAAATGTCGATGACGGACTGGCGCTCGGTCTGCTTCCATTTGCGGTAGACGTTGGCGACGGCGAGGGTCCAGAAGGGAACCAGATCGACTCCGGGGATGAGTTTCGCGGCGAAGGACGGCAGAAATTCCCAGTGCCAGCCAAGCAGAGGGATCAGGGTGGCCGCGACGAGAAGGTCTACAACATCATCGGCGGCTGAAAAGGCGCCTTCTACGAAAGCGGGGAAGACGATGAGCTGAAGCGCGTCGACGACGACGGCCAAGATCAGGGCGGTGCGAAATTTCGAGCGATCCTTCGAGAGCGATATCGGGGCGTTGGACGTGGCGTTCACGGTGAGGTCAACCCAGGGCGATTTTGCGAGGGCCGCGCACAGGCTCATATTGTGCCCCCAAGCCTCGGAAGCGCAAGGCTCTGAAGCCCGGGACAACATCTGTTTGCGGGCAATGCAGCGCCAGCGCAACAGAGCCCCAAGTTGCGCGATTCGGATAGCAAAAAGACATCTTGAAGAACGAAATGCGGTGAAACTCCGTGGTGGCGTTCACGCCATGAGTGGGCGTTTGGTTTGGTCAGCGCCGACAGGCCGCCTCCCGCGTTTAGGCCCTGACATCCCGACGGCCTCCCTACCATTCGATCTGGTCTCGAAGTAAGCCTAAGTGACAGAAAATGCTGGACCTGTACGTTGGTACAGGAGGCAAATTTTCGCCTGTACGGAGGGACAGGTTTAGGCGGGGCTTATCGGATGTTAGCAGATTCACCACGACTGGCCTTCCGTTTTCTGTCACCCCAAGGTGGGCGTGCTAGGCTTTTCGGCGGGCGGTTCTAGTACCTTCGTGAAGAAGGCAAGGCCGCGCACCCACACTTATGTCTTCGCGCCTCGGCGAAATCCTGATCAAGGACAGCCTGATCTCTAGCGATCAGCTGAAGCAGGCGCTCGACTACCAGAAGAGGAACGGCGGGCGGCTGGGCACCTGTCTGGTGAAGATGGGGCTGGTAAACGACGACGACATTACGGCGGTGTTGTCGCGGCAGTATGGAGTTCCGTCGATCAATCTGAAGTTCTACGAAGTAGACCCCTCTGTGATCAAGCTAGTGCCGCAGGAGACGGCGATCCGGTACCAGATCGTGCCGCTTTCGCGCGTGGGATCAACGCTAACGATCGCAATGACGGATCCGACGAACGTCTTCGCGATGGACGACATCAAGTTCATGACCGGCTTCAACGTGGAGCCGGTGGTGGCTTCGGAAACGGCGATCAGCGAAGCGATCCACAAGTTCTACGGGGCGATTGAAAGCGTCGAGGAACTCGACAAGGTGATGAAAGACCTCGCCGACGACGAGGCGGTGGAATTAAGCGCGGAAGAAGCGGAGACGATGGACCTGGAGTCGCTGGAAAAGGCGGCGGAGGAAGCTCCGATCATCCGGCTGTGCAACCTGATTCTGACGGACGCGGTGAAGCGCGGGGCGAGCGACATACATGTGGAACCGTACGAAAAGGAACTGCGAGTGCGGTTCCGGATTGACGGCGTGCTGCAGGGCGTAATGGCGCCTCCGTTGAAGCTGAAGGACGCCATCACGAGCCGCATGAAGATCATGTCGAAGCTGGACATCAGCGAAAAGCGCCTGCCGCAAGACGGCCGCATCATGATCAAGTACTCGAAGGACGGAAAGCGGAAGGAGCTGGACTTCCGCGTTTCGACAGTCCCGACACTCTTCGGCGAAAAAATCGTTCTGCGGCTGCTGGATAAAGAAAACCTGCGGCTGGACATGACGAAGCTCGGGTTCGAGAGCGAGTCGCTGCAGAGATTCGAGAAGGCGATTCTGAAGCCGTACGGAATGGTTTTGGTGACGGGGCCGACCGGGTCGGGGAAAACGAACACGCTGTATTCGTCGGTGGCGCGGTTGAACACGCCAGAGACGAACATCATGACCGCCGAGGATCCGGTGGAGTTCCAGCTTCCGGGAATCAACCAGGTGCAGATGAAGGAGCAGATCGGGCTGAATTTCGCGTCGGCGCTGCGCGCCTTCCTGCGGCAGGACCCGAACATCATCCTGGTGGGGGAGATTCGAGACTTCGAGACTGCGGAAATCGCGGTGAAGGCGGCGCTGACGGGCCATCTGGTGCTTTCGACGCTGCACACGAACGACGCACCTTCGACGATCAGCCGGTTGATGAACATGGGCATCGAGCCGTTTCTGGTGGCGACGTCGGTGAACCTGATCGGGGCGCAGCGGCTTGTGCGGCGAATCTGCGCGGGGTGCAAAGAGCCGCTACAGATGCAGGCGCAGGCGCTGATGGACGCGGGGTACACGGAAGAAGAAGCGAACAAGACGACGATTTATCACGGGCGCGGCTGCGGCACGTGCAACAACACGGGCTATAAGGGCCGGGTGGGACTTTATGAGGTCATGGAAATTACGGACGAGCTGCGAGAGCTGATTCTGGTGGGCGCGTCGGCGATCGAGCTGAAGAAGAAGGCGCTGGACAGCGGGATGATCACGCTACGCCGCAGCGGATTGATCAAAGTGGCGGCGGGGGCGACCACGATGGAAGAAGTGCTTCGCGAAACGGTTCTTTGACGGAGGAGAGTGAATTATGGCGGGCATTACTCTGAGCGAACTATTGAAGACGATGATCGAGATGGGAGGGAGCGACCTGCACCTCTCGACAAACAGCGCGCCGCGCATTCGCGTACACGGGAAGCTGCGCCCTCTGGAGATGTCGCCGCTGACGGCGGCGGACACGAAGGCGCTGGCGTACAGCGTGCTGACGGACGTGCAGAAGCACCGGCTCGAGGAGAATCTGGAACTCGACTTTTCGTTCGGCTTGAAGAGCCTGGCGCGCTTCCGAGGGAACATCTTTCACCAGCGGGGCGCGGTAGCGGCGGTATTCCGAACGATTCCGTGGGAGATCAAGAGTTTCGACGCGCTCGGACTGCCTCTGGTGGTGAAGGGCCTGTGCGACAAGCCGCGCGGGCTGGTGCTGGTGACGGGGCCGACGGGGTCGGGGAAGTCGACGACGCTGGCGGCGATGCTGGACAAGATCAACAACGAACGCGAAGAGCACATGATCACGATCGAAGATCCGATCGAATTTTTGCACAACCACAAGAAGTGCCTGGTGAACCAGCGGGAAGTGCATTCGGACACGCACTCGTTCGCGAATTCGCTGCGGGCGGCGCTCCGCGAAGACCCGGACGTGGTGCTGATCGGCGAAATGCGGGACCTGGAAACGATCGAGTCGGCGCTGCGCATCGCCGAGACGGGCCACCTGACGTTCGCAACGCTGCACACGAACTCGGCGGTTTCGACGATCAACCGTATCGTGGACGTTTTTCCGGCGCACCAGCAGCCGCAAGTGCGGGCGCAACTCTCGATGGTGCTGGAAGGAATTCTTTGCCAATCGCTGCTTCCGCGAATTGACGGCCGCGGGCGGCTGATGGTGATGGAGATACTGGTGCCCACGGCGGCGATCCGCAACTTGATCCGGGAGGACAAGATTCACCAGATTTATTCGGCGATGCAGACCGGAACGGGCCAGACCGGAATGCAGACGTTCAACCAGGGATTGGCGAACGCTCATTTCCAGAAAGCCATCAGCCTGGATACGGCGCTTTCGCGGTCTTCGAATCCAGACGAGCTGCAGGATTTGATCAACCGAGGGGTTACCTCTGCGCCAGCGGGCGGCAGAGCGCACGTCCGAAGGTAAAGGGGAGGAGGAAAGAACATGCCGGTCTACACGTACAAAGGGACCAACCGGGCGGGTGCCGCGGTGGCGGGGGAGCGCGTTGCGGCGAGCAAGAACGAGCTCGCCTCGTTGTTGCGGCGCGAGCAAATCAGCGTGAGCAAACTCTCCGAAAAAGGGAAAGAGTTCAGTATCCCGACGTTCGGAGGGGGAGTGGACGCGAAGGAGCTGGCCGTGTTCACGCGGCAGTTCTCGGTGATGATCGACGCGGGCTTGCCGCTGGTTCAGTGCCTGGAAATTCTAGCGGGGCAGCAGGAGAACAAGACTTTCCAGAAGATTCTGAACGGGGTGCGAAGTTCGGTGGAGGGCGGGAGCACGCTATCGGCGGCGATGAAGCAGCACGAGCAAGCGTTCGACCCGCTGTATTACAACATGGTGGAAGCGGGGGAGACGGGGGGTATTCTCGACACGATTCTGCAGCGGTTGTCAACGTACATCGAAAAGAACGTCAAGCTGAAGCGAGCGGTGAAGTCGGCAATGATTTACCCGATTTCTGTTATGACGATTGCGGCGGGCGTAATCACGCTGCTGCTATGGAAAGTCGTGCCGATCTTCGTATCGTTGTTCAACGGCCTGGCGGTGGATCTGCCGTTGCCGACGCGAATCGTGATTGCACTCAGCAACTTCGTGGGCAGCATATACGGTCTGCTGATCGTGGTGTTTTTGGTCGGGAGCATATTCGCGATCAAATTCTGGCACAGCACGCCGACGGGGCGGATGGCGATTGACACCGCGTTGTTGAAGATGCCGGTCCTGGGTATCGTGCTGCGGAAAATCGCGGTGGCACGCTTCACGCGGACGCTGGGCACGCTGATCTCGAGCGGCGTGCCGATTCTCGAAGGGCTCGACATTACGGCGCGCACCGCCGGCAATGCGGTGGTTGAAAAGGCCGTGTCACAAACGCGGAAGGCGGTGGAAGCCGGCCGTTCGCTGGTGGATCCGCTCAAGGAGACGGACGTTTTCCCGGGCATGGTGACGCAAATGATCGGGGTCGGCGAACAAACTGGCGCGATGGACGCGATGCTCCAGAAGATCGCGGACTTCTACGAGGAAGAGGTGGATGCGGCGGTGAAGGACCTCCTGACGTCCCTGGAACCGGTGATGATCGTCTTTCTGGGCATCGTGGTTGGCGGCGTGGTCATTTCGATGTACCTGCCGCTGTTCTCGCTGATCGGCAAGCTCTCGACGATGCACTAGCGAACGCTTGAAGGAGGCGAACGAACGAAGTCCCAAGGCGCGGAGCGATCGCCGGTTGGGGCGAGCAGGGAAGGGGTATTTTGCGGAAGGACGGAACGTTGAGAAGGGAAACGACACAGAACGCAGTCGAATGGCTCCCGTGGATGGGGCGCGTCCGGTTTCTCATCATTACCTGCCTTCTGGCGGTGGTGGCAGTGGGTCATTTGACGCCGGCGCCGCTACAGTTCCGTGTGCTTTTGCCGCTGATCGCGCTGTGGTACACGCTGGCGGTCGCTTACCTGATTCTGCAGCGATGGGTTCCGGAGGCTGCGTGGCACGCTCCGGCGCAAGTGGTGGGAGACCTGCTCGTGGTGACTGCGGTCGTGTACGTAACGGGCGCGCAGGACAGTTACTTCATATCGCTGTATGTGCTGGTGATTCTGATGGCCAGCATCCTGTTTTCGCGGCGGGCGGTGTTCGTAGTTGCGGGGACGAGTTTCCTTCTGCTGGCGTGCGTGGTGGAGATGATGTTTTACGGGGTCATCGCGCGGACGTCGCAATCGTTACTTACGGCGCGCGCCCTGGAATCCTGGCTTGGCAGCAACTTCCTGGAATTTTTTGCGGTGGCGTACCTGGGGAGCCTTCTGGCCCTGACGCTTCGGAAGAAGGGCGACGAACTGAAGGAAAAGAGCGAAGAACTGAAGGACTTGCGGGCATTCAACCAGGACATCATCGAGTCGATGCGCGGCGGACTCCTGACGACGGATTTGAATGGGCGCATTCTGCTGATCAACCGGTCGGGCGCGGAAATGACGGGGCATGGCTTCGGGTTGCTACGGGGAGAGAATGTCGCCAACGTTCTGCCCGGATTCTGGCCCGTGGAAGCGGACGAGAACGGCAACCCGACCGCGTTGCGCAAGGAAATCGAATGCAAGACGCCGTCGGGCGCCGTCCGGTTTCTGGGACTTTCGATATCTCCGCTGCGGACCGGGGAGAACCAGACCAGCGGCTACGTTTTCAATTTCCAGGACCTGACGGAATTGAAACGGCTGGAAAGGGAAGTGGAGACGAAGGAGCGGATGGCGGCGCTGGGGCGTCTTTCGGCGGCGATCGCGCACGAAATCCGGCAGCCTCTGACGGCGATGAGCGGGGCGCTGAAGGAACTGGCGCGGCTTGCTCCGCTGGAAGACGACGACAAAAAGCTGGTGCAGATTGTGAGCCGGGAGTCGCAGCGTCTGAACCAGATCATTTCCGATTTCCTGGATTATTCGCGAGAGAAGTCATACGCGTTCGTGGACGTGGATCTCGCGGCGCTGATTGACGATTTGCTGCTGCTGATCGAGCGGGACGAGCGCTCTCGAGGCAAGTACAAGATCGAACGGAATTACGCGGTACGCGCGAAGGCGCGCGGGGACCGCGACGCCCTGAAGCAGGTGTTGTGGAATATCTGCAATAACGCGTTGCGGGCGATGCCTGACGGCGGGACGCTCTCGGTCACGCTTGACGAGGAGCCCGACTGCGTATTGGTTGCGATCCGCGACACCGGAATTGGATTCGAGCCGCAGGAGAAATTACAGATTTTCGAGCCGTTCCAGTCGGGTTTCGCCGAGGGAACGGGACTAGGGCTCGCCATCGTTTACAGGATCGTGCAGGCGCACGGCGGGCGGATTCGCGTCGAAGCGGAAAAGGGAAGAGGCGCGGAGTTTGCGATCGAGCTTCCGGGCGCGGCAGGGACATCTCGAGGCGCAAGAAGGGCGCTACCGGCCGCGACGCCGCCGGTCGCTCTGGCGGCATCCCTGGCGGCCGGACGGGACACGAGGCCGGAGCGCGAAGCGTTTCACGTTTCTGGAAGACGATAGGAGAACATGGCTCACGTTCTAGTAGTGGACGACGAACGCTCGATTTGCGAGCTCCTCGAAATCAGTTTTAGAAAAGAGGGGCACAGGGTAGATATCGCCTCGAACGGCGCGTCCGCGCAACAGCGTCTCGCGTCGCAAATCTATGACATCGTCGTATCGGACATTCGCATGCCCGACATGGACGGAGTGGAGCTGCTCCGGTACTGCAGGGAAATCTCGCCGGCGACGAAGTTTATCCTCATTACGGGCGTGCCGACGGTGAACACGGCGATTGACGCGGTGAACTTCGGCGCGGACCGTTACGTGATCAAGGGCGACCGTCTGATGGACGAGCTTCGTCCGGCCATGCAGCAAATCACGGAAACCCTCGCGCTGAGCAAAGAGGCCAGGTTCCTGCGCCGCGAACTGCGCCGGCTCACCGGGTTGGACCATATCATAGGCACGAGTCCAAAAATGAAGGCGATTTTCGAACTCATCGAGAACATCGCGCCGCAGAACAGCCGCGTGCTGATCACCGGCGAGAGCGGTACCGGAAAAGAGCTTGTCGCGCGGGCAATCCACGAGAACAGCGCCCGAGCCAAACATCCGTTCATCACGATCAATTGCGGCGCCTTTCCGGAGACGCTTCTGGAGTCGGAGTTGTTCGGGTACGTAAAAGGCGCGTTCACAGGGGCCAACGAGAATCGGCGGGGGCTGTTTCAAGCGGCGCACGGCGGCACGCTGTTCATGGACGAAATCGGAAACATGAGCGTCACCATGCAGGTGAAGCTCTACCGGGTGCTGCAGGAGGGGAAAGTCCGGCCGGTGGGGAGCACAGAGGAATCGGACGTTGATGTGCGCGTGATTGCGGCGACGAACAAGAATCTCGAGGAAGAGATCGCGGCTGGCCGTTTCCGCGAGGATTTGTTCTACCGGCTGAGCGTCATTCCCATTCATCTTCCGTCGCTGCGCGAACGCCGCGAGGATATTCCGCTTCTTTCGCGCGAGTTTCTGGAGCGCTTCTCGAAATCCATGAACAAAAGGATTCAGGGCATCGAGCCCGAAGCCATACGCCGATTGGAAGTGTACGAGTGGCCGGGAAATGTCCGGGAACTGGAGAACACGATCGAGCGAGCCGTCGCACTGGAGAGCGGCAACGCCATCGGCGTCGAAGCGCTACCGGACCGGATTCGCAATCATTTCCAGGACTCCGTAGCGCACGCGTCGCACAACGGCAATGGACACGGGGTGAAAATCCCCGCGGATGGATTGAACCTGGAAGCGCATATCCGCGACGTGGAGCGCTCGTATCTTCTCGCCGCGCTGGAACGCTCCGGCGGTGTGCGCACGCGGGCCGCAGAACTATTGAAGATGACGTATCGGTCCTTCCGGCATTACGCCAAGAAATACGAAATCTGAAGGGAATATTCCGTGAGCCGGCGCCGGCGGCTGGACAGTTGCGCCGTCAAGGTGCGGGTCCAGAGGCGGACGCACGCGCGGAGTTCCGAGGGCTATGTATACTCAGAGCCAAGGTTGCTATATCCTGAGAGACCGGTTATGAAGCGGATGGGAGAGAAATCGAAGAGCCAGCAAGGCGGCTTTTCGCTAATTGAAATACTGATCGTGGTCGCGATCGTGGTGGTGATCGCAGCGATAGCGGTTCCGAACTTGCTGCGTTCCAAGGTTGCGGGCAACGAGGCGTCCGCGATCGGTTCGCTGCGGAACATCATGAGCGCCGAGGCAGCATACAAGGCGATGTACGGAGCGGGTTATTCGAACGACCTGCGAAGCCTGGGGGGGCAGGCCGAGAACGCTCAGGCGTCGTGCACAACGGCGCTTCTGCTCGACGCCGGGCTGGCGAAGGGCATAGCGGCGAACCAGACAGAGAAAAGCGGGTATCGGTTCACGTTCACGCCGGGAACGCAGGAATTTAAACCGGATTCTGCTGTCACCACGGGATGCGCCATGGGGAAGGAAGACGGTTACGCCATTCAGGCCGACCCCGTCGATCCGGGCATGTCGGGGAAACGCCACTTCTGCGCAGACGCGTCGGGCGTGATTCGTGTCGATCTGGCCAAGCAAATTCCCGTGACCGCTCCGACGTGCTCCTCCGAAGCGCCGGCGCTGCAATAGCCCGGGCGCCGATCAGCCTGTCCTTTTATATAACTCGATCCCGAACGGTGAGCGACGTTGGTACGTCTTGGCGTCGGCGCCCCAGCGATACTGTGTCTGCGGAAGAATATCGGCAACGCCGACCAATTCGTAATGCGCCTGCACGTATTGTTTGCTCCAATTCAGAATGAAGCGGTCGGAATGGGGCTGGGGAAGCCAGGACGACGGCACGGAGACGAAGACGATGAACGACGGGCCGGCCGCCTCGATCTCGCGCGCCATTTGTTCTTGCATCCGCGAGGCATAGGGCTGAGGTTCCATCAGGGCGTAGGTATATATGTAGCCGGTTGCGGAATGCCGTCCCGAGTAGAAGTAGATTTCGGGTTCGGAGCCGAGGACGGCGACGGTGCTTCCGGCGGGAGAGTTCGACCGGATGTAGCCGGCGACGGGAATCGCCTCCGGGAACGGGTTAAATCCGTAGACGGAGCGGCAGGCGGTTTGAGAATCCATCCGGAATAAGAATGTTCGCTGCGGCAGCACGACGGCGACACATACCAGCGCAAAGACGGCGATGGGAACGCCTCGAGGCCAGCCCGCCTTGAGCCGGCTCGTCGTGGATTCAAGGGCCACTCCAACCAGCAGGGCGAGAGCGGGCAGCATCAGAACGAAGTAGTGCTGGCGGAAATAGAAGCCTGGGCAAACCGCAAGAGCAGAAAAGACGAGAAGGAGCGTTGCGAAGAGCGCGTGTCTGCGGATGGCTTTGTGCCAGAGAAAAGCCGTCAGGCCCAAACCCGCGAGCAACCACAGGGGCCACGAGGGGCCGATGACGCCGCGCAGCGCGATTTTCAAATACAGGCGGCCTACGGCAAAACTGACGATCCCGACGTATTGGCGGGCGTAACTGAAAGTCCAGAACCAAAATTGGCTGAATACGCCCGCTCGCCAGAGCGCGAGACATGCGAGGGCAAAAGGAGTCAGCGCGCCGACGATGAAGAATCCGAGTCTTTTTGCGGCCTTGCTCCACGGAAAGGAAGTGAGCGGGCCGCTGCGGGCTTCCGCGACGAGAAGGTACAGGGCGGCGAAGGCAACGAAGAAAACTCCCTGCTGCTCCATCAAGAAAGCCAGCCCAAAGAGCAGGCCACAGATGAATATTGAGGAGGCTTTCCTGGACTCGACCGCTTTCAGCAAGGCCAGGGCGCCTGCTACCGCGAAGAGCACGACAAAATGACTGGCGTGGGCAGCGAAACCGAGCACAGTTGGGCTGATGGAGAGCAGAGCGTATGAGGCAGCAGCGACCAGGCCCGCAAAATGCCCGAACAAGCGGGCGCCGAGGAGGAAGATCAGAAAAATAGTCAGCGCGTTGACGACGAGGAATCCTTCGTGCACGCCGCTCGAGGTCTCGCCGAAAATGGCCATTAGTCCGGCGTAAGCGGCATACGTGCCCGGCAGCTTCATGTTGTAGGCGAGTTTGTATGGCGGAATGCCCTGTAGCATGAGCTGCCCGGCGTAGGCGTACTCTCCTTCGTCACGCTCGAGAGGGATATTGCGCAAGTGAAACCGGGTGAGGACAGTGGCCGCGAGAACAAGAGCGAGAACCGCGTAATAGATCCATACGGGACAAGCACGGGCGCGCCTGGTGCGCTCGTCCCCGACCGAGATCTGCTCCACGTTTGTCGCCGGCATCAAATTGAGATTGTGGAGGCCGGCTGCTGGAGCGTCAACGAATGACTTGTGGTGGGGCACCTAGTAATAACTGGCGAGAACACGGACATGAGAACGCGGGTATTCAAGGGTTGCGAGCGGATTACACAGTTGCCAGCGATGGTTTCATAGTGAAACAGGAATGTGGCGCAAGTAGAGCAAAAACAGGCACTTATGATGGACACAAAACGTCGACATTTTTGGGCGCCGCACCTTTCTTCCGGTCGCCGGTGCGAAGACGCACTTCGCACATTACCCATAAGTTCTTGGCGTTCTTAGGTGTACATCGGTCTGTGCCGTATGAGTTACCAACGAGCCGAACGTTGGAAGCGTGGGTGCATCTGGTCTGAGTGATCCGGGATGCAGCTCGAACGGCTGTTTCAAAACGGAAAAAGATTACTGAGGAGAGAAGAAGATATGAATAAGAGACAGAAGGGTTTTTCGTTGATCGAATTGCTGATCGTCGTGGCGATCATTCTGATTATCGCGGCGATTGCAATTCCGAACCTGTTGAAGGCGCGCCTGGCCGCCAACGAATCAGCGGCGGTGGGCACCATGCGCACCATGGTT